>NZ_JBEXPB010000018.1:0-108195 GCF_040611795.1 Streptomyces sp. NPDC006529 | reverse complement strand
CACGCTGTTGAGTTCTCAAGGAACGGACGCTTCCTTCGTACTCACCCTCTCGGGCTTTCCTCCGGGCTTCGTTCTTCGTTTCCGACTCTATCAGACTCTTTCGTGTCCGATTCCCGGTCGAAGCGGGATTCTGCTTTTCGCTTTCCAGGTTCCCGCTTTCGCGTTTCCCTTTCCGGCGATTCCGACTCTATCAGAAGTTTTCCACCGGTTTTCCCGGCGTTCATATCCTGAAAAGAGGTCGGCTTGCGCCCCCGAAAAGGGAATGTAATTCCTGGAGGGGGCTAGAGAGACTTTAAACCATCGCTGCCGAACTTGTCCAGTTCGAGGCAACCGTTCGAATCTACCTCCCCACAGCGGCCGTGTCAACGGCGTTTGCGGGACGACGAGGAGACTAGCAGCTCAGCTGCCCGGTCCGCACATCAGGCAGCGGTCGGGAGGGTCGCGCTCTGGTCGGCGGCTTCGACGTCGCCCACCTCGCCCGCGCGGGCGGCGCGCCCGCCGAGGACGTACACGTACGTCAGGAACAGGGCCTCCACCACGACGCCGATGCCGATGCGGGCCCATGTGGGCAGGCCGGAGGGGGTGACGAAGCCTTCGAGCGTGCCCGCGACGAACAGGACCGCCGCCAGGCCGAGGGCCATGCCGAGCGCCGAGCGGCCCTGCTCCGCGAGGGCCTCGCGCCGGGTGCGGGGGCCCGGTTCGATGACCGTCCAGCCGAGGCGCAGGCCCGTACCCGCGGCGACGAAGACCGCCGTCAGTTCGAGCAGGCCGTGCGGGAGGATCAGGCCGAGGAAGATGTCGAGGCGGCCGGCCGAGGACATGAGGCCGATGCCGACCCCGAGGTTGAGCATGTTCTCGAAGAGGATCCACAGCACCGGGATGCCGAGGAAGGCGCCGAAGACCAGGCAGATCGCGACGGCCTGCGCGTTGTTCGTCCAGACCTGGGCGGCGAACGAGGCCGCCGGGTGGCTGGAGTAGTACGTCTCGTACTGACCGCCGGGGCGGGTCATCTCGCGCAGGTGCTCCGGCGCTCCGATCGCGGCCTGGACCTCCGGGTGGGCGGCTATCCACCAGCCGATGAGCGCGGCCAGGGCGGTCGAGAGCACGGCGGTGGGTATCCACCAGCGGCGGCTGCGGTAGACCGCCGCCGGGAAACCGGCGGTGAAGAAGCGCGCCACGTCCCGCCAGCCGGCCCGGCGGGCACCGGTCACCGTCGCGCGGGCGCGCGCGACGAGCTGGGTGAGGCGGCCCGTGAGCATCGGGTCGGGCGCGCTGGACTGGATCAGGGAGAGGTGCGTCGAGGTGCGCTGGTAGAGGGCGACGAGTTCGTCGGCCTCGGCTCCGGTGAGGCGGCGGCCGCGGCGCAGGAGCACGTCGAGGCGGTCCCATTCCGCACGGTGCGCGGCCACGAAGACGTCGAGATCCATCCGGTTACCGCTCCCCTGCCCCAGGTTCCCTGCTCCTACTGTGGTCAGCTTGGCAGACTTGATGAACAAGGGGCGGGGCAGGTCACGTGAAGGATGTGCAGCGGTGAGCGATCTGGTGACGGGGGACGCGGTCGTCCTGGGGCTGAGGCCCGCGAGGGTGCCGAGCCGGGGGCTGGCGTTCGTCCTCGACCTGGCCGTGTACTTCACCGGCTATCAGTTGATCAACATCGGTCTGATCTTCGCCGTCGCCTCCCTGGACGCGGCGGCCATGGCCGCGGTGATGGTGGCGGGCTTCCTGCTGTTCATGATCGGCGTGCCGGTCGCGGTGGAGACGCTGAGCCACGGGCGGTCGCTCGGGAAGCTGGCGTGCGGGCTGCGCGTGGTGCGCGACGACGGCGGGCCGATCCGCTTCCGGCACGCGCTGGTGCGCGGGGCGATGGGCGCGGTCGAGCTGCTGGGCACCGCGGGGATCGTGGCCTGCACCGCCTCTCTGGTCTCGGAGCGGGGCCGGCGGCTCGGGGACGTCTTCGCGGGGACGCTGGTGGTCCGCGAGCGGGTGCCGGGGGCCGGGGTGGTGCCCGTGCCGCCTCCTCCGCCGGGGCTGGCCGGCCGGTTCACGGGGCTGGACCTGTCGGGCGTACCGGACGGGCTGTGGCTGGCGATCCGCCAGTACCTGACGCGCATGGGCCAGCTGGACCCGCAGGTGGGCGCGGGGATGGCGGTACGGCTGGCCGACGACCTGGTGGCCCGTACCGGGACGCCCCCGCCGCCGGGGATTCCGGCCGCCGCGTACCTGGCGGCCGTGGTGCACGAGCGGCAGTCGCGCGACGCGGCGCGGGCCTTCGGGCGCCCTGCCGCTGCCGCCGTTCCCCGGTCTTACGCGCCGCAGGCGCCGGCCCCGGGGTACGGGGCGTACGCTCCCCCGCCGCCCGTCGCGTCCGCGCCGCCCGCGGAGCCCCCGGCGCCGCGGGCCGGCGGCTTCGCCCCACCGGCGTAGACCGTTCCCGCCTCCCGGTCCCGCTCAGTCGCCGGCCGGGAAGGCCGAGGGCGGGGTCTCCAGGTGTTCCAGCTCGATGCCGGGGGCCGAAAGGACGACGTCCCCGGCGAGGTGGACCGTGTGCACCTCGCCCGTGTCGAGGGCGCTGATCCGGTAGGTGTCCACCACCAGCGGGCCGCTGTCCGTGGGGTGTTCGGCGCGCTCGGTCAGCTGCCAGGCCTGGTCGACGGTGCGGGGCGCGAGCACCGGGTCGGTGAGGGCCACCAGGCGGACCCGGGTGGCGGGGCCGCCCGGCGCGAGGCGCAGCAGGCGGGCCGTGGAGACGAGGAAGGCCGGCGAGGCGCCGGTGAAGCCCGGGGCGCGGACGTTGCCCTCGGTGGCGGCGCTGCCGTTGGGATCGGTACGGACCCAGGTGACCCCGTCGATCGCGGCCCCGCGCACCTGCCAGCCCGACGCGTTCAGCTCCATCCGGATCGGGCGGCCCAGCTCGTCCACGGCGAGGTCGATGGAGCCCCGGTGGCCGCCGTCCGGGGTGGTGAGCTGGGCGACGTAGCGCCAGCCGGAGGGGCCCGGCGCGCAGTGGAAGTGCTCCTCGCCGAGCGGGGTGTGGTCGTGCGTGTCGTGGAGCGAGTAGCGGCCGCGCGGCATGGCTCAACTTTCGGGGCGGGTGCGGGTACGGGGCAGGCCCCCGGCAGTGCTGCCGGGGGCCTGTCCGTCGTCGTCGTGCGGTGCCGGTCCTCTTGAGGATCAGTAGCGGTAGTGGTCCGGCTTGAACGGGCCCTCGACCGGGACGCCGATGTAGGCGGCCTGCTCCGGGCGCAGGGTGGTCAGGCGGACGCCGAGGGCGTCGAGGTGCAGGCGGGCGACCTTCTCGTCCAGGTGCTTGGGGAGGACGTAGACGTCGGTCGGGTACTCGGCCTGCTTGGTGAACAGCTCGATCTGGGCCAGGGTCTGGTCCGCGAAGGAGTTGGACATGACGAAGGACGGGTGACCGGTGGCGTTGCCGAGGTTCAGCAGGCGGCCCTCGGACAGGACGATGAGGACCTTGCCGTCGGGGAACTTCCAGGTGTGGACCTGGGGCTTGACCTCGTCCTTGACGATGCCGGGGATCTTCGCGAGGCCGGCCATGTCGATCTCGTTGTCGAAGTGGCCGATGTTGCCCACGATGGCCTGGTGCTTCATCTTGGCCATGTCGGCGGCCATGATGATGTCCTTGTTGCCGGTCGTGGTGATGAAGATGTCCGCGGTCTCGACCACGTCTTCCAGACGGGCGACCTGGTAGCCGTCCATGGCGGCCTGGAGCGCGCAGATCGGGTCGATCTCGGTGACGATGACGCGCGCGCCCTGGCCGCGCAGCGACTCGGCGCAGCCCTTGCCGACGTCGCCGTAGCCGAAGACGACCGCGACCTTGCCGCCGATGAGGACGTCGGTGGCGCGGTTGATGCCGTCGATCAGGGAGTGGCGGCAGCCGTACTTGTTGTCGAACTTCGACTTGGTGACGGCGTCGTTCACGTTGATCGCGGGGAAGAGCAGGGTGCCCTCCTGCATCATCTCGTACAGGCGGTGGACACCGGTGGTGGTCTCCTCCGTGACGCCGCGGATCTCGGACGCGAGCTGCGTCCACTTCTGCGGGGCCTCGCCGAGCGTGCGGTTCAGCAGGGTGAGGATGTGCGCGTACTCCTCGGAGTCCGCCGTCGACGGGTCCGGGGCCGCGCCGGCCTTCTCGAACTCGACGCCCTTGTGGACGAGGAGGGTGGCGTCACCACCGTCGTCGAGGATCATGTTCGGGCCGCCGGTGGGGGTGTTCGGCCAGGTCAGCGCCTGCTCCGTGCACCACCAGTACTCCTCCAGCGTCTCGCCCTTCCAGGCGAAGACGGGGACGCCGGCCGGGGCCTCGGGGGTGCCGGTCGGGCCGACCGCGATGGCGGCGGCCGCGTGGTCCTGGGTCGAGAAGATGTTGCAGGACGCCCAGCGGACGTCGGCGCCGAGCGCGACGAGGGTCTCGATCAGCACGGCGGTCTGGACCGTCATGTGCAGGGAGCCGGTGATCCGGGCGCCCGCGAGCGGCTGGGCCTCGGCGTACTCGGCGCGGATCGACATCAGGCCGGGCATCTCGTGCTCGGCGAGGGTGATCTCCTTGCGGCCGAAGGCGGCGAGGGAGAGGTCGGCGACCTTGAAGTCGGTGAAGTCGGCAGTCATGCGGGCTGCTCCTCGTGGTTTCGAGAGGTGGGTACGGCTGAGCCGTGCACCGGCGGGCCGGCGCACAGGGAACAGTCCGTCGGAGGCCCTCTCTCCCCACGGCCGGTCACGAGGACCGCCCGACCGCCATCAGCGGCGACGCCTGACACTGATGACGAATCTACACCGATCGGCCGAGCGTGCCCCAGTGGGCCGTGGATCTTCCGTGCCCCGATCGGGGCCGTCCGGCGGGCGCTTTCCGGGTCTTCCGGACTTTTGGCGTGCCCCCCGCCCGGGGGAGGATGCCGGTGGCGGATCGGAACGTACGCGCGGTCCACGGCGTGAGGAGACACCAGTGACCAGTCCGGCAGACCCCGCGGGCGGCGGGGGCGAGAGCGGGCGCGAGAGCGGGCGCGAGCGCCCGAAGCTGCTCGCCGTGACCGCGTGCCCCACGGGGATCGCGCACACCTACATGGCCGCGGAGAAGCTGCGGCAGGCGGCCGAGCGCCTCGGTGTCGACATGAAGGTGGAGACGCAGGGGTCCATCGGAGCCGAGAACGTCCTGACTGACAACGATGTCAGAGAGGCGGACGGGATCATCATCGCCGCCGACAAGGAGGTGGACCGCGCGCGCTTCGCGGGCAAGCGCGTCCTGGCCACGGGCGTCGCGGACGGCATCCACCGGCCGGAGGAGCTGATCGGGCGCGTGCGCAGCGCGCCGGTGCAGGCGGGCGGGTCGGCCGCGGCCGGTGCGGCCGGGGGCGGGAGCGGGGGCAGGGAGCGCAGCCTCGCGTACAAGGCGCTGATGAACGGCGTCTCGTACATGATCCCCTTCGTCGTGGTCGGCGGGCTGCTGATCGCCGTCGCGCTGGCCCTGGGCGGTCACGCCACGGAGAGCGGTTACGCGGTGACCCCCGGCACCTTCTGGGACCACGTCTTCCAGATCGGCGTCCTCGGCTTCACCCTGATGATCCCGATCCTGTCCGGGTACATCGCCCACGCCATCGGCGACCGGCCCGCGCTGGTGCCGGGCATGATCGGCGGTTTCATCGCGAACACCGGCGCGCTGTACGGCTCGAAGGCGGGCGCGGGCTTCATCGGGGCCATCGTCACGGGCTTCCTGGCCGGTTACCTGGTCCTGTGGATCAAGAAGGTCAGGGTTCCGAAGGTGGTCCGGCCGATCATGCCGATCATCGTGATCCCGGTCGTCGCGACGACCGCGCTCGGCCTGTTCTTCATCTACGTCATCGGCAGGCCCATCTCCTGGGTGTTCGAGAACCTCACCGACTGGCTGTCCGGGATGACCGGCACCAGCGCGGTCCTGCTCGGCGCGCTGCTCGGGCTGATGATCGCCTTCGACATGGGCGGGCCGGTCAACAAGACGGCGTTCCTCTTCGGTACGGGCCTGATCGCGTCCGGGAACTACGCGGTCATGGGCATGTGCGCGGCGGCCATTCCGGTCATGCCGCTCGGCCAGGGCCTGGCGACGCTGCTGCGCCGCGGGCTGTACTCCGAGCAGGAGCGCGACACCGGCATGGCGGCCCTCTTCATGGGGATGTTCGGCATCTCGGAGGGCGCCATCCCCTTCGCGGCGGCGCGGCCGGCGGTCGTCATTCCGGCGAACATGCTCGGAGGTGCGGTCGCCGGTGCGATCGCGGGCGTGGCGGGCGTGGGCGACCACGTGCCGCACGGCGGCCCCGTCGTCGCCGCGCTCGGCGCGATCAGCGGCTGGGCCTGGTTCCTGATCGCCATCGCGGCGGGCACGGTGGTCACCGCGCTCACGACGAACGCGCTCATCGGGCTGAAGGAGCGCGGCACGAGCGGCGCCGCGGCCGGTGCGGGTGCCGGCGCGAGCCCCGGTGCCGCGGGCCCCGGAACGGCCGTACGGGCTCCCCGGGCGGCCCCCGCCGCCGCGCCTCCCGCGGCCACGCCCCCCGCGGCCGTGGCAGGCCGGGAGCCGGAGGTGCTCTCCGGGTACCTGACCGGGCGGACGGTGAAGACCGAGCTGGCCGCCGACGGCAAGGAGACGGCGATCCGCGAGATGGCGGCGATGCTGGCGGGCACCGGCAGCGTCCGGGACACCGAGGAGCTGGTGCGGGCCGTGCTCGCCCGCGAGGCCCAGGGGACCACGGGGCTCGGCGAGTCGATCGCGATCCCGCACGCCAAGACGGACGCGGTCAGCCGCCCCACGGTCGGCTTCGCCCGGTCCGCCGGGGGCATCGAATGGGGCGCCCTCGACGGGACGAAGGCGCGGCTGCTCTTCATGATCGCGGTACCGCGGGCGGCGGCGGGCGACGAGCACCTGCGGATCCTGGCGCTGCTGTCGCGCAAGCTGATGGATCCCGGCTTCCGCGACCGGCTCCAGTCGGCGCCGGACGGGCCGGCCGTCCTGGAGGTGCTGCGCGAGATCCGGTAGGGCGCGCCCCGGCCGCCGGAACGCACGAGCCCCCCGCACCATCGGTGCGGGGGGCTCGTACACGTCGGGGCCGTCAGTGGGCGGCCGGGCCGCCCGGGGTGGCGGCCGGGTCGGCGCCGCGGGCCGCCGCCTCGGCGTCGTAGATGTCCGGCTCCAGGTAGATCACGCGGGCGATCGGGACGGCCGCGCGGATGCGTTCCTCGGCGGCGTCGATGGCGCGGGCGACCTCGGTGGCGGTGTCGTCGTGCTGGACGGCGATCTTGGCCGCGACCAGGAGTTCCTCCGGGCCGAGGTGGAGCGTGCGCATGTGGATGACGCCGGTGACGGTGTCGCCGTCGACCAGGGCGGTCTTGATCAGCTCGACCTGGTCGGCCCCGGCGGCCTCGCCGAGGAGCAGGGACTTGGTCTCGGCGGCCAGGATGATCGCGATGCCGATGAGCAGGGCGCCGATGCACAGGGTGCCGATGCCGTCCCAGACGCCGTCGCCGGTGGCCAGGGCGATGCCGACGCCGCCGAGGGCGAGGACCAGGCCGATCAGCGCGCCGAAGTCCTCCAGGAGGACGACGGGCAGTTCGGGGGCCTTGGCGCGCCGGATGAACTGGCCCCACGACAGCGAGCCGCGGATCTCGTTCGACTCCTTGATCGCGGTGTGGAAGGAGTAGGACTCCGCGATGATCGCGAAGACCAGGACGCCGACCGGCCAGTACCAGTGGTCGATGGCGTGCGGTTCCTTGATCTTCTCGATGCCCTCGTAGATGGCGAACATGCCGCCGACGGTGAAGAGCACGATGGAGACGAGGAAGGCGTAGATGTACCGCTCGCGGCCGTAGCCGAAGGGGTGTTGCGGCGTCGCCTCGCGCTGGGCCTTCTTCCCGCCCAGGAGCAGCAGCCCCTGGTTCCCGGAGTCCGCCAGCGAGTGGACGCTTTCCGCGAGCATCGACGACGAGCCGCTGAAGAGGAACGCCACGAACTTGGCTACAGCGATGGCGAGATTGGCGGCGAGTGCCGCCACGATCGCCTTGGTACCGCCCGACGCGCTCATGGTGGGGGGACTTCCCTTCCTCGGTACGGCTGCCCTGGCCGGGGCGCCGTGGTACGGCCGACCATTGTCGCAGCCATCGTCACGGACGGTGCGTCAGAGCACCACCGTGGCACGGAAGACCGTACCCGTTCCGGACAAGCTGGTCGTTTCGCCTGCGGGCACGAAGACCGAGTCGCCCGGGGCCAGGGTCAGTTCGCCGGCGCGCGGGGCGCCCGCGGTGCACAGCAGGATCTGCGGGGCGGCGGCCGGGAGGGGCCGGGGGGCGCCGCCGGGGGCGAGGACGAAGCGGGAGAGGCGGAACTCGTCGATGGGGGTCGCGTAGACCTCTTCGCCGTCGCCGTCGTCCTCGGGGCGCAGCACGCCCGGTTCGCCGGGTTCGAAGCGGACGACCCTCAGCAGCTCCGGGACGTCGACGTGCTTGGGGGTGAGCCCGGCGCGCAGCACGTTGTCGGAGTTGGCGAGGAGTTCCACGCCGAGGCCGTCGAGGTAGGCGTGCGGGACTCCGGCGCCGAGGAACACGGCCTCGCCGGGCTGGAGCCGGAAGTGGTTGAGCAGCATGGCCGCGATCACGCCGGGGTCGCCGGGGAACTCGCGGGCGAGCGTGACGTACGGCGCGTACGGGCCGCCCAGGCGCTCGGCGGCGGCCGCGGTCTCGGTGACCGTCCGGGCCATCTCGGCGCGGTCGGCGCTCAGGACGGCGGTGAGCACCTCGCGCAGCGCCGCCTCGCGCGGGTGGGCGCGCAGCAGGTCGACGTACGGCTTGAGGCTGTCCACCTCCAGGCCGGCGAGCAGGTCGGCGGCCTCCTCCGGCGGGCGGAAGCCGCACAGTCCGTCGAAGGGGGTGAGGGCGCAGAGCATCTCGGGCTTGTGGTTGGGGTCCTTGTAGTTGCGGTGGCCCGCGTCGATCGGCACGCCCCGGCGCTGCTCGTCGGCAAAGCCCTCCTCGGCCTGGGCGAGGTCGGGGTGGACCTGGAGGGAGAGCGGGGCGCCGGCGGCGAGGAGCTTGAGCAGGAAGGGCAGCCGCGGGCCGAACTTGGCGACGGTGGCCGCGCCCAGTTCGCCCTCGGGGTCGGCGTCGATGACCGCGGACAGGGTCGTCCCGCCGTCCGCCCCGCGGTCGAGCCGTGAGGGGGCGCCGGGGTGGGCGCCCATCCACATCTCGGCCTGCGGCTCACCGGTGGGCTCGGTGCCGAGCAGCGCCGGGATGGCGGTGGGCGAGCCCCAGGCGTAGGGGCGGATCGTGTTCGTGAGGCGGTCCATCGGTCTTTCGTCTTCCTGGGAGGAGGGCGGGGCGGTTGCCCCTCAGGTACGTCCCCTGGTGGCCAGGGCGAGGTACGCGGTGGCGAAGTCCGTGACGGCGAGGAGTTCGGCGAGCTGTTCGAGGTCGCAGCCCTCCTCGGGTTCGATCTCGCTGATCGCCGTGTCGTGGCTGTGGGCGAGTTCGCGCGCGGCGGGCGCGGCGGTGAGTCCGCCGGCGGGCCGGTCGCGCAGCAGGACGACCCGGGCGTGCAGGGCCTGGGGCTCCTCCACCCGGTCACGGAAGAAGTCGTCGGGGTCGGCGCCGGCGGCGAGGGCGCCCGCGAGCAGGGTGCCGTGGGCGGGCAGCGCCTCGGGCAGTTCGGCGGCCATCGCGGGGCGGCCCGCCAGTTCGGCGAGGGTGGCGGCGAAGCGGCGGCCTGCCGGGCCCGCGCCGGAGCCCTCGCTCCAGACCAGGGCGAGGCAGTCGGCGAGTTCGGAGGCGAGGGTCTTGGCCGGGTTGCCGTACGTCGCGATGGCGGGCCCGCAGCGTTCGGCGGTGCGGTCGAGGCGGTCGGCGACCAGCTGGAGGGTGGCGGGGGCGGCGCTGACCAGGCCGAGCTTGTCGAGGAGGACGAGCAGCGGGGTCAGCAGCGCCCACAGGGCGCCGGGTCCGGCGGCCGCGCTCTCGTCGTACTCCTGGTAGGGCGCCTTGGCCATGGGGACGAAGAGCCCGTGCGCGCCGAGGACGGCCTCGCTGAGCGGGGAGCGCTCGGGGGCCACGGCGACGACGGTGCAGCCGCGCCGGTAGGCCTGGTCGACGAGGGCTTCGAGGCCGGGTTCGGTGCCGTCGGTGGTGGTGAGGAGCAGCAGGTCCACGGGGCCGGCCCAGCCGGGCAGGGTCCAGCGCATGGCCCCGGCGGCGGGGGCCACGCCCGCGGGGTGCAGCCGGGTGACGGGGGCCACGGCGCCCGCGAGGGCGGCGATCAGGTCGGCGACGCCGGTGGCGGCGGTACCGGGGCCCGCGATCATGACGGCGCGCGGCCGTCCGTCGGGGCGCAGGTCGTCCAGCCCGGCCTCGGCCGCGTGCCGTACGGCGGTGCGGACCCTGGCTCCGGCGTCGGCGGCGCCGCGGAGCAGGCCGCTGCGGTCGGCGCGGGCCAGCTCCTCGGGCGCGTCGAGGAGCGAGTCGTCGAGCATGGCGGCCTCCGGTCTCTGAGGGGCGTTGCGGGCCCAACGTAGCGCCCGGAGGGAAGCCGGGGCCCGTATTGCCGATCTCTTCGACGGTCCGGGGCCGCGGCCCGGTGTCAGGCGGGGCGGCGGGCCTCGTCGACGAGGAGGACGGGGATGCCGTCGCGTACGGGGTACGCGAGACCGCAGTCCTGGCCGGTGCAGATCAGTTCGGGGGCGTCTGCGTCGGCCGACCGGTCGCGCAGCGGCGCGTGGCAGGCGGGACAGGCGAGGATCTCCAGAAGGCCGGCTTCGAGCGGCATGGGGCGTCCCTTCAACATGCGGATTGGGCCAGGTCAGCGTACCGCCGGGCCGCGACGTGCGCGGCCCGGCGGTGGGTGGAGGCAGTGGCGGGCCCTCCGGCCCGTGGTGCGGTGCTCTCGCGGCTCAGGCGCGGACGAGCGCCAGTACCTCGTCGCGGACCGCGTTCAGGGTCTCGGTGTCGCGGGCCTCGACGTTCAGGCGCAGCAGCGGCTCGGTGTTGGAGGGCCGCAGGTTGAACCACCAGTCGGCGGCGCTGACGGTGAGGCCGTCGAGCTCGTCGGTCTCCACGCCGTCCCGGGCGGCGTACGCGGCCTTGACGGCCGCCATCCGGCCGGCCTGGTCGGCGACGGTGGAGTTGATCTCGCCGGAGCCGCGGTAGCGGTCGTAGGAGGCGACCAGCTCGGAGAGCGTGCCCTGCTGGCCGCCGAGGGCGGCGAGGACGTGGAGCGCGGCGAGCATGCCGGTGTCCGCGTTCCAGAAGTCCTTGAAGTAGTAGTGCGCCGAGTGCTCGCCGCCGAAGATGGCGCCGGACTTGGCCATCTCCTGCTTGATGAAGGAGTGGCCGACGCGGGTGCGGACGGGGGTGCCGCCGTTCTCGCGGACGACCTCGGGGACGGACCAGGAGGTGATGAGGTTGTGGATCACGGTGCCGGTGCCGCCGTTGCGGGCCAGCTCGCGGGCCGCGACGAGGGCGGTGATCGCGGAGGGCGAGACGCCCTCGCCCCGCTCGTCGACGACGAAGCAGCGGTCGGCGTCGCCGTCGAAGGCGAGGCCGAGGTCGGCGCCCTCGGCGAGGACGCGGGCCTGGAGGTCGACGATGTTCTTCGGGTCGAGGGGGTTGGCCTCGTGGTTCGGGAAGGTCCCGTCGAGCTCGAAGTACATCGGTACGAGCTCCAGCGGGAGGCCGTCGAAGACGGTCGGGACGGTGTGGCCGCCCATGCCGTTGCCCGCGTCGACGACGACCTTGAGGGGACGGATCGAGGTGAGGTCGACCAGGCCCTTGAGGTGCGCGGCGTAGCCGGCGAGGGTGTCGCGCTCGGTGATGGTGCCCGCGGCGACGGGGGCGCTCTCGGGGGCGCCTTCGTCGGACCACTTCTCGACGAGTTCGCGGATCTGCGCCAGGCCGGTGTCCTGGCCGACGGGGGCGGCGCCCGCGCGGCACAGCTTGATGCCGTTGTACTGGGCCGGGTTGTGCGAGGCCGTGAACATGGCGCCGGGCAGGTCGAGCAGGCCGGAGGCGTAGTACAGCTGGTCCGTGGAGCACAGCCCGATCAGGGTGACGTCGACTCCGCGAGCCGCGGCGCCGCGGGCGAAGGCGCCCGACAGGCCGGGCGAGGAGGGCCGCATGTCGTGGCCGACGACGATCGCCGAGGCGTCCGTCACCTCGACGAAGGCCGCGCCGAACAGCTCCGCCAAACGCTCGTCCCACTCGTCCGGGACGACGCCCCGGACGTCGTACGCCTTGACGATGTTCGAAAGATCAGCAGCCACTGCCTGCCCTCCTGAGGGTTCTGTACGGGGCACCAAACCTACCCTGCACGGCGGGCGGCCCTTCCGGCGATCGGGTAACGGCCGGGGGCGCGGCGGCTCAGGACTCCGGGGAGCGCAGGACCCGCAGGTGGCCCCGCCGTGCGGGACCGCTCGTCTGCCCGGGAGCGGCGGAGCCATTCGCTCCGCCGGTGCCCTGGGGGCCGACGCCCGGGGAGCCGGCGGGCCGGTCCGCGCGTTCGTGCGGGCGGGCCGCCTCGCGGACGGCGTTGGCGAGGGCTTCGAGGTCGTCCCCGCTGGGCCGGGAGGGCGCGCCGCCGTCCGACAGCCGTACGACGTCCCAGCCGCGGGGCGCGGTGAGGCGCTCCGAGTGCTCGGCGCACAGGTCGTAGCAGTGGGGTTCCGCGTAGGTGGCGAGCGGGCCGAGGACTGCGGTCGAATCGGCGTAGACGTACGTCAGTGTCGCGACGGCAGGGCGGCCGCACGCGGTGCGAGAACAGCGACGTACAGGGCTCACGACGTTGGACGGTACCGCACTCTTGACCGGGCCGCGACGACACCGCCGCGGCCGGGTGCCGTGTCGTGACCGGATCCCGGCCGGGGGCGCCCGGGTCGGGCCCCCGGCGCGGCGCCGAGGGCTACCCTGCGAGGGTGATGGACACCCCTCTGACTCCTCCTGCCGATGGACCTCCTCAGGAACCGCGGACGCGACGGCGCGACCGGCACGGACGGGGGATGCGCGGACCGCTCGCTCCCCCGCAGGTGCCGCTGTCGGCGAGCCGGGCGGAGCTGTTCGGGGATCTCGTACGGGACTCGGTCGAGCGGCTGGAGCGGCACTGGCCGCAGCTGGCGGACGTGGAGTTCCTGGTGGGCGAGGTGCCGGCGCCGCCGGGCGGCCCGGACGGCGGCTGGAACGACGAGGCGGTCCCGCTGGGCGGGATGGTCTCCCCGGTGGACGGGCGGCCCGGGCGGATCGTGGTGTACCGCCGGCCCGTCGAGATCCGGACGAAGTCGCGGGACGAGCGGGCGCTGCTGGTGCACGAGATCGTGGTGGAGCAGGTGGCGGAGCTGCTGGGGCTGACGCCCGAGACGGTGGATCCGCGGTACGGGCAGGACGGACCGGAGTAGGCGCACCGGCGCGCCCGGGCGCCGCGGGGCGCGGGACGGTGGTCCCGCGGCCCCGGGCGGCGCCTCAGTCGAAGAGGACCGAGAGGTCCTGGACGGCCCGGGGCACCGGTACCGCGCCGTGGTCGTCCGCGAAGGTCTGGACGGTGAACATCGCGACGCCCTCGTGCGGCAGGGACAGCGTGCGGGCCGCGTGGACCGGGCCGCCCGAGAGGGTTTCGAGGCTCAGCGCGTAGGAGCCCTTGCCGCCCGCCGGGGCCGGGGGCTGCGGGAGCGCCAGGGTGGTGCCCGCCTTGACGGTGAACTCCCTGACCGCCGCCTCGCCGCCCTGGGTGCCCGGGGAGGCGGTGATGCGGACCTTCGCGTCGGCCGCGCCGGAGGGCACGGTCAGGGACACGGTGGTCGCGCCCGTGTCGGTGCGGTTGTCGGCGACGGTGGCGCGGGCGCCGACCGGGCCCGCGGCGGCGATGAATCCCAGTTCCTGCTTGGCCCCGCTGCCGCGGACCACCCGGAGCGCGGCGACCACCGGGACGGCCTTCTTGCCGTCGGAGGGGGTCAGGACGAGTGAACCGGCTTCGCCGCGGGTGACGTCCTTGAGGTCGACGCTCGCCGACATGCCGCCCTTGACGTGCAGTTGTTCGTTGCCGGCCGGGGTGATCGAGGCGCCGGGTCCGGCGAGCCGCAGCCGCAGGTCGGCGTCCTCCTCGCCGGGCGCGTAGGCGATCAGCCGGACGGAGGTGGCGTCGGCCGGGATCCCGGGCAGGACCAGCGAGCCCGCCGGGTCGGTGGAGGCGGGCAGCCAGTCGGCGCCGACGCCCTCCTCCGCGACCTGGACCGAGGCGCCGACGCGGCCCGAGCGGGTGGTCACGCGGGTGGTGAGGTCGCCGCTCTGGGCGCCCGGCGCGAGGGTGGACAGCAGCACCGGGACGCTGGACTTCGGGCCGATCTTGATGTTCTCGCCGGCGCCCGGCTCGGTCTTCAGGGCGCCCTCGGGGCCGAAGAGCTGGACGTCGACGACGGCGGGGGTGTCGTCCGCGTTCGTGAGGTGGACGTAGTCCTGGCGGCCCTTGGCGGTGCTGGTGCCGGGGAACCAGAACTCGGTGCCGGGGGCGGTGCAGGCGACCCCGAGCAGGCCGCGCGCCTGGCCCACGGCGACCTGGGTGGTCTGCTGGGCGGTCCAGCCGGGGGCGAGGAACCCGTCGGCGGTGCCGGTGAGCGCGGGGGCCTCGGCGCCGCTGGAGGTGGCACCGACGGGGGTGCCGGGGGTCTTCGGTTCCAGGAACGGCTTGGCGTCCTTGGTGGCGCCGGTGAGCCGGGCGGCGCCCTTGCCCTGCGGCTGCGCCTTGCCCGGGGTGATCGCCGTGTAGGTGGTCTCGGCGATGTCGGAGGTGCTGGGCGCGGGGCAGACCAGGGTGGAGCGTTCGACGGGGAGCCGGGCCGCGGACTGCTGCCGGGCCTTGGCGTCGGCGGCGGCCGGGGCGGCGGGCGCGGTGAGGAAGGCGACGCCCGTGACGGCGGCGAGGGCCGCGGTGACGGCCGCGAGGGTCAGGGGGGCGCGCTTCACTGCTGGGGGCTCCCGTCCGGGTGCTGGATGGGCTGTCCGTAGGCGTCGTACCGGACGTGTTCGTCGTACGGGTACGGCTGCTGCGGGGGCTGCTGGGGCGGGTAGTGCTGCGCGTACGAGTCGTACGGCGGCGCGGGCTGCGGGGGGTGGCCGTAGTGCGGGTCGGGCTGCTGCCCGTAGCCGGGGGCGTAGCCCTGGTCGGCGTAGACCGGGTCCTGGGGCGCGTACTCCCCGGCGTACGGGTCCTGGACGTACTCCTGCTGCGCCGGGATCTGGGCGTACGGGTCGGCGACCGCCTCGGGGGCGGCGGGCTCGGCCGGGGGCGCGGCCTCCGCGCGCAGGCGGCGGGCGCGGCGGCCCTCGCCCGCTTCGGCCGGTCCGGGCTGGGCCGGTACGGCGCCCTCCTCGTCCGGCAGGTCGTCGTCCAGGCTGCGGCGGCGGCCCGGCAGGGCCATCACCAGGAGCAGGACGGCGAGTGCGCCCTGGGTCCAGTGCCAGGCGGTGCCGGCGAGGGAGTCGGTGTGGACCAGGTCGAGGCGGCCGCCCGCGGCGGGCAGTTCGAAGCCCTGGGCCCAGCCGTCGAGGGTCCTGGCCTTGAGCGGCTTTCCGTCGAGGGTGGCGCGCCAGCCGGGGACGGCCCGGTCGGCGATGCGCAGGACGCGTCCGGCCTCGCCCGCCGGGATCTTGGTGTGGGCCTCGACGGGTCCGGAGGCCACCGGGATGGGGGCCTCGCCGGGCTTGCCGGGGACGATCACGGCGCGGGCGACCTGCCGGTCGACCCGCCACAGCGCGTCGCCGTCGAGCTGGCTGAGGCGGCTCAGGCCCGGGGTGGCGTCCAGGACCCGGCGGATCTGCTGGGGGGCGCCGTCGCGGACCAGGACGTAGCGGATGGCGAAGCCGCCGAGCTGGGCGCTCTGGTCGGCGCCGGAGCCGGCGACCAGGCTGGAGACCACCTTGTCGAGGCGGGTGTCGCCGCCGGCCGCGGCGGCCGGTTCGGCGTCGCCGAGGCGGCCGCCGGAGCCGCGGACCAGGGTGTAGTCGACGCGGGCGGGCGAGCCGCCGCCGAGGACGAGGGTGCGGGCCTGGTCGCGGGTGCCGCTCTCCTCGGCGACGAAGGCGGGCACCTGGACGGGATCGCGGCGTTCCAGCGGGCCGTCGGCCCCGCCGAGCATCCAGCCCGCGGCGAGCAGCAGCGGGCCCGCGGCGGCGGCGAGGGCGACGAGCGCGGCGAGCGGCTGGCGCCAGCCGAAGCTGCGGGCGGCGACGCGCTCCTTGGCGCCGTCGGCGCCGAGGGCGGCGGCGGCTAGCAGGGCCAGGCCGTAGACGAGGGTGGCGGGTCCGGCCCAGGCGGTGCGGTTGACCAGGACGGCGAGGAGCAGCGCGGCGAGCGCGGCGGCCCAGGCGACGCCGACGGCGAAGCGGCGCTCGTCGCGCAGCAGGGCGGCCAGCGCCGCGAGGACGATGCCGAGGAGCAGGAGTCCGGCGGTGGCGCGGGGGCCGCCGGGGCTCGCGCCGAGCAGGTCGAGGGCGGAGGCGGCGCCGGATCCGTAGGGCAGGCCCGCCTCGCGCAGGAAGCCGGCGGGGTGCGTGAAGAGGGTCAGCGACCAGGGCGCGAGGACCAGCAGGGGCACGGCGAGCGCGGCGGCGAGGCGCGGGGCGTACGTCTTCCACGCGGCGCGGCGCACGGCCAGCGCGGCGAGTCCGAGGACGGCGGCGAAGGGCCAGATGACCGGGGTGAAGGCGGTTCCCACGCTCAGCAGCAGGGTGTACGTCCACACCGCGCGCCAGCCGCCCCCGGCGCCGTCGCCGTCGTGGTCCGCGAGGCCGGAGGCGGTGACGGCGCAGCGGGCGAGGAGCGGCAGCAGGACGGCCAGGACGGCGGTGCCGAGGCGGCCGGTGGCCAGCGCTCCGGTGACGGCGGGCAGGAAGGCGTAGGCGACGGCGGCCCAGGCGCGCAGCAGCCGGGAGCCGACGAGGGGCCGGGAGGCGAAGTAGGCGCTGAGTCCGGCGAGCGGGACCGAGCAGACCAGCAGCAGGGTCAGCGCGGTCTGGGTGGAGCCGAACAGCAGGGTGGCCAGGGCGCCGAGGACGGCGAGGTAGGGGGGCGCGCCGGCGGTGGTGCCGGTGCCGACGGGGTGCCAGTCGTCGGTGTAGGCGTGCCAGAGGGCGAGGGCCCCGTCGGGGGCGGGGAGCAGCGCGCCGCCCATGAGGGAGCCGCCGCTGAGGAGGGCGCGGCAGGCGACGAGGGAGGCGAGGAGCAGGAGGGCGAAGAGGACGGGCGCGGGCTTGCGGGCGATCCGCTTGAGGCGCGCGAACTGCTCGATCTCCAGGAAGTCGGCGTCGTCGCCGCCGGGACCGGATTCGACGGCTCCGCCGTGCCTGCCGGCGCCGCCCGGTTCGCTGGCGCGGTCGGCGCCGAAGTATCCGGCGAGCTGTTCGACGTTGGCGCGCAGGGTGGCGCCGGGCGGCGGGAAGAGCGGGCGCAGTTCGGCGGCGGGGACGGCGGGGCGGCCGCGGCGGCTGCGGGCGCCGAGGATGCGGCCGGGGCGCAGCAGGGTGCCGAGCAGGCCCGCGACTTCGTCGACGGCCTGGCCGGGGGCCTTGCCGACGAGGTAGGCGAGGGTGCGCAGGGCGGTGCCGAGCAGGATGCGCAGCAGGACGTAGGGCAGGGCGCGGGCGGCGGAGTTGACGAGCACCGTGTAGGTGGCGCCCGCCTTGTCGACGCGGTGGGGGCTGACGGCGGAGCGGCCGGCGCAGTCGACGGTGCGGCGTTCCCGGGCGGAGGCCTCGGCGTGGCGCAGCACGGCGTCGGGGGCGACGAGGACGGTGTGCCCGGCGCTCTGGGCGCGCCAGCACAGGTCGACGTCGTCGCGCATCAGGGGCAGTCTGCGGTCGAAGCCGCCGAGCGAGTCGTAGACGTCGCGGCGCACCAGCATGCCGGCGGTGGAGACGGAGAGCACGGGGCGGACCTGGTCGTGCTGGCCCTGGTCCTGTTCGCGGCGGTCCAGGCCGGTCCAACGGCGGCCGCTGCGGGCGATGCTGACGCCCGCTTCGAGGAGCTGCTTGCCGTCGTACCAGCCGCGCAGCTTGGGGCCGATGACGGCGGCCTCGGGGTTCTCCTCGGCGACGCGCAGGAGTTCGGCGAGCGCGTCGGGGGCGGGGGCGCAGTCGTCGTGGAGCAGCCAGAGCCACTGGACGGGTTCGCCGTACGGCAGTTCGGGGAGGTCGTAGTTCTCGTCCTGCCAGGTGCGGCTGACGGGGTCCCAGCCGCTGGGGCGCTTGAGGTAGGGCAGGTCCTCGGGGGTGAGGACGCCCGCGGTGCGGGCGGCTTCGTCGACGGCCGTGCCGAATCCGGTGCGGCGGGCGAGGTGCAGGACCCGGTCGTCGCCGAAGGCTTCGGCGAGCAGGCGCGCGGAGTCGTCGGAGCTGCCGTTGTCGGCGGCGACGTGGTTCTGAGCGGGCCGTTCCTGGCCGAGCAGTCCGGAGAGGGTCCGGGGCAGCCAGCGGGCACCGTCGTGGGCGACGACGACCGCGGTGACGACGTGCCGGGGGAACTCGGGGACGGCGGGCCCGTGGGGGGAGGCCGACGAGTGGCTGTGCAGGGACATCGCGGTACGGGCCCTCCGGCCGGGGGTCCGGGGGTGGTGTGCCCTCGGAGGCTGCTGGACAGCGCCCCACACTAACGGCTGGGAACACAGCGGTCCGCCTCCAGCGGGGAAGGTGCAGGAGGCGGACCGTTTGCTCTGGTACCCGTGCGGCGTGGTGCGCGTACCGCCCCGGTCCGGCACGCCCGAGGGCGTATGCCGGGACGTATCGCCGCAATCAGACGGCGGCCTTTTTCAGCCGGCGGCGCTCGCGCTCGGAGAGTCCGCCCCAGATACCGAACCGCTCGTCGTTGGCGAGTGCGTACTCAAGGCATTCGGAGCGGACCTCACAGGCGAGGCAGACCTTCTTGGCCTCGCGGGTGGAGCCGCCCTTCTCGGGAAAGAAGGATTCGGGGTCGGTCTGGGCGCACAGTGCGCGCTCCTGCCAGCCGAGCTCCTCGTCCGCCTCCTCGACCAGCAGTTCCTGAAACAGCTCGGTCATGTGCGCCCCTCGCTCTGTCTTCGCGTCCCCGTGGTGTGGTCGTCACCGATGGCTACGGAACGACACGAGTGAAATTACAAGGAGGGCCTCCTGTGCAGTCAAGCCGAGATCTGCTATTGGGCCCCTTATTCACTCTGCGGAACCAAGCGTATGCAGAAAGTGTTCATATCGCCAAAAATCGCGACACATGCCACACGTACGGACGGATGGTGACCGGAGAGCCCCGCCCCTCGCCTTCCCCAAGATCGACGCGCCCCTCGCGGCGAGGGTTGCGTTTCGGTCACGGAAGCGGCGCAGATCACATTCCGGTCACGAGGTGACGAGGTCGGGGGCCCCACCCTGGCGCGATCGGGTACGGATGCCCCGCCACATCCCCGGTCAGGGGGTGCACAAACCTTTCTCCGGACACCGCAACCGGATGAGGTGAAACTTTTCGGCCAAACCAGACATTGGGTTGACAGCCTCCCCGGTCACCCGCTCTCCTTGTTTCCATGTCAGCGCCCGCAGCCGCCCCCCGGACCCCCATTCGTGGGTTCCTGCGTGCTGCCCAGGTTCGCTGTTGCTGTTGCAGCTGTTGATGCCCGCGGAGCTTCGGCTTCCCCGAGCACCGGCTTCGCACCTCCAGCAACCGCCCGCGCGATCGCGCCACTGACATCCGTCGAGGTACCTCCGCAATGAACGCGACGAACACCCCGAACGCCCCGCAGGTCCGCGGCCCGCAGCAGCCCCCGGCCGCCGACGTCCCCCGAACGGGCCCGCCCGTCGAGAGCGACCTCCAGATCGCGGGCGACATCCTCGCCGTCCAGCACCTCCTCCAGCCCCCGCGCGAGCACCCGGCCACCGTCGCCGAGTTCGCCGGCCTCGCCCGCTCGATCGCCGGGGACCGCTCCCAGTGGGAGCACCTCGTCGAGTACGACGCCACCACCCGCTGGTACCACCGGCTGCGCACCGGCCCCGGCTACGAGGTGTGGCTGCTCAGCTGGGTCCCCGGCCAGGGCAGCGGCGCCCACGACCACGGACCGTCCTCCGGCGTGCTCACCGTCCTGGAGGGCGAGCTCACCGAGCACACCGACCGCGGGCCGCGCACCCTCGCCGCCGGCAGCCAGCGCGTCTTCGCCCCGGGCTACGCCCACGAGGTGGTCAACGACGCCCTCGACGGCGCGGTCAGCCTGCACGTGTACTTCCCCGGCCTGACCGAGATGCCCCGGCGCGAAGGCGCCCGCGCCGCCGCCCACGCCTGCTCCCCGGCCGACCGCAGCGCCGTCTCGGCCTGAGGGTCCCGCCCCGCCGGACCACCGCCCCGCGCGGGACGGATCACGGCTGACAGACTGTCCGCATGCGCATTGTTGTACTGGCCGGCGGCATCGGCGGCGCCCGTTTCCTCCGGGGACTCAAGTCGGCCGAGCCCGACGCGGACATCACGGTCATCGGCAACACCGGTGACGACATTCACCTGTTCGGGCTCAAGGTGTGCCCCGACTTGGACACGGTGATGTACACCCTCGGCGGTGGCATCAACGAGGACCAGGGCTGGGGCCGCACCGACGAGTCCTTCACCGTCAAGGAGGAACTCGCCGCCTACGGGGTCGGACCGGACTGGTTCGGCCTCGGCGACCGCGACTTCGCGACCCACATCGTGCGGACCCAGATGCTCTCGGCGGGCTACCCGCTGAGCGCCGTCACCGAGGCGCTGTGCGACCGCTGGCAGCCCGGGGTGCGGCTGCTGCCGATGTCCGACGACCGCGTCGAGACGCACGTCGCGATCACGGAGGCGGCCACCGGCGAGCGGAAGGTCGTCCACTTCCAGGAGTACTGGGTCCGGCTGCGCGCCGCGGTGGCGGCGGAGGCCGTCGTACCGGTCGGGGCCGAGCAGGCCAAGCCCGCGCCCGGCGTCCTGGAGGCCCTCGCGGCCGCCGACGTGATCGTCTTCCCGCCGTCCAACCCGGTCGTCTCGATCGGCACCATCCTCGCCGTGCCCGGGATCCGCGAGGCCGTGGCAGCCGCCGGGGCGCCCGTGGTCGGCCTCTCCCCCATCGTCGGGGGCGCGCCCGTGCGCGGGATGGCGGACAAGGTGCTGGCCGCGGTCGGCGTCGAGTCCACGGCCGCCGCGGTCGCCCTGCACTACGGCACCGGGCTGCTCGACGGCTGGCTCGTCGACACCTCGGACGCGGACGCGACCGCCGAGGTCGAGGCCGCCGGGATCACCTGCCGCGCCGTGCCGCTGCTGATGACCGACCTCGCCGCCGCCACGGCGATGGCCCGGGCCGCGCTGGACCTGGCCGAGGCCTCCCGGTGAGCGCGGACGTCCCCCCGTACGACCCCGCGGACTTCCCCTCCTACGAGGTGCGGGCGGTGGCCGGGCTGCCGGAGGTGCGGCCCGGCGACGACCTGGCGAAGCTGATCGCGGGCGCCGCGCCGGACCTGCGCGACGGGGACGTCCTGCTCGTCACCTCGAAGATCGTCTCCAAGGCGGAGGGCCGGATCGTCACCGCCGGCTCCCGCGAGGAGGCCATCGACGCCGAGACCGTCCGGGTCGTCGCGCGCCGCGGCGCCCTGCGCATCGTCGAGAACCGGCAGGGCCTGGTCATGGCCGCCGCCGGGGTCGACGCCTCGAACACGGCGCCGGGCACCGTCCTGCTGCTGCCCCTGGACCCGGACGCCTCGGCCCGCGCGGTCCGCGAAGGACTGCGCGCGGCCCTGGGGGTGGACGTCGGGGTCCTGGTCACCGACACCTTCGGGCGGCCCTGGCGCACCGGGCTGACGGACGTCGCGATCGGCGCCGCCGGGGTCCGCGTCCTGGACGACCTGCGCGGCGGCAGCGACGCCCACGGCAATCCGCTCAGCGCGACCATAGTGGCCACCGCCGACGAGCTGGCCGCGGCCGGTGACCTGGTCAAGGGCAAGGCGGCCGGGCTGCCGGTGGCCGTCGTGCGGGGCCTGGGCCACCTGGTCGGCGGGGACGGCGACGCGCGCGAACTGGTCCGCTCCGCCGCCGACGACATGTTCCGGCTGGGGACCTCGGAGGCGGTACGGGAAGCCGTGCACGGGCGCCGGACCGTACGGGAGTTCACCGCCGAGCCGGTGGACCCGGGCGCCGTGCGCCGGGCCGTCGCGGCGGCCGTCACCGCCCCCGCGCCGCACCACACGACGCCGTGGCGGTTCGTCCTGCTGGAGTCGGCCGCGGCCCGTCTGGAGCTGCTGGACGCGATGCGGGACGCGTGGATCGCGGACCTGCGGCGGGACGGCAGGTCCGCGGAGTCGATCGCGAAGCGGGTGCGGCGCGGGGACGTGCTGCGCGCGGCGCCCTACCTGGTGGTGCCCTGCCTGGTGACGGACGGCGCGCACCACTACGGGCACGCCCGGCGGGACGCGGCGGAGCGGGAGATGTTCGTGGTCGCGATGGGCGCGGGCGTGCAGAACTTCCTGGTCGCGCTGGCCGGGGAGCGGCTGGGCTCGGCGTGGGTGTCCTCGACGATGTTCTGCCGGGACGTGGTGCGGGAGGTGCTGGCGCTGCCGGACGACTGGGACCCGATGGGCGCGGTGGCGGTCGGCCACGCGGCGGGGGCGCCACGGGAGCGGGCGGAGCGGGACGCGGCGGACTTCATCGAGGTGCGCTGACGGTACTGCGCTGACCGGTGCGCCGGGCCGGGGCCGTCCCCGGCGCCCGGCGGCCCTCAGATCAGCCCGATGTCGTTGCGGTACATCCGGGGGGCGCGGCGGGGCGGGGTGCGGCCCCCGAGCAGGATCAGGCGGGCGGCGCGGTGGCGCTGGCCGGTGCCCTGGTCGGCGTACGGGGCCAGCAGGTCCAGCATCACCGCGTCGTCGGCGTCCCGGTCGCCGGTCAGGGAGTAGCCGATGATGCCCGGCAGGTGCAGATCGCCCGTGGTGACGGCGTCGGCGGCGCCGTTGCTGCGCTGGAGCGTCTCGGCGGAGGTCCAGGGGCCGATGCCGGGGACCGCCTCCAGGCGCGCGGCGGCGGCCGGGAGGTCCATGGCGGCCGCCTCCTCCATGCGGGGTGCGACGCGGGCCGCGCGGACGATGGTGGCGGAACGTTTCGCGTCGACGCCCGCCTTGTGCCAGTCCCAGGACGGGATCAGCGCCCAGGTGCGGGCGTCGGGCATCACATACAGGTCCGGGTGCGGGCCCGGGGCCCGCTCGCCGTACTGCCGCACGAGGCGGCGCCAGGCGCGGTAGGCCTCGTCGGCGGTGACCTTCTGCTCCAGGACCGTGGGGATCAGGACCTGGAGGACCAGCCCGGTCCGGGTCAGGCGCAGGCCGGGGCGGCGGCGGCGGCTCAGGTGCACGAGGCGGTGCCGGGGGACGAAGGCGGTGGCGTCGTCCTCGGCGCCGAGGAAGGCGGGCAGGCGGTCGAGGACCCACTCCGTGCCGGGGCCCCAGGCGGTGCCGCTGACCTGGTCCGCGCCCGTCGCCTTCGCCACGCGGAGGGTGGCGGGGCCGGCGGGGGTACGGATCCCCAGCCAGACGGCCCCGTCGGGGGCGGTCCGGAAGGTGGGGTCGCCGGGGCCGCGGCGGAGCGGCCCGAGGATGAGCCCGATGTCCAGCCCGGCGCCGTCTCCCCACACCCGCTCCCGGCCCTGATCCCGCGCTGTGTGGGCTGGACGGGGGGTGCCTTCGGCTGCGGCGGGGGCTTCGGCTGCGGCCGGGGCCGCGGGGTGGGCTTCGGCGGGTCGGACTGCGTCCGGGGGCTCGGGGAGGTGGGTGCGGCCGCCGCGGATCGCGGTGCGGGTGAGGGGATCGAAGCGGCCGGCCATGGGTCGAGCGTAGCCCTGCGGGGGCCGTTCCCCTCCCCGCCCCTTCCCGAACCCGGGCTCCGCCCGGACCCGCGCCTCAAACGCCGGCGAGGCTGGATGGCCCCGGCTGCGGACCGCCATCCGAGCCGGCACGTCGCCGACCCCGGACGGCCGCTCAAGCCCGCCCGGCGATTGAGGGCCCGCCGGAGGCACCGCGAGCCCGCGCACGGACAGCGGCCGGGAAGGTGCCGGCCCGAGCCGGGTGGGCAAGGGTCCCGGCCGGGCGGGACCTGGACCGGGGCCGGGAGGGTGGCCGCCTGGCCCGCGGCCGGGAACGTGGCTCCGGCACGGTCAGGGGTTCAGCGGCCCTGGAGGCGGGCCGCCGAGGAGCGGGTGGTGGGGAGCTTGCCGTACAGCAGGCGGCCGGGGCACTCCGTGGCGAAGCCGTCCCGGTGGCCGGAGATCACGTTCAGCCGGACATTGGTGCCCTTGCGGTACAGGTTGCCGCCCCCCGACCGGAGCGTCGTCTTCGACAGCGGGTTCGCCCCGAAGAGCCCCAGCTTCCAGGCCGTCAGCCGCGCGACCGCGTTCACGGCGGCGGCCGGCGGCTGCGCGTTGCCGAAGGTGCCGATCACCGCGATGCCCATGCTGTCCGTGTTGAACCCCATGGTGTGCGCGCCCTGCACCGCCTTGGTGACCCCGCCCGCCCGGCCCTCGTACACCGTGCCGCACTTGTCGACGGCGAAGTTGTAGCCGATGTCGCGCCAGCCGCTGCTGACCACGTGGTAGCGGTACAGGCTGCGCAGCACCGCCGGGGCGTCCCGGCAGGCGTAGTTGTTGCCCGAGGCGGTGTGGTGGACGAAGGCCGCCTTGACGGTGTTCGTGTACACGAACCCCGGTTCGCGCAGCCGCTCGTCGGCGCCCCAGCCGCGCCGGGTGACGATGGCGGGGCGCGGCCCGATGTAGGGACGGGCCGCCGGGCTGAGCGTCCCCTCGCTCGCGAGGACGGCGTCGGCGGTGGAGTCGGCCTTGTTCAGCGCCGGGATCGAGGTGGCGCCGAGCGGCGCGAGCGGCACGTTGGCCGCCGAGGACTCGGCCGCCTCCATGCTGAGCGCAGGCATGCCGGGCAGGCCCGGGATGCCGGCCTGGGTCTCGCCCTTGTCGTCGCCCAGCGGCGCCGAACCGTTCTTGGCGTCGCCCTCGGGCGGCGTCCGCGGCGCGGCGCCCGGGTCGACCAGCTCGATCCGCATCCCGGCGGGCAGCTTGGCCACGGCCGTCCGGTCGCCCGGTTCGGCCCGGACGCGGACTTCGACGCCGTCGGACTCGCCGACCCACAGCGGGGCGGTGCTGCCCCGGACCCGGCCCCCGGCGCGTTCGGCGGCGTCCGGGTCGGCGGCGTGCTCGCTGTTGTGGGTCTCGACGTCCTGCCAGTCGGACCAGGCGGCCGTGCGGGCGGAGCGGGTCCGGACCTGGACGGTGCCGGTCAGCTGGGTGGCCGCGTCGTCCCAGACGACGCCGACCAGGGAGAAGGTCCCCACGTCGCGCGCGGGCAGGCCCTTGGTCTCGGGGAGGCGGGGGGAGGCGCTCATGCCGGGTACGCCGGTGTCCCGGTCGGACGCGGGCGTGAGCGGGACGAGGGGCAGCGACTGGGTGGACCCGGCCGGGGCGGCCGGGGTCACGGGGGCCGCCGCCGTCGCGGTCGAGGCCGCCGCCGCCGTGGGGAGGGCGAGGGTGAGCGGGAGGGACAGTGCGGCCGCGGTCGCGACGCCGATCGAGGAAGCAAGGAATCCACGCATAAATGGATGCTGGACGCGCTGCTGACGGCCCGCCATCCGAGAACTGACGGATCGTCGGGTGCCGGGCGCGTGGCTTCCTCCGTACGGGGGAGGGGTATGGCCGCCGTACGGCGCAGCGCCCCGCGTAGCCTGAGCCGGGTGAACACCACTGACCGCACCCCTGCCGACCTGCTGCGATCCGCGCTCGCCGCCGATCCGGGCCGCCCCCTCGTCACCTTCTACGACGACGCGACGGGCGAGCGCGTCGAATTGTCCGTCGCCACCTTCGCCAATTGGGTGGCCAAGACCGCCAATCTGCTCCAGGGCGACCTCGGCGCCGAGCCCGGTGACCGGCTCGCGCTGCTGCTGCCCGCGCACTGGCAGAGCGCCGTGTGGGTGCTCGCCTGCGCCTCGGTCGGCGTGGAGGTCGTGGTGGGCGGGGATCCGGCCGACGCGGACCTCGTGGTGAGCGGGCCGGACACGCTGGAGGAGGCGCGGGCCTGTTCCGGTGAGCGGGTGGCGCTGGCGCTGCGGCCGCTGGGCGGGCGCTTCCCGCAGCCTCCGGCGGGGTTCGCGGACTACGCGGTGGAGGTGCCGGGGCAGGGCGACCGGTTCGCTCCCTTCGTGCCCGTCGATCCGGCGGGGGCGGCGCTGAGCGTCGGGGGCCGGGCGCTGTCGTCCGCGGAACTGGTGGACCTGGCCCGGGCGGACGCGGCCCGGCTCGGGCTGGCCGAGGGCTCCCGGCTGCTGTCGGGGCAGGGCTTCGACACCTGGGAGGGGCTGTCGGCGGGCCTCTTCGCGCCGCTGGCCGCGGGCGGGTCGGTGGTGCTCTGCCGCCACCTGGACCGGCTGTCACCGGACGCGCTGGCCCAGCGGACCGAGAGCGAGCGCGTCACGCACACGGCGTGAGCAGCCGGTCAAAGCCCCGGCACCCGCTCCGCCCACCTGCGGGAACGCGCTATTTGTCACCCACATGGCCCAGTACGGACCCCTGCCCCCGGGCCGCCCCGGCGACCCGGGGGCAGGATCGGCGTAGGCCGCGTACCCACCCCTGAGCGGCCGTCGCCCAGCGGTGAGGGACGGACACGGACGTGACCGACGGCGCAGGCATACCCGGGGACACCGGTGCGGAGACGGGCGCGACGCCGCCCCCGCGCCGGCGCCGCCGACTGCTGCGCTGGATCGGCCTCGGGCTGGTGCTGCTGGTCCTGGCGGGGGCCGCCACCGGCTGGTGGGTCTACCGCAAGCTGGAAGGCAACATCAAGGCGGACACCTCCGCCGCCGCGGAGCTGCGCCGCTACGACCGCGAGCGCCCCGTGCACGTCGTGGACGGCGCGCAGAACATCCTGCTGATCGGCTCCGACTCGCGCTCCGGCAAGGAGAACGCGAAGTACGGGCACGACCGCGGCACCCAGCGCTCGGACACCGCGATCCTGCTGCACCTGCCCGCGGACCGGCGCAGCGCGACGGCGGTGTCGCTGCCGCGGGACCTGATGACGACCGTCCCGAGCTGTCTGAAACCGGACGGGACGCGCACCGCGGAGCAGCTGGCCCAGTTCAACTGGGCCTTCGAGTGGGGCGGGGCCGGCTGCACGGTCCGCACGGTCGAGAAGCTGACCGGCATCCGGGTCGACCACCACGTGGTGGTGGACTTCGGCGGGTTCAAGAGGGTGGTCGGCGCGGTCGGCGGGGTCGAGGTCTGCCTCAAGGAGCCGATCGACGACCCCGAGGCCCGGCTGAAGCTGCCCGCCGGGCGGCAGGTCCTCCAGGGTGAGCAGGCGCTCGGGTTCGTCCGCGCGCGGCACAGCCTGGGCGACGGCAGTGACACCGAACGGATGGCCCGCCAGCAGGAGTTCCTCGGATCGCTGGTCAAGAAGGTGCAGAGTGAGGGGGTGTTGCTCAATCCGGGCCGGCTCTACCCGCTGCTGGACGCGGCGACGTCCTCGGTGACCACGGACCCGGGGCTCGCCTCGCTGCGCGGGCTGTACGAACTGGTGCGCGGCATACGGGACATACCCACCGACCGGATCAACTTCCTGACCGTACCCCGCAAGCCCTACGGCGCCGACCCGAACCGGGACGAACTGGCCGAGCCGGAGGCGGCCCGGCTCTTCCGTCAGCTGCGGATGGACCAGCCCGTCACCGTGGTCCCGCCCGCCCCGGCTGATCAGCGGGAACGGGCCGCGGGCGAGGGGACGGCCGAGGGCGGCGGGACGCCGGCGCCGAGCACGGGAACCGGTGCGAGCGCCTCTCCCGTCCCCACCTTCACGGGCACGACGGCGGGCAGGGCTACCTGCCGGTAAAGCAATCCCAAAAGCCGGTGTCCGAACCGAGCGGGTTGAGGGGATTGCCCGGTTATAAGGGGGGTGGAATTTGTCACCAGCATGGTTTGAGGGCGAACTGGGCGGATAAGGTGAGCGATCCGGTGCGCGGGCTGGCCAGAGACCGCACACCAGCAGCCGGATCGTTGACCGGGCGCCTGGGGGGAGGCGCGTCGCGAGGCACCCGACGGAGGATTCGAGCAACCGTGGATGCGCACAGCCGTGGGCGAGCAGATGAAGCCGACCCCGCCGACCAGTGGGTCATCGACCCCCGAACGGGCGACTACGAGCTGCGACTGGACCGCTCCGCTGCGCAGCAGCCTTCCCTGACCTCCCCGCGAAGAGCCCGCGCACCCTTCTCGGCCCCGCGCGCCGCGCAGCGTTCCGCCCGCCCGGGCCGGTCCGCCGCGGTCCCCTCGGCCACCTCCCCGACGGCCGCCTCCCCCGCGGTCCCCAAACCGCGGCGCGGCGAGGGTTCGGGCAGCGGGCGGCGCGGCGGCCGCAAGACGGCCGGCGGCGGTGGCGGCCGCGGCCCGCGCAAGGGGCTGGTCATCGTCGGCGGCTCGCTGGCGTTCCTGCTGGTGGGCGGCTCGCTGGCGGGATACCTGTACTACGACCACCTGAACGGCAACATCCAGACCACCGACACCCTCGGTGCGGGCCGCAACGGCTTCCAGAAGGACCAGCCGATCAACCTCCTGATCATCGGCACCGACAAGCGCACCGGTGACGGCAACCAGGGCTACGGCGACTCCGACAGCCCCGGGCACGCGGACACCACGTTCCTCTTCCACGTGTCCAAGGACCGGACGAACGCCACGGCGCTGTCCATCCCGCGCGACCTGATCACCAACATCCCCAGCTGCCCCACGCGGCAGAGCGACGGCTCGACGAAGACCATCCCCGCCGAGCGCGGGGTGCGCTTCAACACGAGCCTCGGCCAGGAGGGCCGCGACCCGGGCTGCACCATGCGCACGGTGCAGGAGCTGACCGGGATCCCGGTCGACCACTTCCTGATGGCGGACTTCAACGCGGTCAAGACGCTGAGCACCGCGGTCGGCGGAGTCCCGGTCTGCCTGGACAAGGCCGTCAAGGACCGGGACTCGAAACTGGACCTGTCGGCCGGCGAGCACCGGCTCGACGGGGAGCAGGCGCTCGCCTTCGTCCGTACCCGGCACTCCTTCGGCAACGAGAGCGACCTGGACCGGATCAAGACCCAGCAGCAGTTCCTGAGTTCGATGATCCGCGAGATGAAGTCGAAGGACACGCTGAGCAGCCCCAAGAAGCTGCTCGCGCTCGCGGAGGCGGCCACGAAGGCGCTCAAGGTCGACAAGGGCATGGGCTCCATCTCCCAGCTCACCGCGCTGGCCGGGGAGTTGAAGGGGATCAACCCCAAGAACGTCACCTTCACCACGCTGCCGGTGCTCGACAATCCGGCCGAGCGGGTCAAGGCGACCGTGGTGGTCAATCCGGGGCAGGCCGACCCGCTGCTCCAGATGATCCGCGGGGACGTCTCGCTGACCGCCGTGGAGCAGAAGGAGAAGGCCGCCGCGGCGGACGCCAAGAACAAGCAGGACGCGCTGCTCCAGGGCAACCGCGCGCCGGCCGCCGATGTCCGGGTGAACGTCGCCAACGGCGGCGGGCCGCAGGGTTCCGCCTCCACCACCCTGGCGTGGCTGCAGAATTCCAAGGGCGTGCAGAAGTCGAGCAACCTGGGCAACGCGCCCGCGAAGCTCGAACGGACCACGCTGGAGTACGCGCCCAACCAGGCCGACCAGGCCCGGGCGCTCGCCGACATGATGGGCCTGCCCGCGGCGGCCCTGAAGCCCGGCACGGCGGACGCGCCGCCGAAGACCCCGATGAAGCTCACGCTCGGCGCGGACTTCAAGGGGGCGGGGGTGTCGCTCACGGCGCCGCAGCAGACGCCCGAGGGCGTCCAGCGGGTCGAGGCCGACAAGGCGGTCTGCGCCCGATAACGGGGCCCACGGGGCCCGATGACGGGTCCCCCGGGGGACCTCCACAGCGATGACCGGCACAATGCCTGACGAACAGGATCTTGAGGGGGGTACGTGTGACGCACAGCAACGTGCGCGGGGAGGGTGCGCCCTCCGGGGCCACCGGCGGCATATCCGGCGGCAGCGGTGACGCGCCCGGCGCGGTACCCCGTCGGCGGCGCGGCCCGGGGAGCGGCGACGCCACCGGTGGCGACACCCCCGGCGGCGACGGCCCGGGCGCACGCGCCCGCCGCAGACGCGGCCCGTCGGGACCGCCGCGCAGGGGCCGCAGACGCGCGCTGCGCTGGGTGGCCTCGGTGCTGGCCTTCGTCATACTCGGGACGGCCGGCGCCGGATACCTGTACTACCGCTACATGAACGGCAGCATCCAGACGGACGCGCTGAACCTGGGCGACAGCAAGCTCGGCGGGTCCAAGCCGAACGCCTTCGGCCAGATCCCCCTGAACATCCTGCTCATCGGCTCCGACGCGCGCAACGACAAGGAGAACCAGGCCCTCGGCGGGGCCAGGGACACCTTCGACGGGCCGCCGCTGGCGGACGTGCAGATGCTGCTGCACCTGTCCGCGGACCGCACGAACATGTCGGTCGTCTCGATGCCGCGCGACACGATGATCAAGATGCCGAAGTGCACCGACACGGACGGCAAGGTCTACCAGGCCAGCACGAGGCTCGTGCAGACCAACGAGTCCCTCAACCGCGGCGGCCCCGGCTGCACGGTCGCGGCCTGGCAGGAGCTGACCGGCATCCCGATCGACCACTTCATGCTGATCGACTTCAAGGGCGTGGTCGCGATGGCGGACGCCATCGGCGGCGTCCCGGTGTGCGTCCAGCAGAACGTGTACTCGCACAACAGTGAGGGCCACGGCTCGGGCCTGAAGCTGACCAAGGGCGAGAACGTCATCCAGGGCGAACAGGCCCTCCAGTGGCTGCGCACCCGCTACGGCTTCGAGGACGGCACCGACATCGGCCGTACGCACGCCCAGCACATGTACATGAACTCCATGGCCCGCGAGTTCCGCAAGAACGCCAAGCTCACCAACCCGGTGAAGCTGAACAGCCTGGCGCAGGCGGCGATCAAGGCCATGGTCGTCGACACCGGACTGAACAAGATCGACAAGCTGTTCGACCTCAGCATGGAACTGAAGAAGGTCCCCCCGGGCCGGATCACGATGACCACCATGCCGTGGGTGTACAGCACCCGCGAGGAGGGCCGGGTCGAGCCGAAGCCGGTCGAGGCCGAGGAACTGTTCAAGATGGTCCGGGACGACGTCGCCCTCGACGGCAAGGGCCAGCCGGGGGCCGCCGCGTCCGCGGCGCCCGCTCCCTCACAGCCCGCCGCCGACCCGGCCGCGCCGCCCGCCCAGATCCCGGTCCTGGTGCGCAACGCGACCGGCGGCAAGAACGGCGAGAGCGCCATGGTCAAGGGCCGCTCGACCGAGGTCACCGCGCTGCTGGCGGGCAAGGGCTTCACCCGGGCCCGGTCCGACACCCAGGTCGCCGGCGAGGACACCACGGTGATCCGCTACGCGGGCCTGGACCAGGCCGGTGACGCGCAGGCCGTGGCCACCGCGCTCGGCCTGCCCGCGGGCGCCGTGCAGCGCTCCACCGACGTCACCGGGATCACCCTGTTCGTGGGCAAGGACTGGCGCAAGGGCGACGCCCCGGCCGCCGCTCCCCCGGCCCTGAACAAGGCCCCGGACTCGGCTCGCCCGCTGAACGGCGACAACGACAAGGAGTGCATGGCGATCCAGGAGGGCTTCACCTGGTAGCCGCTCCCGTACGACGCAGGGGCCCGGCGGATCGCATCCGCCGGGCCCCTGCGTCGTGTGGTGCCAACGCGTCCTACGGCGCCGCCGGAGCGTCCTCGCGCACCGACGGGCGGCGGCTCGCGATGACCTTGGCCGCCAGCGAGCGCGGGCTGGTCAGGAAGCCGAAGCCCCAGCACATGTGCATGGTGGCCAGGGCGACCGGGATCCGGACCCGGGCCTTCGGCGACAGCCCCCGGCCCGCCGGGACGGAGCCCGCGGTGATCGCGGCCAGGTAGCCCGCCGGGACCACGAAGGCCCAGGGGGTGAGCGTCGCGCCCGCCACCGCGCCCGCGGCGATCGCGACGAGCGCGGTCGGCGGGGCGAGGTAGCGCAGGTTGATCGAGCCGGCGTGGTAGCGGGCCACCACGCGGCGCCAGCGCCCGTAGTCCTTGTACTGCTTGGCCAGCGCCCGCACGGAGGGCCGCGGACGGTACTGGACCTTCAGCTCGGGCGAGAACCAGATCAGTCCGCCGGCCTCGCGGATGCGGAAGTTCAGCTCCCAGTCCTGGGCGCGGATGAACTCCACGTTGTAGCCGCCCGCGCGCTCCAGCGCCTCGCGGCGGAACACGCCGAGGTAGACGGTGTCGGCGGGGCCCGCCTCGCCGCCGGTGTGGAAGGCCGCGTTGCCGACACCGATCTTCGAGGTCATCGCGGCGGCGACGGCGTCCTCCCAGGCGTTCTCGCCCTCGGCGTGCATGATGCCGCCGACGTTCTGCGCGCCGGTCTCCTCCAGGAGCCGCACGGCGGTGGCGATGTAGTTCGGGGAGAGCATGCCGTGCCCGTCGACCCGTACCACGATCGGGTGACGCGAGGCCTTGATGGCGGCGTTGAGGGCGGCGGGCGTGCGGCCGGTGGGATTCGGGACGGTGTGGACGCGCGGGTCTTCGCTGACGAGCTGTGCGGCGATCTCGTCGGTCCGGTCCGTGGACGGGCCGAGCGCGATCACCACCTCCATCTCGCCCGCGTAGTCCTGCCCCAGGATGTGCTGGACGGAGTCGCGCAGATGGCGCTCCTCGTTGAGCACCGGCATGATCACCGAGACGGCGGGCTGCTGGGTCGGCATGTGGTCCTTCAAGGTCGGGTATCGGTGTCACGTTACCGCGTACGGGGGAACCGGGTGCGCGCCGGACGATCGGTACGGTCAGTCGCTGATCGTATGGGCCTACTGTTCTGGCGAATCTGCCCCCTGCTTTGCGCCGCGGAGGTGTCCCCCGTGTCCCCCGTGCCCCACCCGCACCGCTCTCCCCGTCCCGCACCACCGCAGCGCCCCCGGCGCGGCGGCCCCGCCCGGCGCCCTCACCCGCCGCGCTGGGGCGTGCGGCTGGCGGCGACCGTCTCGGTGGTGGTCCTGGGCTCCGGGGCGATCGGCCACGCGGTGATGACCGGCCTGGACACCGGGATCGAGCGGGTGGACCCCTTCAAGGACATGAAGAACCGCCCCCAGGCCGGGCACGGCGTGAACTTCCTGCTCGTCGGCACCGACGGCCGGGACAAGATCAGCTCCGACCAGAAGCGCGACTACAAGCTGGGCGGGGCGCCCTGCCACTGCACCGACACGATCATGCTGGTGCACATCTCGGCCGACCGGGGACGGGCCAGCGTGGTGAGCCTGCCCCGCGACAGCTACGCCGAGATCCCCGAACACACCGACCCCTCGACCGGCAAGACCCACCGCGCGCACCCGGTGAAGCTGAACGCCGCCTATGCGGAGGGCGGCCCCAACCTGACCGTGCGCACCGTGGAGAACATGACCCGGGTGAAGATCGACCACTACCTGGAGGTCGACTTCACCAGCTTCATGAAGACGGTCGACGCGATCGGCGGGGTGGAGATCTGCACCGCCAAGACGATGCGGGACTCCTACACCGGCCTCGACCTCCAGCCCGGCACCCACCGCCTGACCGGCGGCCAGGCCCTGCAGTACGTCCGTTCGCGCCATGTGGACGGGGCCGCCGACCTGGGCCGGATGCAGCGCCAGCAGCGGTTCGTCGCGGCGCTGATCAAGCAGTCCGCAAACGGCGGGATGCTGCTGAACCCGGTGAAGTTCAAGCAGGTCAGCTCGACGCTGCTGGGTTCGGTGCGGGCCGACCCGGGCTTCGGCTCCGAGCAGATGCTGGCGCTGGGTCAGGCGATGCGGGGCTTCTCGCCGTCCTCCTCCGAGTTCGCGTCCGTACCGGTCGGCGACGCCTCGTTCCCGGTGAAGGGCCTCGGCGACACGGTCAAGTGGGACGGGCCGAAGGCCGCCAAGGTGTTCGCCGCGCTGCGCGACGACCGCCCGCTCGCCCCGGCCCGGCCGGCCGCCGCGCCGGGGCGGGCGGCGGCGCCGGCCGCCGTACCGGTGGACGTGGCCCCCCAGCAGATCCGGATCCAGGTGGAGAACGGCACCCGGATCGACGGCATGGGCGGCCGCGTCGACGAGGCGCTGCGGGCCACCGGCTTCGACACCACCCGCGCCCCCGGGAACGCGGCCAGCCGCGAGGTCAAGCGCACGGTGGTCACCTACGACCCGCGCTGGGACCGCTCGGCGCGGACGGTGGCGGCGGCGCTGCCCGGCATCGAACTGCGGGCGGTGGCCGGCCAGGGCCGGACCCTGATCGTGACGGCGGGCGCGGACTACAAGAAGGTGGTCCCGGTCCGCGCCGAGGACCCCTACCAGGGCGAGTTCGGCGTGGTGACGGGCGACCAGGTGGTGTGCGGGGGCTGAGCGGGGGGCGGGGCCAAGGCCGGGCCCCCGGTCAGCGGTTCCGCTCGACCAGGCTGACCTGGAGGTTGCCCGCCTTCGTGGTCCTGACCACCTTGTAGTGGTCCTTGAGCGCCTTCTCCTGCGGCTCGGGAAGCTTGTGGTACGGGTTGGCCGTACCGCTCCAGGTGACGACCCACACCCGCCGGGTCCCGTCCAGGCAGACGACCGGGCGGTCGCACTCGACGGGGAAGAGGTCGTCGCTCGCGATCGCGGAGCGCTGGGCGAAGACGTCCTTGAGCCGGACCCGCGGGGGCAGGTAGTACTCGACCGTGAAGTCGATCATGTAGACGCGGTCGGCGCCCCGGACCGGCACGAAGCCGTCGCCGGGCCGGTAGTCCTTGCCGATGATGTCCGCCACGGCCCGGCCGTCGGTGCGGTCCTTCACGTACTTCGTCCGCAGCTGCCGCTGGTCCGCGGCGCCGAGCAGGATCAGCAGGGCGAGACCGGCCGCACCGACCACCCGCGGCCGCAGCGCCGCCAGGCCGGCCGCGGCGAGCACCACCCAGGCGGGCAGCGTGAAGAGCAGGTAGCGGTCCAGGAAGTACGACGTGCTGCCCTGCGAGATCACGAAGGCGACGGCGATCGGCACGGCGGCCACCAGGCCCGCCTCGACGGCGGGGCGCCGGCCGCGGCTCCAGGCCAGCGGCAGCAGCGCGGCCGCGATCATGCCGAGGGCGACCAGGGGGGAGGCGAAGAGGTTGGTCCACAGGTCCGCGATGCCGCGCAGGTGCGGGACCTTCAGCCAGCTGATCTGGCGGCCGACCTGGCGCTGGCCCAGCAGCGCCAGCGGGATCACCGGCAGCAGGCCGACCACGACCGCGGCCGCGAAGGTGACGGGCAGCCGCCAGGCGCGGGCGCGCCACCAGCGCAGCACCACGATCATCGCGTGGGGCAGCAGGAAGAGCAGGGAGACCACGTGGAAGAGGCCCGCCGCGGCCACCGCGAGGGAGTACGGCAGCCAGCGCGCCACCGTGGGCCGGTCGAGCGCCTGCAGCAGCAGCCAGGTGGCCGCGGCGACCGCGAGGACGACGAAGGCGTAGGAACGGGCCTCCTGGCCGTACTTGGAGACGGCCGGCAGCAGGGCGAAGAGCAGCCCGGCGAAGACGGCGGTGCGGCGGTCGAAGAGATGGCGGGCCGTCAGGACGACGAAGGCCGCCGCCCCGGCCATGGCCAGGGCCGACGGCATCCGCAGCATGGCCTCGGAGTCGCCGAAGACCGAGACCCAGCCGTGCAGGATCAGGTAGTACGCACCGGAGACGGCGTCGACGTGACCGAGCATCCCGAGGAGGTCGTCGGTGTCGCGGAGGGCAGCGTTCCAGCTGGCGAACTCGTCGCGCCAGGGCTGGGCGTTGCCGCTGCCTATGGTGGCGACCGCGAAGGTCAGCAGCGCCGCCCACACCCAGTCGAAGCGGGAGGCGCGCGGCGCGCGGGCCGCCCCTGCCCGTCCGGCGGCCGACGGCTCCCGTCCGGAGCCGGTGTCGGGCACGACGGCCGTACTGCTGGTGGTCATCTGCTCAGGCCTTCCGGATCGGTCAACGATCCAGAGTAAGTGAGGGGTGGAGCCGGAGCCCAACCCGGGGCGGCGCCGCCGCCCCGGGGAGCCCTAGGCGCGGGCCCGGACCGGCGGGTCGCTCTTCGGGAGCGCGCCCTGGGGGCCCCGCGCCCCGTCCAGCAGCCGCTTGAGCCACGCGGACAGCGGGCGTTCGGCGTACCGGTGGACGAGCCAGGCCAGCGAGAGGATCACGGCCAGGCACATCGCGAGCAGCGGGTACGGGGCGATGCCGTGGTCGCGGCCCCAGCGGATCATGGCCCAGCCCAGCTCCTGGTGGAGCAGGTACACGGGGTACGTCAGCGCGCCCGCCACCGTCAGCCACTTCCAGCGGATCCAGTTGAGGGCGCCCATCGAGACGGCGAGCATGACCAGGAAGCTCGCGCCCGAGATGACGGCCATGACCGGCCAGGACAGGGTGTGGTGGACCTCGTACTCGTAGGAGCCGACGGTGATGTGCAGCCGGTTCTGCGCGAACAGCCAGGAGAAGGCGACCACTCCGAGCAGCATCGGGTTCACGCCGAAGCGGTAGATCAGGTACATGGCCACGCCCGCGATGAAGTACGGGGCGTCCTGCGGCATGAAGACGGTGTCCATCAGCTTGCTGCCCGTACCGGGCGTGATGACGGCCAGGATCGTCCAGATGCCGCAGAAGGCGAGCACCCGGCGGTACGTCAGGCCCATCACCGCGACGACGGCGAACAGCAGGTAGAAGCGCAGCTCGATCCAGAGGGTCCAGTAGACGCCGTCCGCCTCGGTGACGCCGAGCGGGCGCTCCAGCATCGTGAGGTTGGTCAGCACGTCGCTGAGGCTCATCGGGCGGCGGGCGGCGCGGACCGTGGACGCGAAGTTCACCACGAGGGTGGTGATGACGATGCCCACCCAGTAGGCGGGGTAGAGGCGCACCACGCGGGAGGTGAAGTAGTCCCGCGGCGAGCGCCCCCAGCAGGACATGCAGATGACGAAGCCGCTGATGAGGAAGAACAGCTGGACGCCCATCCAGCCGTAGGCCCCGAACCGGTGGGCCGTCGGCATCACCGTCTGGGCCCGCTGGCCCCAGACCTCGGGGTGGATGTTGACTCCGGTCCAGTGGAAGGCGACCACCGAGAGCGCCGCGATCAGGCGCAGTCCGTCGAGCACGTAGAGACGGGGACGCCGGGGTCCCCTCGGGCCGCGGTCCGGCGGGGCGGGAACGGCCTCCCGCAGGGGCGGGGGCGGTGTGACGGTCGACATGTGAAGACAACTCCGCGGCGAGGCCGACTGTAGGCAGGAGGGCAGGAGAGCCGGGTTCCGGTCCGCCGGACGAGCCGCGGACGTCCGCGACACTTTACGGGGATCCGCCACGGACCCACAGGCGGTGCACGGCCCAAGTGACCGGGAACACCCCGTTCCGCCCGCCTCAGGCGTCCAGGCCCTGGGCCGTCCTCTCCTCGCGCAGCGCCATGATCGCCCGGCGGCGGGCGAGGCGGTGGGTGCGGCGGATCTCGGCCTCCTGGTAGCGGCGCCGGTCCTGGTCGGTCTCCGGGATCACCGGCGGCACGGTGCGCGGCTTGCCCTCGGCGTCGACGGCGGTGAAGACGAGGTAGGCGCTGCCGACCTGGGTGGCGGGGGTCGACTCGTTCCACCGCTCGGCCAGGACCCGTACGCCGATCTCCATGGAGGAGCGGCCGGTCCAGTTGCACTGCGCCTTCACGTGCACGAGGTCGCCGACGCGGACCGGTGCGAGGAAGGCCATCTCGTCCATGGAGGCGGTGACCGCGGGGCCGCCGGAGTGCCGTCCGGCGACGGCGCCCGCCGCGTCGTCCACCAGCTTCATGATCACGCCGCCGTGCACCGTGCCGAGGAGATTGGTGTCGTTGGCCGTCATGATGTGGCTGAGGGTGGTCCGCGAGGCCGAGATCGGCTTGCCGGGCGTCTGCGCGCCCCGCTCGTCCCGCACGGCCGGTGTGTCTGTCATACCGCCACCTTAAAGCCGTCGCGGATGCATCAGCTGTGCAACAGCACCGGTACGATCCCCCGCCCGCCCTGTCCCGCGCCCCCGGCGGCCAGGCATCCTTGTCCCATGAATGACTGGCCTGATGGGCGGCGGAACGAGAACCGCGACGACCGGTACGGACGCGGCGGCGCCCAGGCGCGTCCCGAGGACGCCCAGCGCCTGCCGCACGTCCAGCGCCGGCAGCCCCCCGTACCGCAGCAGGGCCGCCCCGCGCAGGCGCCGCCCGGGTACGGCGTACCGCCCCAGCAGCAGCCGTCGTACGACGGCGGCTACGACAGCGGGTACAACACCGGGCAGGTCTACGGATCCCCCGCGCCCCACGGCCCCGGCGGCCCGGCCGGACCCGCGGGTCCCGGCGGCCCCGGAGGGCCGGGCGGGCGGCCGGGCCGCGCCCCGGGACCGGCCCCGGACTGGCGCAAGCGGATCAAGATCGGCTCCATCGTGCTGGTCTCGGCGCTCGTCGTGACCACCGTCGGCACCTACTTCTGGGCCGATTCCAAGGTGCGCCGGGAGGTCGACCTCTCCAAGGTCATCGAGCGCCCCAAGGAGGGCGACTGCACGACGTACCTCATCGTCGGTTCCGACAGCCGCGAAGGCCTGTCCGACGAGGACAAGAAGAAGCTGCACACCGGCTCGGCCGAGGGCAAGCGGACCGACTCGATGATGATCCTGGCGGCCTGCTCCAGCGGCAACACCATGGTCTCGCTGCCGCGCGACTCGGACGTGGAGATCCCCTCCTTCGTCGGCTCGCAGTCCGGCAAGAAGTTCGCGGGCAAGGGCAAGCGGGAGAAGCTGAACGCCGCGTACGCCGACGACGGGCCCGAACTGCTGGTGCGCACGGTGGAGTTCAACACCGGTCTGCGCATCGACCACTACGCGGAGATCGGCTTCGCGGGCTTCGCGAACATCGTGGACGCGCTCGGCGGCGTCGACATGAACATCGAGAAGGGCTTCAAGGACGAGAAGTCCGGCGCCGACTTCAAGGCGGGCGAGCAGACCCTCAACGGCCAGCAGGCCCTGGCTTTCGTCCGCACCCGCTACGCCTTCGCCGAGTCGGACCTGGCGCGCACCAAGAACCAGCAGAAGTTCCTGTCGACCCTGGCCCACCAGGCGGCCACGCCGGGCACCGTCCTGAACCCCTTCCGGCTGTACCCGACGCTGGGCGCGGGCCTGGACACCCTGATCGTGGACAAGGACATGGGCCTGTTCGACCTGGGCGAGATGTTCTTCGCGATGAAGGGCATCAGCGGCGGCGACGGCGTCTCGATGAACATGCCGATCTCCGGCGAGCGGGGCGGCAACCTCATCTGGGACAAGACCAAGGTGCAGCAGCTGGTCAAGCAGATCCAGAACGACCAGAAGGTCACGGTGACGGCCAACTAGAAGCCCGTGCCCGACCGGATACGGCGAAGGGCCCGCGGACGGTGTCCGCGGGCCCTTCGCTGCGTACGCAGTGCGTCCGGAGTGCGACCGGGTCAGCGCTTGCCGGCGCGGGCGCGCAGCTTCCACGGCATGGCGATGGACTCCAGCTGGACCGCGAGGTTCATCTTGGACTCGCCGACGGTGCGGTCCTCGAAGTGGATCGGCACCTCCATGACCTGGAAGTCGCGGCGCAGCGCCTTGAACTTCATCTCCACCTGGAAGCTGTAGCCCGCGCTGCCGACCGACGCGAGGTCGATGGCGCGCAGCGCCTCGGCGCTCCACATGTTGAAGCCGCCCGTGATGTCGCGGACGCGGGTGCCCAGGATGGTGCTCGCGTAGGCGTTGGCCCAGCGGGAGAGCAGCTTGCGGTGGGCGCCCCAGGCGTCGGAGAGGGTGCCGCCGGGGACGTAGCGGCTGCCGACGACGAGCCCGGCACCGGTGGACATGGCCACGCCCAGCATCTCGGCGATCTTGCCGGAGGGGTGCGAGCCGTCGGCGTCCATCTGGAGGACGTAGCGGGCGCCGTCCTCGACGGCCTTGGTCATGCCCGCGGCGTAGGCGCGGCCGAGGCCATCCTTCGTGGTGCGGTGCAGGACCGACATGCGCGGGGAGCCGTCCTCGGCGAGGTGCCCCTCGGCGAGGTCTTCGGCGATCTTGCCGGTGCCGTCGGGCGAGGAGTCGTCGACGACCAGCAGGCGCAGACCCGGCAGGTCCAGGCCCATCAGCAGCTCGACCATGCCCGGCAGGTTGCCCGCCTCGTTGTACGTGGGCATGACCACGGTCAGCGGGGTGTGCGCCCACGCGTCGGGCAGCGTGGTGGAAGCGGTCGCGGCCGCGGCCGCGCTCTCGCGGGGAGTCTTCTGCTCGCCTATCACAGGGTTATGCCTCACTGAAGTCGGTCGGTACGCGTGCACCCGGCCGCAATCACCGGTCCGAGGAGAAGCGCACGGCGGCGTCAGGCAGCTCTGCCTCACACCACACCCGCACCCCGGCACGAAGTTCGTTGTCAGCCCCCACCAGCGCACCGTCGCCGATCACGGCGCCGTCCAGCACCGTGCGCGCGCCCACGGCGGCGCCGGCACCGATCAGACTGGCGGTCACGTGCGCGTCCGGCCCAATGGTGGCGCCGTCCAGCACGATGGAGCCCAGTACGACGGCGCCCGATTCGATCCGGGCACCGGCACCCACCACGGTACCTCCCGCAACCTTGGCGTCCTCCGCCACCCGGGCGCCGGGGAGGACCAGCGCCTCGCCGCGCGGGCCGGGGACGGCCGGGGAGTGGACGACGCCGCGGACGAGATCGGCGGATGCCTGGACGAAGGACTCGGGCTTGCCGAGGTCCAGCCAGTAGGTGTCCTCGGTCTTGCCGTACAGCTTGGCGCCGGAGGCGAGGAGCCCGGGGAAGGTCTCGCGCTCGACGGAGACCGGCCGACCGGCCGGAATGGAGTCGATGACGGAACGGCGGAAGACGTAGCAGCCGGCGTTGATCTGGTCGGTGACGATCTCCTCCGGGGTCTGCGGCTTCTCGGTGAAGGCCAGCACCCGCCCCTCGGAGTCGGTGGGGACCAGGCCGAAGGCGCGCGGGTCCTCGACCCGCACCAGGTGCAGGGAGACGTCCGCGTCGGCGGCCCGGTGGGAATCGACCAGACCGCGGATGTCCAGGCCGGTCAGGATGTCGCCGTTGAAGACCAGGACGGGCTCGTCGGCGCCGCCGGTCAGCAGCCGGGCGGCGTTGCGGATCGCGCCACCGGTGCCGAGGGGCTCGTCCTCGACGACGTATTCGAGGTGGACACCGAAAGCGGAACCGTCACCGAAGTAGGGCTCGAACACTTCGGCCAGGTAGCAGGTGGCCATCACGATGTGCGTGACACCGGCGTCGGCGGCCCTGGCTATCTGGTGGGCGAGGAACGGCACACCGGCGGCCGGAACCATCGGCTTGGGGGTGTTCACCGTGACGGGGCGCAGTCGCGTCCCCTGCCCACCGACCAGCAGGATCGCTTCCGTCATTTTTTCTCCCCAACAGGTACGGGCACACGAAGGTTCAAATTTAGCCCACCCGGGGACGTGCGGAGGCCGGAGGCGGCGCCCGGGGAACCCCTGCGGCCACGGCACTGTTTATGGGAGGTTACGTACCAGGACGATCCACCGGACCGGTTGGTTCCCTTCCCGGGAATTCCCGCGCCCACGCGACGCGCCGCCCGACCCGCGGACGGGCCCAACTCACCCCGGCGCGGGCCTTGGTGACGGCCACTCACCCGCCGCGCCGGTCCCGGGCCGCCCGGGCCCGCGTACGGCCCGCGCCGGAACCGGATCGTTAGCGAGCCGGTACCCGCGGGGCGGCCGCGGCACCGGACCCCGCGCAGCCGGCCGCGCCTCGGTACGCCGCACGGCGGCCCCCGGCGCGCTCGCGCGGGGGCCGCCGTGGTGGCGCGGACTGCGTGGCCGCCGCGCCGCTACGGCAGGTTGCGGGCCATGACGATCCGCTGGACCTGGTTCGTGCCTTCATAAATCTGCGTGATCTTCGCGTCGCGCATCATGCGCTCCACCGGGTAGTCGCGCGTGTAGCCGTAGCCGCCGAGGAGCTGGACGGCGTCCGTGGTGATCTCCATGGCGACGTCGGAGGCGAAGCACTTGGCCGCGGCGCCGAAGAAGGTGAGGTCCTCGTGGGGGCCCCCGCCGGAGACGCGCTCGGAGCGGGCGGCGGCCGCGTACGTCAGCTGGCGGGCGGCCTCCAGCTTCATGGCCATGTCCGCGAGCATGAACTGCACGCCCTGGAAGTCGCCGATCGGCTTGCCGAACTGCTTGCGCTCCTGGACGTAGCCCTTGGCGTAGTCCAGGGCGCCCTGCGCGATGCCGAGCGCCTGCGCCGCGATGGTGATGCGGGTGTGGTCCAGGGTCTTCATGGCGGTGGCGAAGCCGGTGCCCTCGGCGCCGATCATGCGGTCGGCCGGGATGCGCACGTTGTCGAGGTAGACCTCGCGGGTCGGCGAGCCCTTGATGCCGAGCTTCTTCTCCGGGGCGCCGAAGGAGACGCCTTCGTCCGACTTCTCGACGACGAAGGCGCTGATGCCCTTGGAGCGCTTCTCCGGGTCGGTGACGGCCATCACCGTGTAGTACTCGGAGACGCCCGCGTTGGTGATCCAGCGCTTCACGCCGTTGAGCACCCAGAAGTCGCCGTCGCGCACCGCGCGCGTCTTCATGCCGGCCGCGTCCGAGCCCGCGTCGGGCTCCGAGAGCGCGTACGAGAACATCGCGTCGCCCTTGGCCAGCGGGCCCAGGTACTTCGCCTTCAGCTCCTCGGAGCCGGAGAGGATCACCGGGAGCGAGCCGAGCTTGTTGACGGCCGGGATGAGGGAGGAGGAGGCGCAGACGCGGGCCACTTCCTCGATCACGATGACGGTCGCCAGCGCGTCGGCGCCCGCGCCGCCGTAGGACTCGGGGACGTGGACGGCGTGCAGGTCGCTGGCGACGAGCGCGTCGAGGGCCTCCTGCGGGAAGCGGGACTCCTCGTCGACCGCGGCCGCGAACGGCAGGATCTTGGCCTCGGCGAGCGAGCGGACCGACTCGCGGAGCATGTCGTGCTCCTCGGCCGGGCGGTACAGGTCGAAGTCGGCAGAACCCGCCAAGACTCTCACTCCCCAAGGTGATGCGTGATGCTAACTACCGTTAAGTAACCCTGAGCTTAGTGTCCCGGCCCGGTCACGGATACGTGGGCCGCACGTGAGTTGCGTGACAGCCGGTACGGGGAGGCCGCCGCACGCCGGGGACACGGAGGAGCGTCCCCCCGTCCCCGCCCGACTATGCTCGGTTGCCGCAATCGGCCCCGCACCCCTGGAGCACGCATGGCCCCCAAGATCACTGTGATCGGTACCGGCTATCTCGGCGCCACCCACGCCGCTGCCATGGCCGAACTGGGCTTCGAGGTGCTCGGGCTGGACATCGTCCCGGAGAAGATCGAGATGCTGGCCGCGGGCCGCGTCCCGATGTACGAACCGGGGCTGGAGGAGCTGCTCGGCGCGCACGTCGCCGGGCTGCCGGGGTCGAGCGGGCGGCTGCGCTTCACCACCTCCTGGGAGGAGGTCGGCGCCTTCGGCGACGTCCACTTCGTCTGCGTGAACACTCCGCAGAAGCACGGCGAGTACGCCTGCGACATGTCGTACGTCGACTCCGCGATCGAGTCGCTGGCCCCGCACCTGACCCGGCCCGCCCTGGTCGTCGGCAAGTCCACCGTGCCGGTGGGCTCGGCGGTCCGGCTTGCGGCCCGGCTGGCGGAGCTGGCCCCGGCGGGCCGGGACGTGGAACTGGCCTGGAACCCGGAGTTCCTGCGGGAGGGCTTCGCGGTCCAGGACACCCTGCACCCGGACCGGATCGTGGTCGGCGTGCAGGGCGAGTCCGCGGAGAAGCTGCTGCGCGAGGTCTACGCGATCCCGCTCGGCGAGGGGTCGCCGCTCGTCGTCACCGACTTCCCGACGGCCGAGCTGGTCAAGACCGCCGCGAACTCCTTCCTCGCCACGAAGATCTCCTTCATCAACGCGATGGCGGAGGTGTGCGAGGCCGCGGGCGGCGACGTGATGAAGCTGGCCGAGGCGATCGGGCACGACGACCGGATCGGCCGCAAGTTCCTGCGCGCCGGGATCGGCTTCGGCGGCGGCTGCCTGCCGAAGGACATCCGGGCCTTCATGGCCCGGGCCGGCGAGCTGGGCGCCGACCAGGCGCTGACCTTCCTGCGGGAGGTCGACTCGATCAACATGCGCCGCCGCGGCCACATGGTCGAGCTGGCCCGGGACGCGGTCGGCGGGTCCTTCCTCGGCAAGCGCGTCGCCGTCCTCGGGGCCACCTTCAAGCCGGACTCGGACGACGTCCGGGACTCGCCCGCGCTGAACGTGGCCGGTCAGATCCACCTCCAGGGCGGCCAGGTCACCGTCTACGACCCCAAGGGCATGGACAACGCCCGCCGCGTCTTCCCCACCCTGGCGTACGCCGACTCCGCCGTCGCGGCGGTGACGGGCGCGGACGTCGTCCTGCACCTGACCGAATGGAGCGAGTTCCGCGACCTGGACCCGGCGGCCCTGACCCCCCTGGTCTCGGTCCCGCTGATCCTGGACGGCCGCAACGCCCTCGACTCCGCCCGCTGGCGCGCGGCGGGCTGGACCTACCGGGCCATGGGGCGCCCGCGGGCGTAGTCGGGGTTGCAGGCCGGTGGGCTACGGGCCCCCGCGCCGGTGGTGGGCCGCGCGGGCGGTGAACTCCGCGTCGCGCAGCACGCGTTGGGCGTTGCCCCAGGTCAGCAGGGCCAGGTCCGGTTCCGTCCAGCCGCGGTCCAGGAGTTCCGCGATCAGGCGGGGGTAGCCGGAGGGGTCGGTCAGGCCCGCCGGGCGCGGGAGCGGGGCCTCGGCGCCGAAGGCTGCGCCGAGGCCGACGGCCTGCGGGCCCGCCACCGCCCGTACGTGGTCGAGGTGGTCCGCCACCGCGTGCAGCGAGTCCCCGGTGCGGGCGGAGGCGAAGGTCACCATGCACAGGCCGCCCGCGGCCCGCAGGGCGAGCAGGACCTCGTCGGAGACGTTCCCGGGGTGCGGGGTGACGGCTGCGGCCGCGGTGTGGGAGATCAGCACCGGGGCCTTCGAGGCGCCCGCGATCTGCACCGCGACCGCGTCCTCGCAGCCGGTCAGGTCGATCAGGACCGCGAGCCGGTTCAGCTCCCGCACCACCTCGTGGCCGAAGACCGTCAGCCCCTGGTCGGCCCAGGCGGCGCCCGCCGGGGCCAGGCTGCGCACGCCCAGCGCGTGCAGGGCCCGCAGGGTGGCGAGCGAGTCGGTCAGCGCGCGGCCGGGCGCCGGGCCGAGGAACGAGGCGATCCGCCCGCGGTTGCGCGCGTCGGCCATGTCGTCCGCGCACAGCGCGAGGCTCAGGCTGTCGGGGTGGCGCCGCAGCAGGTGCTGCGCGAGGTCGATCTGTTCGAGGGTCTCTACGAGCACCCGGTCCCGCCCCGGGGTGAACAGCGACCAGAACTGGGCCCCGACCGCGCCGGCCCGCAGCCGGGGGATGTCGGTGTCCACGCCGCCCTCGGGGGTGCCGAGGTCGTCGTGGTAGGGGCTCTGGCGCAGCGTCCACAGCAGGGTGTTGCACCCGTCGGCGACGGGATGGGCGGCCAGCAGCGCGGCGGCCCGGTCGAGGGCCCCGGGCGTTCCCGTGCCGGGCGCGGCCGCGGGGTCGGCTCCGGCGGCGTCGGGCGCGGCGGGGGCGGAGCCCACGTGCGCGGGGTCGTCCTGCAGGTCGGCCATGGCGTTCGCTCCGGTCTCGGCGGCAGCGGGGAGGGAGAAGTGCTGCCACCGTGACATGGGGGACGCGCGGGTACGCGGCGGATGTGGCGTTCGGGTGGCGCGGGACCGGGACCCCGCGCCGCCGCCCGGGGCTACAGCACCGCGCGGGATCCCGCGCCACCCTCACGGCGGCGGCCCGCGCCGCCGCCCGGGGCTACAGCATCGCGTTCGACGGTCCGCGCCGCGCCGACAGCCCGGCCGCCACCGACTCCGCGTCGCGCAGCGCCCGTACCGCGTTCGACCAGGTCAGCTTCGCGAGGTCGGCCCGCGACCAGCCGCGGGTCAGCAGCTCGGCGATCAGGTTCGGGTAGCCGGACACGTCGTCCAGGCCGGCCGGGGTGAAGGCCGTGCCGTCGTAGTCGCCGCCGATGCCGAGGTGGTCCACGCCCGCGACCTCGCGCATGTGGTCCAGGTGGTCGGCGACCGTGGCCGCCGAGGCGACCGGGCGCGGGTTCGCCGCTTCGAAGGCGCGGTGCAGGGCCATCGCCTCGGGTCCGGTGTCCAGGTGGTGCAGCCCGTACGCGCGCAGGTTCTCGTCGGCGGCCGCGGTCCAGGCGACGGCGGCCGGGAGGATGAACTTGGGCACGAAGGTGACCATGGCCACGCCCCCGTTGGCGGGGAGCTGCGCGAGCACGTCGTCCGGGATGTTGCGCGGGTGGTCGCAGACCGCCAGCGCGGAGGAGTGCGAGAAGATCACCGGCGCTTCGGAGACGGCGAGCGCGTCGCGCATGGTGGTGGCGGCCACGTGCGAGAGGTCGACCAGCATGCCGATGCGGTTCATCTCGCGCACGACCTCGCGGCCGAAGTCGCTCAGCCCGCCGTGGCGGGGCTCGTCGGTCGCCGAGTCGGCCCAGTCGATGGTGTCGTTGTGGGTGAGCGTCATGTACCGCACGCCGAGCCGGTGCAGGGAGCGCAGGGTGGCGAGCGAGTTGTTGATGGAGTGGCCGCCCTCGGCGCCCATCAGGGAGGCGATCCGGCCGTTCGCCCGCGCCGCCTCCATGTCGTCGGCCGTGAGCGCCCGCACCAGGTCGTGCGGGTAGCGCTCGATCAGCTGGCCGACCGCGTCGATCTGCTCCAGGGTCGCGCTGACCGCCTCGTCGCCCGCGTAGTCGGAGCGCACGAAGACGGACCAGAACTGGGCCCCGACCCCGCCGGCGCGCAGCCGGGGGATGTCGGTGTGCAGGTGCGCGGACTGGTCGGCGGCGATGTCCCGCCGGTCCAGGTCGTAGCGGACCTGGTGGCGCAGCGCCCAGGGGAGGTCGTTGTGGCCGTCGACGACCGGGTGCTCGGCGAGCAGGTCCAGCGCCTGGGGCAGGCACTGGGCCGCTTCCGGGCTCAGCGCGGCGGCCGGGCGCTGCGCCGCGCTCACTTGCCGAACCCGAAGGAGTCGGCGCCCGCGACCTTGGTGCGCAGCCGCTTGCCCTTCTCGGTGGCCTGGTCGTTCAGTTCCTGCTGGAACTCCCGCATGCGGGCCATCAGCTCCGGGTCCTGGGTGGCCAGGATGCGGACGGCCAGCAGTCCGGCGTTGCGCGCGCCGCCGACGGAGACGGTGGCGACGGGAACCCCGGCGGGCATCTGGACGATCGAGAGCAGCGAGTCCATGCCGTCGAGGTACTTGAGCGGGACGGGTACGCCGATCACGGGCAGCGGGGTCACCGAGGCGAGCATCCCGGGCAGGTGCGCGGCACCGCCCGCGCCCGCGATGACCGCCTTCAGCCCGCGCCCGGCGGCCTGCTCGCCGTACGCGATCATCTCGCGCGGCATCCGGTGCGCCGAGACGACGTCGACCTCGTAGGGGATCTCGAACTCGTCGAGCGCCTTCGCGGCGGCCTCCATGACGGGCCAGTCGGAGTCGGATCCCATGACGATGCCGACGACGGGGCCCGCCGGGGCCGGGGTCGCGGCGGGGGTGCCGGAGAAGCTCATTCGGTGATCGTCCCTCGGAGGTAGCCGGCTGCGTGACGTGCGCGCTCCAGCACATCGTCCAGGTCGTCGCCGTAGGTGTTGACGTGGCCGACCTTGCGGCCGGGCTTCACGTCCTTGCCGTACATGTGGATCTTCAGCTGGGGGTCGTGCGCCATGCAGTGCAGGTACGCCGCGTACATGTCGGGGTAGTCGCCGCCCAGGACGTTCGCCATGACCGTCCAGCGGGCGCGCGGGCGCGGGTCGCCGAGCGGGAGGTCCAGGACCGCCCGTACGTGGTTGGCGAACTGGGAGGTCATCGCGCCGTCCTGGGTCCAGTGCCCGGAGTTGTGCGGGCGCATGGCCAGTTCGTTGACCAGGATCCGGCCGTCGGTGGTCTCGAACAGCTCCACGGCCAGGTGGCCGGTCACGTCGAGTTCGCTCGCGATCCGCAGGGCGAGGGCCTGGGCCTCGCCCGCGAGGGCCTCGGAGAGGTTCGGGGCGGGGGCGATCACCGTGTCGCAGACCCCGTCCACCTGGATGGACTCGACGACGGGGTAGGCCACGGCCTGCCCGTGCGGGGAGCGGACGATGTTCGCCGCCAGCTCGCGCACGTAGTCCACCTTCTCCTCGGCGAGGACCGGGACGCCCGCCTTGAAGGGCGCCTCGGCGTCCTCGGGCGTGCGGACGAACCACACGCCCTTGCCGTCGTACCCGCCGCGGACGGTCTTGAGGATGACGGGGAAGCCGCCGACCTCGGCCGCGAAGGCCACCGCGTCCGCCGGATCGCTGACGATCCGGTGGCGGGGGCTGGGCGCGCCGATCTCGTCGAGCTTGGCGCGCATCACCCCCTTGTCCTGGGCGTGGACGAGCGCGGCGGGGCCCGGGCGGACGGGGATGCCGTCCGCTTCCAGGGCCCGCAGGTGCTCGGTGGGGACGTGCTCGTGATCGAAGGTGATCACGTCGCAGCCGCGCGCGAAGGCGCGCAGGGTCTCCAGGTCGCGGTAGTCGCCGATGACGACATCGCTCACGACCTGGGCCGCCGAGTCCTGGGGGCCGTCGCTGAGGAGCTTGAATCTGATGCCGAGGGGGATGCCCGCCTCGTGGGTCATGCGGGCGAGCTGCCCGCCGCCGACCATGCCAACTACCGGGAACGTCACTCCTCCAGGGTATCGGCCGGATTCCGCCATACGGACGGCGCCCGGGCCGGTTCGCGTCACCCGGCGAGGTCTACGCGCGTCCCGCCCGCTGCGCCGGGCGGGTGTCGGAAGGCACACGCGTTCCAGGGGACCGAGACTTAACATGGATGGGTTGGCACCCTCGACCGGCAAGGACTGAAACCCTCATATGAGTACGCCCACGCACGTCACGCTGTCCGAACGCTTCCGGGGCATCGGCCGGGAGGTCCTGAAGTTCGGCGCGGTCGGCGGTCTGGGCGTGCTGGTCAACTTCGGCGTCTTCAACCTGCTCCGGCACACGACCGACCTGGCCGTGGTGCGCGCGAGCGTCATAGCCATCGTCGTGGCCATCATCAGCAACTACATCGGGTTCCGGTACTTCACCTACCGCGACCGCGACCGGGGCAGCCGGCGCCGCGAGATGACCCTGTTCGTGACGTTCAGCCTGATCGGGATGGTCATCGAGAGCGGCGTGCTCTACGTGGCGACCTACGGCTTCGGCTGGGACAGCAACCTGCAGAGCAACATATTCAAGTTCCTCGGCATGGCCATCGCGACCGTCTTCCGCTTCTGGTCCTACCGGACCTGGGTGTTCCGCGCCCTGCCCGAGACCACGGACGCGAGCGCCACGGACGCGAGCGCCACGGCCGTCCTCGCCGCGCAGCGCGAGGGCGCGGACGCGCCGGCCGTGGACGCGCCGGTCGTGGAGGCGGCCGCGGCCGTCGTCCCGGCTCCGGTCACCCCCGCGCCCGCCGCCCGCTAGCGCACCGGCTGTTCCTGCTCCACCCGTTCCGGGGCCGTCCGGCTCAGGAACAGGGCGAAGACCGGCGGCTGCGCCTGGAGCAGTTCGAGCCGTCCGCCGTCCGCCTCGGCGAGGTCCCGGGCCACCGCGAGGCCGATGCCCGTGGAGTTCCGCCCGCTGATCGCCCGCTCGAAGATCCGGTTGCCCAGATCCGGAGGGACGCCCGGGCCGTCGTCCGTCACCTCGATGACCGACTGGTTCCCGGTCACCCGGGTGCGCAGGGCGACCGTGCCGCCCCCGTGCATGAGGGCGTTCTCGACCAGCGTCGCCAGCACCTGGGACACCGCGCCCGGCGTGCCGACGGCCCGCATCCCCTGCTTCCCCGACCGCACGATGGCCCGCCCGGCGCTGCGGTAGGCCGGCCGCCACTCCTCCACCTGCTGCTTGACGATCTCGTCCAGGTCGAAGGGGACCGCCGAGCCCGTGCGCGGGTCGCGGGAGTTCGTCAGCAGCCGCTCCACCACGTCCGTGAGCCGCTCCACCTGCGTGAGGGCGATGCTGGCCTCTTCCCGTACGGTCTCCAGATCGTCCGTGACGGTGATCTCCTCCAGCCGCATCGACAGCGCGGTCAGCGGGGTCCGCAGCTGGTGGGAGGCGTCGGCGGCCAGCCGCCGCTCGGCGGTCAGCATCCGCCCGATCCGCTCCGCGCTGGCGTCCAGGACGTCCGCGACCCGGTCCAGCTCGGGCACGCCGTACCGCTTGTGGCGCGGCCGCGGGTCGCCCGAGCCCAGGCGCTCGGCGGTCTCGGCGAGGTCGGTGAGCGGGGAGGCCAGGCGGTTGGCCTGGCGCACGGCGAGCAGGACGGCCGCCACGACGGCCAGCAGGGCGACGGCGCCGACGACCACGAGGGTGCGCCCGACCTCCTTGGTGACCGTCGAGCGGGACTCCTCGACGACCACGCTCTCGCCCGTCTCGCCCTTGGCGGCGCCGCGCAGGACGCTGCCGTCGAGGGGGGCGCCGATCTCGATCGGGGGCTGGCCGGGGACCTGGATGCGGGCGTGCCGCCCGGCCTCCAGCTGCTCGCCGAGCGACCGGGCGTCGATCGCCTTCTTCTCCAGCACGTTCGACTCGACGATGCCGACGAGGCGCAGCGCCTCGGATTCGACGCTGTCCTGGGCACTGCTGGTGATGGTCCGGGTCTCCACGATCACCAGGGAGATCCCGAAGACGGCGATGACGACGAGCACCACGGCGAGCGTGGAGTTGATCAGGCGGCGGCGCATGCCATAGAGGATGCCCTAACGGGTGCCTCCGCGGCCGCCGCGGTCGGCGGCCGCGGATCGCGGCCGGTCCGTGCGGTCAGCTCTTCTCGAAGCGGAAGCCGACGCCCCGGACGGTCGCGATGTAGCGCGGGTTCGCGGCGTCGTCGCCCAGCTTCTTTCGCAGCCAGGAGATGTGCATGTCCAGGGTCTTCGTGGAGGACCACCAGGTGGTGTCCCACACCTCGCGCATGAGCTGGTCGCGGGTGACGACCCGGCCCGCGTCGCGGACCAGGACCCGCAGCAGGTCGAACTCCTTCGCCGTGAGCTGGAGCTCCTCCTCCCCCATCCAGGCGCGGTGCGACTCGACGTCGATCCGCACGCCGTGGGTGGCGGGGGGCTGCGCGGGTTCGGTGGCGCCGCGCCGGAGCAGGGCCCGGACCCGGGCCAGCAGCTCGGCGAGCCGGAAGGGCTTGGTGACGTAGTCGTCGGCCCCGGCGTCCAGCCCGACCACGGTGTCGACCTCGTCGGCCCGTGCGGTCAGCACCAGGATCGGGAAGCCGTGGCCCTCGGCGCGCAGTCGGCGGGCGACTTCCAGGCCGTCCATCCCGGGCAGGCCCAGGTCCAGGACGACAAGATCGACGCCGCCCTGCAGTCCCGCGTCCAGCGCGGTCGGTCCGTCCTCGCGGACCTCGACCTCGTACCCCTCCCGGCGCAGGGCGCGGGCCAGGGGTTCCGAGATGGATGCGTCGTCCTCGGCGAGCAGTACACGCGTCATGTGGGTGATGGTAGTCCGCGCCGGGAGGCCGCAGGGCTGCACCGGGGCACCCCTGGGGATCTACCCTTGTGGGTGCGCGCGGCCTTTGAATGTGATCAAACGGTTCCCTGGAAACCTGTGATCCATCTCTCAAGTCCATTCATATCCCGCTGTGTCGTGTCGTATGGTGTCGAGACGCCTGATGCACTACCCCGGGGACCTTTGCGCCGAAAAGCGAGCCGAAGGTCTCCACTTCTGTCCTGACCGGCGAGGCGCTCCCATGGAGACCGCCCTCATCGGGCTTGATGACAGTGAATGACCTGTGGGCCGGGCCCTGCGTGCGAAGGTGCGCGACAGGGTGTGGATCCCGGTGACCGATGTTCCTTCGCCGCCTCACCGGCGGTGAGACCCCCGGGCGTGGGGTGGGACACGCGTCGCCGGTGCCGGCCACCCCCCACCGGGCGCTGTTCCGCTCACGAAGCGAAGCGTCCCGATCAAGCAAGGATCGACCATGGCTTCCAGCCTGACGAAGGGCTCGGCGGACCCGTCCACCGAGAAGACCTTCTTCGGCCACCCCCGTGGCCTGGCCACTCTGTTCATGACCGAGATGTGGGAGCGCTTCTCCTACTACGGCATGCGCGCCCTCCTGGTGTACTACCTGGTTTCTGGCGGCGCCGACGCCGCCACGGGCAGCCAGGGCGGCGGTCTGGCCATGACCGCGGCCACGACCACGGCCATCTACTCGGTGTACGTCTCCATGGTCTACCTCATGGCGATGCCGGGCGGATGGTTCGGAGACCGTGTCTGGGGCGCCCGCAAGACGGTCGCCATCGCCGGTTTCGTGATCATGGCGGGTCACCTGTCCCTGGCCGTTCCCGGCCAGGCGATGTTCTTCGTCGGTCTGGTCCTGGTCGCGGCCGGTTCCGGCCTGCTGAAGGCCAACATCTCCACGATGGTCGGCCACCTGTACAACGGTCCCGAGGACCCGCGCCGTGACGGTGGCTTCACCCTCTTCTACATCGGCATCAACCTCGGCGCCTTCGTCGCCCCGCTGGTCGTGGGCACGGTCGGCAAGGAGCACAACTGGCACCTGGGCTTCGCCCTCGCCGCCGTCGGCATGGGCCTGGGCCTCACCCAGTTCCTGCTCGGCACCAAGCACCTGAGCCCGAAGAGCAGCCTGGTCCCGAACCCGCTGTCCCCGGAGGAGCGCAAGGCCGTCCTCACGAAGGTCGCCTTCGCGGTCCTGGGCATCGCCGTCTTCTACGGCGCCGTCGTCGCCCTCGGCGCGTACACGCTGAACTGGGCGCTGGTCCCGCTGACGCTGGCCGGCCTGTTCATCCCGATCGCCGTCCTGACGCGCATCAAGCGCGACAAGGAGCTGTCGGGTGCCGAGCAGTCGAAGATGACCGCCTACATCTGGTTCTTCATCGCCGCCGCGGTCTTCTGGATGATCTACGACCAGGGTGGCTCCACGCTCTCCCTGTTCGCCGACGACAAGACCGCCGACAGCGTCTTCGGCTTCGGCTTCTCGGCCACCTGGTACCAGTCGCTGAACCCGCTGTTCGTGATGGCGCTGGCGCCGGTCTTCGCCTGGCTGTGGGTCTGGCTGGCGAAGAAGAACCAGGAGCCGAACACCATCGTGAAGTTCGCGATGGGCCTGGTCCTGATCGGTGCCTCCTTCTTCGTCTTCATCGTCCCGATGAACATGGCGGGCGACGGCACGAAGGTCTCCCCGATGTGGCTGGTCTCGATCTACATGATCCAGACCATCGGTGAGCTGTGCGTGTCCCCGGTCGGCCTCTCCGTCACCACGAAGATGGCCCCGCAGAAGTACGCCTCCCAGATGATGGGTGTCTGGTTCCTCGCGGTCACCGCCGGTGACTGCATCACCAGCCTCCTGTCCATCGGCGGGGTGGACCTGAACGGCACCGGGGTGATCGCCTTCGAGGCGCTCGCCGCCGCCCTGGCCGGCTTCGCGGTCTACACGTACCGCAAGAGGGTCCAGAAGATGATGGGCACCGTGCACTGACGCACGCCCCCCACGGCGCACGCAGCGGCCCGGCACACCACCACGGTGTGCCGGGCCGTTCGGCGTTCCCCGGCGGGTGCCGGGGTTACCTCGTGCCGCGCAGTCGGCGCCACGGGGTGAAGGTGAAGACCGCGCCGCCGAGCAGGACCACGGTTCCGGCGACCAGCGCCAGGGCCTTGATCCCGCCCTCGTCGGAGGAGCCGGTCTCGGCCAGGCCGCCCGCGGCCGCCGCGCTGCCGCCGGAGGTGCCGGAGGTGCCGGAGGTGCCGGAGGTGCCGGAGGTGCCGGACGTGCCCGAGGTGCCGGAGCCGCCCGGCTGGGCCGCCGTGTCCAGCTCCAGGGAGACCCCGGTGCTGGAGGCCTTGCAGGGCACGGTGATGGGCGTGGCGCCCGGGGCCATGGTGACGTCGATGGTCAGCTGGTCGGGGCTGAGCGTCACCTTGCCGGTCTTGCCGGGGGTGTAGGTGCCGCTCATGTCGCTCAGGCTGACGGGGGCCTTGTCCGGGATGGGCTCCGCGTTGGCCGGGCCGGAGACCTTGACCGTGCCGCTGTCGGCGCCGCCGAGCTTGATGTTCATCGAGGGCTTGAGGGCCCCCGCGGGCAGGGCCATCGGGCTGGCCATGGCGCCCTTGGCGGTCTTGACGGTCAGGGCGTAGGCGCCGCCGTTCTTCTTGGCGCTGATGGTGACCGGGGTCTTGATGCCGCCGGGGACGACCGCTCCGCAGTCGTAGGCGACCTCCACGGCCTTGCCCGGGAAGTCGGTCTGGCCCCCGCTGCCGCCGGTGGTGGCCCCGCCGGTGGTCGTGGCGCCGCCGGTCGTGGTCGCCCCGCCGGTGGTGGTGGCCCCGCCGGTGGTCGTCGCTCCACCTGTCGTCGTGGCACCGCCCGTGGTGGCTCCGCCCGTGGTCGTGCCGCCCGTGGTGGCGCCGCCCGCGACCTTGATGGTCGCCCCGGGCTTCACCGTCTCCTTGGGCGAGCACTTGGTCTCGGTGGTCATGATCTGGTTGACGTTGATCGTGTACTTGTCGGGCGTGAGCGTGATGTCGCCCGCCTTCTCGATCTTGAGCTTGCCCTTCATGTCCGGCAGCACCATCTGGGCGCCCTTGGGGATCGGGGGGTTCTGCCGCGGGCCCTGGACCGCCACGGTGCCGCTCTGGGCCCCGCCGACGGTGACGTTGCCGCTGGGCTGGACGACGTCCTTGTTGAGGTCCAGCAGGTCCGGGTTCTTCGAGGCCGCCTTGACCGTCTTCCAGGTGATGTCGACGGTGTCACCGACCTTCGCGGTCGTCGGCGCCGTGATCTCCACCGTCGTCTCGCCCTGGATCGGGGGGAGATTGGCGATGGCGGGCGGGATGCACTCGGTCTTGAACGTGATCTCGGCGGCCTGGGCGGGGGTCGCCGCCAGCAGGATCCCCGCCCCGCCGAGCATCAGCGCGACCCCGGCCGCGCTCATCCTCCGTTGGGTCTTCACGTCGTTCCCTTCGTTGTCGGATGGTCTTCTGACGGTGCGGATGTCGGTGCGGATGTCGGTGCGGACTTCCGTGCGGGTGGTGCGCCCGGAGCGTCGGCGGCGTCCGGGGTGAACCACGGCAGTACGGCCGTGGCGGTCGGTGGGGCCGCGGGCGCCGGGCGGCGCGCCGCGGCGGCCGGGCGGCGTACGGCGCCGGGGACGCGCGGCAGCCGCGCGGTGACGGCGTTCGCCGGGTCGCGGGGCTCCGCGGCGGGCACGCGGTGGCGGCCGGAGCCGGGGGCGCGCGGGCGGACCCGGTCGACGACGGCCATCCCGATCCGGAACACCGCGGCCGGGATCACCAGGCACAGCAGGCCCCAGAAGACGAGGACGCCGTACGGCCGGTCCACCCCCCAGGGCTGGGTGGCCAGGACCTTCTCGCCGTACTTCAGCGAGAGCGTGTAGTCGCCGTACGCGCCCGCGTCCAGCGAGACGTCGATCGCGACCCGGGCCTTCTGGCCGGGCGGGATCGTGCCCTTCCACTGGTGTTCCTCCCAGGTCGGCGCGAACACCCCGTGGGCGGTGCCGATCTGGAAGACGGGGTCGGTGACCGGGGCGGAGCCGAGGTTGCCGACGGTGACCACGAACCTGCGCCCCGGCGGGGCGCCGAACCAGGTCAGGATCCCGTCGTCGCCCTCCAGCCGGACGCCGGTGAGGATCGCGAGGCGGGCCGTGCCGGACTCCGGGGGCAGGTCCGCCACCGGATGGTCGGTGATCTTGACGGGGACGGCGACGGCGGACTGGTCCCCGTTGACGGAGGCCACGTCGACCACGCAGGGGCAGGGCTTGGGTGGTCCCACCACCGGCAGCCGGGCGGTGAAGTGCCCGGCCTCGTCGACGCCGACGGCGGTGCCGTCCGCGTTGGCGCAGCTGTTGGTCCCGCCGATCATGTTCTGCCCGCAGACCAGGAGCATCACCATGGTCTTCGGCCGCCAGCCGGCGCCGGTGACGGTCACCTCGGTGCCCTTGGCGACCTCCTGGAGGGAGAGCGTCGCGGTGGCCTTGCCGTCGGCCGCCGGTGCGGACCAGGCCGGTACGGCCGCCAGCGCCAGCAGGGCGCCGGTCACGGCGGCCACCAGCGCCGCCGCCCAGCGGCCCGGCCCGCGCCGGTGCGCGCGGGGGCGGCTGCGGCCGGCTGCCGGGAGCGGGGTCTCGTACCGCGTGCTCACCTGGGCGCTCCCGTCAACTCGTCCTCTGGCACAGGGGGTTCGGCATCGGATCCGGGTCCGGCCCGCGGGCCTGGGACGGCGCCGGACCGGGACGGCCCGGCCGCCGGGAGCCGGTCGTCCTGCGGTGGCGGCGCACCGGACGGCGGTCCGTCGGGGGGCTCCGCGCGGGCGGCCCGCCGGGTGCGTACGAGGAGGTGCGCGGCCAGGACCGCGACGGCGAGGCCGAGCAGCCCCGCGCCGGTCCGGAGCACCAGGCCCCACGGCACGAACCACGCGGAGGCGGTGGCCGTGGCCCGCGCGCCGCCGGGGGCGGTGACCGTGAGGGTGAGGTCGACGTCGTCGAGGACCGGCGCCCCGGGCCAGGGCTCGCTCAGCTCGACCCGCTGGCCGGGCAGCAGTTCCACCGGCAGGGTGCGCGCGGTGCGGCCCGGCACCTCGCCGAACAGGCCCTCGGCGCGCACCGACAGTTCGGGCGCGAGCGAGACGTTCCCGCGGTTGACCAGGGTGTAGTGGATGACGGCGGCCGCGCCGCTGCCGCTGACCGCGGCGTGCTCGACGGTGAGGGCGGCCAGTGCCGGACCGCTGACGCGCAGGTGGGCCCGTACGGCGGCCTCGTGACCGGATGCGGCCGCGACGACGGCGACGGGGTGGTCGCCGGGCAGCGCGGAGGGCGGCACGGTGACGGTGAAGGGGACGACGGCGCGGGTGCGCGGCGGGATCGTGACGGTGCGGCTCGCGCCGAAGCTGATCCAGGAGCCGGCGGCCGTGGACTCCGCGGCCGGGCGCACCGCGAGGGCGCCGGTCCCGGTGTTGTAGGCGTCGGCCCCGCGCAGGGTGACGGTGTGTTCCCAGTCGGTGGGGTTGGCCAGGGCCAGCCGGTCCTCCAGCACGGCGCCGGGGGGTCCCTCAAAGTAGAAGTACGGGCGCGCGGCGCCGGGGCGGGCGGCCGGTCCCGCGGCGGGCGCGGCGCTCCAGCCGGGGTCCGCCGCCCGCGCCGGGGCGGCGCAGGGCAGGACGGCGAGGAGCAGCGCCCCGAGCACCCCGGCCACCGCGAGCGCACGCGACGGCCCGGCCCCCGCGCCGGACCGCCTCGGCCCGCCCCCGGACCGCTGCCGCACGCCCCCGGACCGCTTCGGACCGCCCCCGGACCGCCCGGACGGTGGCGGCACGGCCGGGTCCGCTGCGTTCAGGACCGGGCCCGCTGGCCGCGCCGGGTCAGCCACAGCACGCCGGCGGCGCCGGAGAGCAGCACGGTGCCGCCCAGGGTGCCGAGGGCGAGGGCGGAGTCGGCGGGTCCGGTCTGCGGCAGGGTGCCTCCCGGGCCGCCCGAGCCACCCGAGCCGCCCGAGCCCGGCGCGGGGGCCTTGGGGGCGCCCGCGGCGGCCGTCACGTCCATCTCCAGGGACGGCTTCGGGCTGTTGCCGGGCTTGCAGGTGGTCGTGGTGCCCATGGCCTTGATGGTGAGCACGCCCGCGGTGAAGGTGACCTTGCCGCTCTTCTTCGGGGTGTAGGTGCCCGAGAGGTCGGAGATCTTGATGGGCGTGTTGGCGGGCGCCGCCGCGGCGTTGGGCGGTCCCGCGACCGGCACGCTCGCCGTCTCCGCTCCGGAGACGAGGACGACGGCGCTGGGTGACATCGCGCCGGGGCCGAGTTCGATGGGGCTGGAGGAGACGCCCTTCTGGAAGGACATCGTGAGCTTGTAGCCGTCGCCCTCCTTGACGGCCTTGATGTCGATGGGCGACACCGCCGACTTGGGGCCGATCGGGGTCTCGCAGTCGTACGTCACGTCGACCACGGCGGCCTGCGCGGCCGGGGCGGCCAGCAGGACCGCCGATCCCGCCAGCGCGGTGGCGAGCGCGAGCGCGGTGGAGCGTTTCCGGTTGGACACCTTCGTCTTCCCCTCGGACCTCGGAACCACGGTTCACTGACGGCAAGTTACTGACGGCACATCAGATTTGGTGGCTCAAAGTACGCCGAGGGGCCTACGGAGGGAAGAGACGCGGCGCCCCGGTATCAGGAGGCCCGGACACCCCGCTGCCACACGGCGGAAACGAGGGGGACGCCCGGCCGGTAGGCCAGGTGGACGTGGCTCGGGGCCTCCAGCAGCGCCAGGTCCGCGCGCGCGCCGGGCGCGAGCACGCCGATGTCGGTGCGCCGCAGGGCGCGGGCGCCGCCGGCGGTGGCGGACCAGAGGGCCTCGTCGGGGGTCATGCCCATGTCCCGGACGGCGAGGGCGACGCAGAAGGGCATGGAACTCGTGTACGACGAGCCGGGGTTGCAGTCGGTCGACAGCGCGACGGTCGCCCCCGCGGCCAGCAGCCGCCGGGCGTCCGGCCACGCGGCGCGGGTGGAGAACTCGGCGCCGGGCAGCAGCGTGGCCACCGTGGTCCCGGCGGCCTGGCCGAGCGCGTCGACGTCGGCGTCGGTGAGGTGCGTGCAGTGGTCGGCGGAGGCCGCCTCCAGCTCCACGGCGAGCTGGACGCCGGGGCCGTGGGAGAGCTGGTTGGCGTGGATGCGCGGGATCAGCCCTGCGGCCGCGCCCGCGGTGAGGATCGCGCGGGCCTGGTCGCCGTCGAAGGCGCCCTTCTCGCAGAAGACGTCCACCCAGCGGGCGTACGGGGCGCAGGCCGCCAGCATCTCGCCGGTGACGAGGTCGACGTAGGCGCCCGGGTCCCCGGCGAAGTCGGGGGAGACGATGTGCGCGCCGAGGTAGGTGACCTCCTCGGTGTGGGCGGCGGCGATGCGCAGGGCGCGGGCCTCGTCCTCGACGGTCAGGCCGTAGCCGGACTTGGTCTCGAAGGTGGTGGTGCCCTGGCGGCGGGCCTCGTCCAGGTGGCGCACCAGGTTGGCCTCCAGCTCCGCGTCGGTGGCGGCGCGGGTGGCGGCGACCGTGGTGCGGATGCCTCCGGCGGAGTAGGCGCGGCCCGACATCCGGGCGTTGAACTCCTGGGTGCGGTCGCCGGCGAAGACGAGGTGCGAGTGGGAGTCGACGAAGCCGGGGATGACGGCGCGGCCCTTGGCGTCGAACGCGCGGTCCGCCGACGGCGCGTCGGCGCTCGCCCCCACCCAGGCGACCGTGTCGCCGTCGATGACGACGGCCGCGTCCCGGATCAGGCCGAGGGGGGAGCCGTCGCCCCGGGCGGGGTCGTTGGTGACGAGGCTGCCGATGTTGCTGATGACGGTGGTGGTCACTGGGGTGTCCTCTCGGTAACCGGGGCTGCGCCCGTCTGGTCCGGACGCTTCGCGCCCGGAGCGCTCAATCGCCGCGCGGGCTGGAATGGCACGCGCGGCGATCGAGCGCACTGACAGCCTCGCCGGCGTTTGAGGCGCGGGGTCTGGGGCGGAGCCCCAGGGGAGTCAGCCGCGCAGGGCTGCGATCGCATCGGCCAGGGCGGCGGGCACGTCCCCGACCAGGGCGTGCGCACCGTCGCGGACCACGTGGCGGCCGCCGACGACCGTGTGCCGCACATCGGCGGCCGAGGCCGCGAACACGGCCGTCTCCGCCCCGAGCCGCGGCAGCGGCCCCGCCGTCCGTACGGAGTCCAGCGCGAGCGTGGTGAAGTCCGCGAGCGCACCCGCCTCCAGGCGGCCGGCCTCGTCCCAGCCGAGCGCGGCCTGCCCGTCCCCGGTGGCGGCGGTCAGCAGCGCGTTCGCCGTCCAGTGACCCCGGGTGCGGCTGCGCAGGCGCTCGTTCAGCTCCATCGCGCGGGCCTCTTCGAGGAGGTCGATGACGGCGTGGCTGTCGCTGCCCAGGGACAGCGGGCTGCCCGCGCGCTGGAGCCGGGTGGCGGGGCCGATGCCGTCGGCGAGGTCGCGTTCGGTGGTGGGGCACATGCAGGTGCCGGTGGAGGTGCCGCCGAGGAGCGCGATGTCCCCGTCGGTGAGGTGCGTGTTGTGCACGCCGGTGGTGCGCGGCCCCAGCACCCCGTGGTCGGCGAGCAGCTGGGTGGGCGTGCGCCCGTGCGCCGCCTGGCAGGCGTCGTTCTCGGCGGTCTGCTCGGACAGGTGCACGTGCAGCGGGGCGCGGCGCTCGGCGGCCCAGGCGGCGACCGTGGCCAGCTGGTCGGCGGGCACGGCGCGCACGGAGTGCACGGCCGCGCCGATCAGCGCGTGCTCCCGGGGCTTCAGCGCGGCGGCCCGCTCCGCCCAGGCGTCGGCGCTGCCGTCGGAGAAGCGCAGCTGGTGCGGTTCCGGGGCCTTGCCGAAGCCGGCGGAGAGGTACGCCGTGTCGAGGAGGGTGATCCGGATGCCCGCCTCGGCGGCGGCTTCGATCAGGGCCTCGCCCATGGCGTTGGGGTCGGCGTAGGGCGCGCCGCCGGGCGCGTGGTGCACGTAGTGGAACTCGCCGACGGCGGTCATCCCGGCCAGCGCCATCTCCGCGTACACGGCGCGGGCGAGGGCGAAGTAGCGGTCGGGGGTGAGGTTCTGGGCGACCCGGTACATGACGTCGCGCCAGGTCCAGAAGGTGCCGCTGCCGACCTGGACGGTGCCGCGCAGGGCCCGGTGGAAGGCGTGGCTGTGCGCGTTGGCCAGCCCCGGCAGGGTGAGGCCGCGCAGCACTTCGGCGCCCGGCGGCGGGGCGTCCACCCCGGTGCGCAGGGCGGTGATCCGGCCGCCGCGGACCTCCAGGGCGACGCCCGGCTCGACGTGGGTGCCGAGCCAGGCGTGCTCCAGCCAGTACGTGGTCTGCGGCGCGGTCGGCACGTGCCCCTTCACCTGCATGCGAGGCCTTCCAGTACGTCGGCGAGGGCGAGGACACCGGCGACGCAGTCGTCCTCGGCGGCGTACTCGGCCGGGGAGTGGGAGACGCCGGTGGGGTTGCGCACGAACAGCATGGCGGTCGGGATCGATCCGGAGAGGATTCCGGCGTCGTGTCCCGCGCCGGTGCCGAGGACGGGGACGGCCCCGCCCAGGATCCGGTTCAGCTCGTCGCGCAGGGCGTGCTCGAACTCGATGACCGGGGTGAAGGACTCCCGGACCACGCTCAGGTCGATGCCCTCGCTCTCGGCGCGCTCCCGGGCGGCCTTCTCGATCGCCGTGACGACGGTGTCCAGGGCGGCCTGGTCGGGGGCGCGCGAGTCGAGCCAGCCGCGCACCAGCGAGGGGATGGCGTTGACCCCGTTGGGCTCGACCGAGATCTTGCCGAAGGTGGCGACGGCCCCCGCGAGGGCCGCCTCGGCGCGGGCGGCCAGGACGGTCTGGGCGTAGGTGAGCATCGGGTCGCGGCGGTCCACCAGCCGGGTGGTGCCCGCGTGGTTGGCCTCGCCCCGGAAGTCGAAGCGCCAGCGGCCGTGCGGCCAGATCGCGGAGGCGAGGCCGACCCGGTCGCCGGACAGGTCCAGGGCGCGGCCCTGCTCGACGTGGAGTTCGACGAAGGCCCCGATGCGGGCGAGCCGCTCCGGGTCGGCGCCGATGGTCCCGGGGTCGTGTCCGGCGGCCTCCATGGCCTGCGGAAGGCTGATGCCGTCCGCGTCGCGCAGCTCGTACGCCTTCTCCTTGGTCAGCTGTCCGGCGGTGAGCCGGGAGCCGACGCAGGCGAGCCCGAAGCGGGCGCCCTCTTCGTCGCCGAAGTTGGTGATGGCCAGCGGCCTGGAGAACTCCGCCCCCCTCCGGCGGAGTTCGTCCAGGGCCGCGAAGGAGGACACCACCCCGAGGGGGCCGTCGAAGGCCCCGCCGTCGGGGACGGAGTCCAGGTGGGAGCCGGTGACGACGGCGTCCCCGGCCATGGGGTCGCCGAGCCAGGCCCACTGGTTGCCGTTGCGGTCGGTCTCGCAGGCGAGCCCGCGCGATTGCGCCTGGGCGCGGAACCACGCGCGGCAGTCGGTGTCGGCGCCGGTCCAGGCGTAGCGTCGGTAGCCGCCGGAGTCGGCGTCGCGGCCGATGGGCCGGAGCTCGGCCCACATGTCGTGGAACGAGGCTCCGGGGCCGGAGATATCAGCCTCGCCGGCGTTTGAGGCGCGGGGGCCCGGGGGCAGAGCCCCCGGCAGCGGCGCCGCGCCCGGCAGATCAGGCTCGCTCACGCGTCGTCGCCCTCGCGCATCGGGATGCGGACGTCGCGCTCGTCGGCCACGGTCTCGGCGATGTCGTAGCCCGCGTCGACGTGGCGGATGACGCCCATGCCGGGGTCGTTGGTGAGCACGCGGCGGATCTTCTCGCCCGCGAGCTTCGTGCCGTCGGCGACGGTGACCTGGCCGGCGTGGATGGAGCGGCCCATGCCGACGCCGCCGCCGTGGTGGATGGAGACCCAGGACGCGCCGGAGGCGACGTTCACCATGGCGTTCAGGAGCGGCCAGTCGGCGATCGCGTCGGAGCCGTCGAGCATCGCCTCGGTCTCGCGGTACGGGGAGGCCACCGAGCCGCAGTCGAGGTGGTCGCGGCCGATGACCAGCGGCGCGGCGAGGGTGCCGTCGGCCACCATCTCGTTGAAGCGCTCGCCGGCCTTGTCGCGCTCGCCGTAGCCGAGCCAGCAGATGCGGGCGGGCAGGCCCTGGAAGTGGACGCGCTCGCCGGCCATCTTGATCCAGCGGTGCAGGGACTCGTTCTCCGGGAAGAGTTCGAGCATCGCCTTGTCGGTCTTGTGGATGTCCGAGGCCTCGCCGGACAGGGCGGCCCAGCGGAAGGGGCCCTTGCCCTCGCAGAAGAGGGGGCGGATGTAGGCGGGGACGAAGCCGGGGAAGGCGAAGGCGCGGTCGTAGCCGGCCAGCTGGGCCTCGCCGCGGATGGAGTTGCCGTAGTCGAAGACCTCGGCGCCCGCGTCCATGAAGCCGACCATGGCCTCGACGTGGCGGGCCATGGACTCGCGGGCGCGGGTGGTGAAACCGGCCGGGTCCTTGGCCGCGTAGGCCGCCATGTCGTCGAAGTCCACGCCGACGGGGAGGTAGGCGAGCGGGTCGTGGGCCGAGGTCTGGTCCGTCACGATGTCGACCGGGGCGCCTTCCGCGAGCATCTGCGGGAGGAGTTCGGCGGCGTTGCCGAGCAGACCGATGGAGAGCGGCTTGCGGGCGTCGCGGGCCTCGGTGGCCAGCTGGAGGGCGTGGCGCAGGTTGTCGGCCTTGACGTCGAGGTAGCGGTGCTCGATGCGGCGGTCGATGGCGCGCGGGTCGACGTCGATGCAGATCGCGACGCCGTCGTTCATCGTGACGGCGAGCGGCTGGGCGCCGCCCATGCCGCCGAGACCGGCGGTCAGGGTGATGGTGCCCGCGAGGGTGCCGTTGAACTTCTTGGCCGCGACGGCCGCGAAGGTCTCGTAGGTGCCCTGGAGGATGCCCTGGGTGCCGATGTAGATCCAGGAACCGGCGGTCATCTGGCCGTACATGGTCAGGCCCAGGTTCTCCAGGCGCCGGAACTCCTCCCAGTTGGCCCAGTCGCCGACCAGGTTGGAGTTGGCGAGCAGGACGCGGGGGGCCCATTCGTGGGTCTGCATGACGCCGACCGGGCGGCCGGACTGGACCAGCATGGTCTCGTCCTGCTTGAGGGTCTGGAGGGTGCGGACCATCGCGTCGTACGAGCGCCAGTCGCGCGCGGCCTTGCCGGTGCCGCCGTAGACGACCAGCTTGTCGGGGTGTTCGGCGACCTCGGGGTCGAGGTTGTTCTGGAGCATCCGCAGCGCGGCCTCCTGCTGCCATCCCAGGGTGCTCAGCTCGGTACCTCGCGCGGCACGTACGGGGCGGGGTCCTGACATGGCGGTGCCTCCTCCGTTGTTGGTCAATCCATTCACATACTCACTCCCTGAATAGATTCAGTCAACAGCTGCGGGCATGTCGCGGGGGTGGTTGGCTGGCGGACATGACCGCGCCGAGCGCCGACGTGCCCGCCCGCGGGGGCCCCGAGGGCCCCGCCGCGCGCCGCGACCTGGCCGTACGGGCCGCCGTACGGCAGGGCCTGGTGGGACCCGGCGAGAGCGATGCGCCCCTGGTGTGCCTGCTCGACACCGCCGGGATCCGGGCCTCGGCCGCCGCCCTGACGGCCGCCTTCGCCGCCGCGCTGCCACCCGGCACGCCCGTCCTGCACGCCTTCGCCGTCAAGGCCTGCCCGCTGGTCCCGGTGCTGCGGCTGCTCGCGGACGCGGGGCTGGGCTGCGAGGTGGCCAGCGCCGGCGAGCTGGCCCTGGCCCGGGCCGCGGGGGTGGACCCCGGGCGCACCGTCCTGGACTCCCCCGCCAAGACGACCGCCGAACTGCGCGAGGCCCTGGACCGGGGCATCGCCGTCAACATCGACAACCGCCAGGAGCTGGAGCGCGTCGACGCCCTGGTCGCGGGCCGCCCCGGTCCCGTGCGCTCCCCGGTGGGCCTGCGGATCAACCCGCAGACGGGCGCGGGCACGATCGACGCGCTCTCCACCGCCACCGGCACCTCGAAGTTCGGGTTCGCGCTGCGCGACGAGGGGGCGCGCGCGTGGCTGGTGCGCGCCTGCGCCGCGCGCCCCTGGCTGACCCGGCTGCACACCCACTCCGGGTCGCAAGGGGTACCGCTGGCGCTGATCGCGCGGGGCGCGGCCGAGGTGCACGCGCTCGCCGAGGAGATCAACGCGGCGGCCGGAGCGCGGCGGATCGACACGCTCGACATCGGCGGCGGGCTCCCGGTGAACTTCGCCTCGGACGAGGAGGCCCCCACCTACGCCGCGTACGTCGCCGCCCTGCGCGCGGCCGTCCCCGCCCTCTTCGACGGCTCGTACGGCCTGGTCACCGAGTTCGGCCGGTCCCTGACCGCGAAGCACGGCCTGGTGATCGCCCGGGTCGAGTACGCCAAGACCTCCGGCGGCCGCCCCATCGCGCTCACCCACGCCGGGGTCCAGCTGGCCACCCGCACGGTGTACGCGCCCGCCGTGTGGCCGCTGCGGATCCTGGCCTACGACGGCCGGGGCGTGCCCAAGGGCGGCGGACCGGTCGTCCAGGACGTGGCGGGGCCCGCCTGCTTCGCGGGCGACCTGCTGGCCGAGGGCCGCCGGCTGCCGCCGCTCGCCGCGGGCGACCTGATCGCCGTACCGGACACGGGCGCGTACTTCTTCACGGCCCACTACGGCTACAACAGCCTGCCGCGCCCGCCCGTGCACGGATTCACGGTCGGGGCGGACGGCGCGGTCCGCTTCGCGGCGGCCCGCCCCGGCCAGCCGCTCGCCGCCCTCGTCGAGGAGGCGGGCGGCGGGACCCGGGACGCCCTGCTGTAGCCGCCCTACCGCTATTCGACGAAGAGGGAACGGGCGGCGGCCTTCGCGTCGAAGGCCTCCAGCCGGGCCTGCGCGTCCGGCAGCGCGTCCGCCATCGACTCCAGCAGCACCCGCCCCAGGAGCATCGGCGCGCATGCCGTGTCGAACGCCAGCCCGGTGCCGACCGGCGCCGGAATCAGCAGGTCCGAGTGGCGGGCGACGGGGGCGAAGGCGGAATCGGCGACCGTGACCACGCTCAGGCCTGCCGTACGGGCGTACTCCAGGGCCGCCACCACCTCGCGCGGGTGGCGCGGCAGCGCGAAGCACAGCAGCGCCGAGGCACCGGAGGCGACCGCCGCGTCGATCCGGTCGGCCAGCATCGAACCGCCCTCGTCCAGCAGGCGCACGTCCGGGTGCACCTTGCCCGCGAAGTACGCGAACCCGCGCGCCTGCGAGGACGCGGCCCGCAGCCCGAGCACCGGCAGCGGGACCGAAGCGGCGAGCAGCCGCCCCGCCTCCTCCACCGGCCCCGGGTCGGCGAGCATCGCCGAGAGGTGGCGCAGGTTGTCGATCTCGGCCTGTACCGCCTGCTGGTAGGAGTTGTACGTGTCGCTGCCGGCCGCGCCGGAGCGTGCCGCGGGGGCCACCTCGCGCAGGTGCCGGCGCAGTGCCGGGTAGCCGTCGAAGCCGAGGGCCACCGCGAAGCGGGTGACCGACGGCTGGCTGACCCCGGCCAGATCGGCCAGCTCGACGCTGGACAGGAAGGGCACCTCGGCCGCCCCCCGCACCATGCAGTGGGCGATCCGCCGCTGGGTCGGCGTGAGCCGGTGCCCCTCGAACAGCTTCTGCAGCCGTGCGGCCGGACCGTCCCCGCTGTCGCTCATCCCGCCCCTCCCGTCCCGTCCCGTGAACCCCTGAAGTATTCAGTCAGCAAGCACTCTGCATGCGGTTATGCAGGACGGCAAGCGAGGGCCGGTGCGCGGGACGGGATACGGGGGCGGGATACGGGGGCTAGCCCCAGTGCCGCGCGGCGGGGGCGTTCCTAGCCTGGAGGCATGGAACCCCACTCCCAAGAGCTCAGGAAAGACTTCGACGCCACCTTGAGGGCCCGCGGGGAACTGGGGCCCGAGTACGAGGCGGCGCTCGTGGATTCGTTCGTCGAGAAGGTGGACACCCAGGTCCGGCGCCGCCTGGCCGAGCAGCGCCTCCACGAGGCCCGCGGCGGCTCCGCCGCCCATGGCGTCGGCCTCCCCACCTTCGCCGAACGCTTCGGCTTCGCCATCGTGACGCTGGTCCTGGCGATCCCGCTGTCGGCCATCGGCGTCGCCAACGCCGGCTTCAGCGGCCTCCTGGTCTCCTGGGCGGGCATCCTGGGCGTCAACTTCGCCCACGCCGCCAAATCCTTCCCCCGCCTGTCCGCTCCGCGGGAGTAGGGGCGGGAGCCTCCGGGGGGCCTGGCCCGTGGTCACGCCGGCCCGGTGGGGACGTCCCTGGCGCTACGGCAGGCATCTGCGCGACCCCGGAATTCCTTCCGGCGCCCGGCCCGGGTGCACGCCGGAGGGATCGCACAGCTGGGCGGTCCCACCCCTTGCCTCCGGCGGCGCCTCAAACGCCGGCGAGGCTGATTTTCGCCCCCGGGGCCGCTTGCTGCGCATAGTGGCATCGCCAGCCCCAGCAATTCCGGCCCCGCCGGAGGCAACGCACGGAAGGCCAGGGGCCGGAACCTGGCCAGCAAATCCCAGCCCCGCCGGCGTTTGAGGCGCCGCCGGAGGCAGCGGGCCGGAGGCCAGAGGGCGGGAACCAGCCCAGGCCACCCCGGACAACCCAGCCCCGCCGGCGTTTGAGGCGCCGCCGGAGGCGACCGGGGACCGGGCGGTGCCCGGGAGGAAGAGGTATGGCGGGGACCGCCGCACCCCCGGCGGGCCGGGGGGCGGGACGACGGCGGTCCCCGCGAAGGACACGGGCCGGGTCAGGGCCGTCCGTATCCATGGCGTCCCGCGGTCCGGGAGCCGCTCCGGAGACGCGCAACGCCGTTCGTGACGCCGGAGGAACCGTTCCGGGGACCCGTTTCCGGATCCCCCGCTCCCTTCCGACGAACACCACTGTGCCGGAGCCGTGTTAAGCCGGTGCTGCCACCACGTGTCGGCCCCGTACCGATCGCACGAAGCCCCCGCGTCCTCCCGCAGACGCGCGGCCCCCGGCCCCCGGCCCCCGGCCCCCGGCCAGGGGTTCGGCTACTTCGCCCCGCGGGCCAGGAACGCCAGGAGGTCCTGGCGGCTGACGACGCCGGTCGGCTTGCCCTCGACCAGGACGATCGCGGCGTCCGCCGTACCCAGCACCGCCATCAGCTCGGAGACCGGCTCGCCGGAGCCGACCTGCGGCAGGGGCGCGCTCATGTGCTTCTCCAGCGGGTCGCCTAGCGAGGCCCGCTGCGCGAACAGCGCCGAGAGGAGCTCCTTCTCCACCACCGACCCGATGACCTCGGCGGCCATCACGTCCGGGTGCCCAGCGCCCGGCTTGACGATCGGCATCTGCGAGACGCCGTACTCGCGCAGCACCTCGATGGCCTCCCCGACGGTCTCCTCGGGGTGCATGTGGACGAGCGAGGGGATCCCGCCCTCCTTGTCGGCCAGGACCGCGCCGATGCGGGCGGCGGGGCCCGCCTCCTCCAGGAAGCCGTGCCCGGCCATCCACTCGTCGCTGAAGATCTTGCTGAGGTAGCCGCGGCCGCTGTCCGGCAGCAGGACGACGACCACGTCGTCCGGCCCGAGGCCCTCGGCCGCCTTCAGCGCCGCCACGACGGCCATGCCGCAGGAGCCGCCGACGAGCAGCCCCTCTTCCTTGGCCAGGCGGCGGGTCATCTGGAAGGAGTCCTTGTCGGACACCGCGATGATCTCGTCCGTCACGTTGCGGTCGTAGGCGGAGGGCCAGAAGTCCTCGCCGACGCCCTCGACGAGGTACGGACGGCCGGAGCCGCCGGAGTAGACCGAGCCCTCGGGGTCGGCGCCGATGACCTTGACCTTGCCGCCGGAGACCTCCTTGAGGTACCCGCCGGTGCCGGAGATCGTGCCGCCCGTGCCGACGCCCGCGACGAAGTGGGTGATCTTCCCCTCCGTCTGCTCCCACAGCTCGGGACCGGTGGTCTCGTAGTGCGAACGGGGGTTGTTCGGGTTGCTGTACTGGTCGGGCTTCCAGGCGCCGGGCTCGCGCGCGAGGCGGTCGGACACGTTGTAGTACGAGTCCGGGTGCTCGGGGTCGACGGCGGTCGGGCAGACCACGACCTCGGCGCCGTACGCGCGCATCACGTTGATCTTGTCCATCGAGACCTTGTCAGGACAGACGAAGATGCACTTGTAACCCTTCTGCTGGGCCACGATGGCGAGTCCTACACCGGTGTTGCCGCTGGTCGGCTCCACGATGGTGCCACCGGGCTTGAGCGCTCCGCTCTGCTCGGCGGCCTCGATCATGCGCAGGGCGATGCGGTCCTTCACGGATCCGCCCGGGTTGAAGTACTCGACCTTGGCCAGGACGGTGGCCTGGATGCCGTCGGTCACACGGTTGAGCTTCACCAGCGGGGTGTTGCCGACGAGGCTGATCATCGAGTCGTGGAATTGCACCATGTTCTCCAAGGAGGGGACTCCACGGGTTCTCCGGGAGGTCCCGCCAGACTAAGCGGAAAGGGATTGGAGCAGCGGCACTACGGGGCAGGTAAGCCAGCAGAGGCAAGGAGGGTGACCTGAAGTGTCGAGGGCGAGAACGGCCCGCAGGATCGCGGCGGGCGCGGCGTACGGCGGCGGCGGCCTCGGCCTGCTCGGGGCCGCCGCGGTGGGGCTGGTCGTGGCGGAGGTCCAGCTGGCCAAGCGGACCGTGGGCTTCGGCCTGCCCGACCCACCGCGCGCGGACGGGCTGTACGGGAGCGAGTTCGGCGGCCCGGAGCTGAGTCCCGGCCCGCTGCGGCTCGCCATGCTGGGCGACTCCACGGCAGCGGGGCTCGGCGTACGGCGGGCCCGGCAGACCCCTGCGGCGCTGCTGGCCTCGGGACTGGCCGCGGTCGCGGAGCGGCCGGTACAGCTGCGCAACGTCGCGCTGTCGGGGGCCATGTCGGACGATCTCGACCGCCAGGTGTCGCTGCTGCTCGACCACGGCGAGAAGGCCCCCGACGTGGCCGTCGTGATGATCGGGGCCAATGACGTGACCCGCAGGATGCCGCCGACCCAGTCGGTGCGGCTGCTGACGGCCGCGGTGAAGCGGCTGCGGCTGGCGGGGACCGAGGTCGTCGTGGGCACCTGCCCGGACCTCGGCACGATCGAGCCGGTGTACCAGCCGCTGCGCTGGGTGGCCCGCCGGGTGTCCCGGCAGCTGGCCGCCGCGCAGACCATCGGCGTGGTGGCCCAGGGCGGCCGCACCGTCTCGATGGGGGACCTGCTGGGCCCGGAGTTCGCCGCGAACCCGCGCGAGATGTTCGGCCCGGACTCCTACCACCCGTCCGCCGAGGGGTACGCGACCGCCGCCATGGCGGTGCTGCCCACCCTCTGCGCGACCCTGGCCCTGTGGCCCGAGTCCGACCGGCTGGACGTCTCCCGCGACGAGGACATGCTCCCGGTGGCCGAGGCCGCCTCGGCGGCCGCGAGCCAGGCGGGCACCGAGGTCACGGCCGCCCGCGCGCCCTGGGCACTGCTCAAGCACCGGCGCCGGCGGCGGCTGCCGGAGGGCGTGGCCGAAGCCGCCTCGCAGCCCGACGCCGCCTCACCGCCGGAAGCTGCCTCCCCGCCGGAGGACGCCTCGCAGCCGCAGGACGACCGGTCGCTCCCGGACGCCCCGGTCTCCTGACCGGCCAGGGCCGGCCACGACCGGCCCGGTCACCCGGTCCCGATCGGCTGCCCGCGGCGCCATTGCGGTGCTCGTCACACGGCGAGGGCGGTGAATTCGACGGTACGGGCCGGTAACTTCACATGCGGTCCCGGCACAACCGCAACCCACCCCTTGGAGTCCCGATGCCCGAAGCCGTCATCGTTTCCACCGCCCGCTCCCCCATCGGCCGGGCCTTCAAGGGCTCCCTCAAGGACCTGCGCCCGGACGATCTGACCGCCACGATCGTCCAGGCCGCCCTCGCGAAGATCCCGGAGCTGGACCCGCGCGAGATCGACGACCTGATGCTGGGCTGCGGCCTGCCGGGCGGCGAGCAGGGCAGCAACCTGGGCCGGATCGTGGCCGTGCAGATGGGCATGGACCACCTGCCGGGCATGACGCTCACCCGTTACTGTTCCTCCTCGCTCCAGACCTCGCGCATGGCCCTGCACGCCATCAAGGCCGGCGAGGGCGACGTCTTCATCTCGGCGGGCGTCGAGATGGTCTCCCGTTCCGTCAACGGCTCCTCGGACATCCGCGAGACCCACAACCCGCTCTTCGCCGACGCCGAGGCCCGTACGGCCGCCGTCGCCGAGAGCGAGGGCTCGACCTGGCACGACCCGCGCGAGGACGGCCTGATCCCCGACGCGTACATCGCGATGGGGCAGACGGCCGAGAACCTGGCCCGCCTCAAGGGCGTGACCCGCCAGGACATGGACGAGTTCGGCGTCCGTTCGCAGAACCTCGCCGAGGCCGCCATCAAGAACGGCTTCTGGGAGCGCGAGATCACCCCGGTGACGACGCCGGACGGCACCGTGGTCTCCACGGACGACGGCCCGCGCGCCGGGGTCACCCTGGAAGGCGTCCAGGGCCTCAAGCCCGTCTTCCGCCCCGACGGCCTGGTCACGGCGGGCAACTGCTGCCCGCTCAACGACGGCGCCGCCGCGCTGGTCATCATGAGCGACACCAAGGCCCGCGAGCTGGGCCTGACCCCGCTGGCCCGCATCGTCTCCACCGGGGTCACCGGCCTCTCCCCCGAGATCATGGGCCTCGGCCCGGTCGAGGCGTCCAAGCAGGCCCTCAAGCGCGCCGGCCTGACCATCGGCGACATCGACCTGGTCGAGATCAACGAGGCCTTCGCGGCCCAGGTGATCCCCTCCTACCGCGACCTCGGCGTGGACCTGGACAAGCTGAACGTCAACGGCGGTGCCATCGCCGTCGGCCACCCCTTCGGGATGACGGGCGCGCGGATCACCGGCACCCTCATCAACGGCCTCCAGTTCCACGACAAGCAGTTCGGCCTGGAGACGATGTGCGTGGGCGGCGGCCAGGGCATGGCCATGGTCATCGAGCGCCTCAGCTAGTCCGAACGGGCCCTCCGCTTGATCGTTTTCCTCGGGGCCCAAGCGCCCCAAGGAAAACCGGTCGATCCGTACGCCGCACCGGCCCCGGATCCAACCCCCTCGCGGCCGACCTGTGACCGAATCTCCCCCAGGATGTGACCTATGTCCTGGGGGTTCGGCATTTGCGCAGGTCAGGACGCGGCAGGGGAGAACGTCCGGGACGAAAGACCTGTCCAATTCATGACGTAATGCACTGCAAGCCATTCCCAGGACGGGACAAGCTGATGTAGGAAGTCGGGGGATCGAATACATCAGGAGTTAGTCAGTGAGCGCCATGTCTCTTGCCCTGCTGCTGACCACGGCCGCTGCCACGGCCGTGGGCGCCGCCGCGCTGCACGCAGTCCACGGCCTGCGCAAGCAGGTCTCCGCGCTGCGCGCTGAACTGGCGGTTCCGGCGCACCCCCGCGCCATGACCGTGCCGCACGCCCGCGCCGCCGTCGCCTCTCCCGCCTCGGAGATACGGACCGCGGTGGCGGAGGCCCTCGCCGAGGAGCGGGAGCGCGAGCTGGCCGAAGCGCGCGCCTTCTGGGCCGCGCAAGAGGCCCGGGACGCCGCCGACGCGCCGTCGCTGCTGGGCGGTCTGCCCGGGCTCGGCGAGGCCGGCGAGGAGAATCCCGTCTTCCTGCCCCGCCAGGCGGACCTGGTGGGGCTGGAGCCCTTCCTGGGGGACGAGGCCGACGACTACGCCTACCCGGAGGACTCCGCCGAGCTGGCCGCGGCCCGCCGCCGCCACCCCTCGCACCCGGACTTCGTACCGGTCCAGGCCGCCGCGCCGGGCGCCGACCACGAGCGCACCGTCAGCCGGCTGGAAGAGCTCGCGCAGGCCCGTACCGCGCTGGCCGACGTCCGCCCCGGCCCGCTGGGCACCCTGGACGTGTACGTCTTCACCGACGGCACCACCCTGTGCATGACCCCGGGCCACCGGGAGACCGCGGAGCGCCTGGCCGAGGCCCTGCGCTCGGGCACCGCGCCGGTCCTGCTGGGCGGCTCGGGCATCTCCGGCGCGTACGCGCTGACCTTCTCCTGCGGTGACGCCGGGGACCCCGACGACAACGTCTACATCCTGGCCGACCGGGTCATCGCATCGCTCTGACTTCCGCCCGCTCCACCAGCCGTACGGCCTCGTCCAGCACCTCGGACGGGGCCGTCGCCGCGTCCGGGCCGACCGGGTCCGCGGCGCGCAGCGCCTCCGCCAGGTCCAGCCCGGCCACCGCGACCTGATCGCCGACGACGAAGATCCCGGCGTCCGGCATCTCGCGCGGCGCAGCCGCGTCCGGGAGGCCTTCGAGGCGCTGCGCGCGCAGGGACAGCTCGCGGGCCAGGGCCAGCCCCTCGGCGGCGGCGCCGCGCTGGAGGCGGCTCTGCGGGGCGGAGCGGAGCCGGTCGGCGAACCGCTCCACGACGGCGGTCAGGGGTGACGTATCGAGCACGCGGCCGACCTTACGCGCCGCCCGGGCGCCATTGCCAACGGGCGAACGGTCAGGCACGGTGACGGGGAGGGAACAGCACGGCGATACCCCCGGAGGCGCCCATGTCCGTAGAGTTCTCGGAGCCCACCCACCGCAACATGATCTCCAGAATCCCCCAGACCACCGGTCGTGACCTCTCCGACTGGCTCCGCACCGTCGACGAGGGCCCCTCCCTCATCCGGTTCGAGGAGAAGGTCAGCTGGCTGCTCGGCGCGCACGAGCTGTCGTACGGCCAGGCCAAGGCGATCATCCACGAATACGACCTGCGCAGGGCCGCCAGGAAGTTCGGCTGAGCCTCCCCCGCACCCCTTGCCCCCGACCCCTGCCCCCGGATCCCTACACGCCCCGACATGCGGGAAGGCCCCGCGAGCGCGCTCGCGGGGCCTTCCGTACGCGCGGGTGTCCTGCGCGGGGGACGTACCCGGGTACTAGTCGCCCTTGAGGATCGACAGCAGGCGCAGCATCTCCATGTAGATCCACACCAGGGTCATGGTGAGGCCGAAGGCCGCCAGCCAGGACTCCTCGCGGGGGGCGCCGTACTGCACGCCGTCCTCGACCTGCTTGAAGTCGAGGGCGAGGAAGCAGGCGCCCAGGATGATGCCGATGACACCGAAGAGGATGCCGAGCCCGCCGGACCGGAAGCCGAGGCCGTCGCCGCCGCCGAAGACGGCGAACAGCAGGTTGACGGCCATGAGGAGCATGAAGCCCAGCGCGGCGGCGATCACGAAGCCGTAGAAGCGGCGGGTGACGCGGATCCAGCGCATCTTGTACGCGAGCAGCACGCCGGCGAAGACGCACATCGTGCCCAGGACGGCCTGGATGACCACGCCCTCACCGATGTAGGTGCTGGTGGCCGAGCTGATGACGCCGAGGAAGACGCCCTCGAAGGCCGCGTAGGCCAGGATCACCGCGGGCATCGGCTTGCGCTTGAAAGACTGGACCATCGCGAGGACGAACGCGATGAGCGCCGCGCCGAGGGCGATGCCGTACGACTTGTTGATGTTCGCCGGGTCGACCGGGAGGGCGATCCAGGCGATGACCGCGGTCAGGACGACCGTGCCGAGCGTCATGGCCGTACGGCTCACGACGTCGTCGATGGTCATCGCGCCGCGGTTGACCGCCGCCTGGGGCATGCCGGTCTGCGGGTCGGTCGCATACGGGTTCGTCGCGTACGGGTTGGTCGCGGTCCCGGCCTGCTGCGCGTCAAAGCCCGCGTAGCCGCCGTTGTCGCGGCTGAACCCCCGTCGCGAGAAGACCGGGTTGCTGCTCCTCATCTCACTCCTCCATGGCCACGGTGTGCGGCCTGTTGCGTCAAGGGTAATGCGTTAGCAAAAAAATCACCCTACTGCTGAAGGAGGATCTTAGAAGAAGGCAGGGCGGAGCGCAGGAGAGGAGCGCGGGCGGCGGCCGACGCGGCGGAAGGCGGCGAACGGGGCGGTGGCGGGTCCACGGGGCGACGGCACGGCGGGAGTGCCCGGAGCCGGACTCGAACCGGCACGGCCTAAGCCAGCGAGGTTTAAGCTCGCCGTGTCTGCATTCCACCATCCGGGCCCTGCGTCCCCCATGACGAGCACCTGAGCGCAGTGGCGAGCGTATCCCGGAACCCGCCCGTGACCGGCGGCTCTTCTTTCCGATGTTGTCTGATTTTATTGATGCTTGAGGGACCGTCAGACACAAGAACCCGGGGTGGGTGCCCTGCGGACGACGATCACGCGGCGCCCGTGATTGACGGGATTTCGATGGCTCCCACCACCCCGCGCCACCACGTACGCCACCCCGCACCACCCCGCCGCGCCCCGGCAACTCCCCGGCCGCGCACCGCGAGCGGACCCGCCGAGCGCCCCGGGGCCGCCGGCACCGCCTCCCCCGGGCCGGACTCAGGGGCGCCGTCATACCAGAGGAGGATCCCCGCGCTCCGGCGGTCAGCCTCCGGTGGCCCCCCGAACAAGCTCGGCGGCTGATCCGGAGCGGGGGTGCGCGCGGAGAGGATGGAGAAAGTCCCGCCAGTCCGTCAGATCGCCGCTCGAAGGAGCTCCCGTGACCACCGTGAACTACGCCCCGCACACCACTCAGACCGTGGCCGCCCGCGCCACGCAGCTCTCCAAGGTGTACGGCCAGGGCGAGACCCAGGTGGTCGCCCTGGACAACGTCTCCGTGGACTTCGGCCGCGGCCAGTTCACCGCGATCATGGGCCCCTCCGGATCCGGCAAGTCGACGCTGATGCACTGCGTCGCGGGCCTGGACACCTTCTCCGCCGGATCCGTCCGGATAGGCGAGACGGAGCTGGGCTCCCTCAAGGACAAGCAGCTCACGCAGCTGCGCCGGGACAAGATCGGCTTCATCTTCCAGGCGTTCAACCTGCTGCCGACGCTGACGGCCCTGGAGAACATCACCCTCCCCATGGACATCGCGGGCCGCAAGCCCGACAAGCAGTGGCTCGACTCGGTCATCGCCATGGTCGGCCTGTCCGACCGCCTCGGCCACCGCCCCACCCAGCTCTCCGGCGGCCAGCAGCAGCGCGTGGCCGTGGCCCGCGCCCTGGCCTCCCGCCCCGAGATCATCTTCGGTGACGAGCCGACCGGAAACCTGGACTCCCGTTCGGGCGCCGAGGTGCTCGGCTTCCTGCGCAACTCCGTCCGCGAGCTCGGCCAGACCGTCGTCATGGTCACCCACGACCCGGTCGCCGCCTCCTACGCGGACCGCGTGATCTTCCTCGCCGACGGCCGGATCGTGGACGAGATGATCAGCCCCACCGCCGACGGCGTGCTGGACCGCATGAAGGCCTTCGACGCCAAGGGCCGTACGAGCTGACCCGGTCGCGGGCCCCCCGGGCCCCCCGAAGCCACCTCCCAGACTTCCAGCACCAGGACTGACACACCCATGTTCCGTACCGCCCTGCGCAACGTCCTCGCGCACAAGGCCAGGCTGTTGATGACGGTGCTCGCCGTCACCCTCGGCGTCGCGTTCGTCTCCGGCACCCTCGTCTTCACCGACACCCTCAAGAAGTCCCTGAGCAGCCAGTCCGCGAAGAGCTACGACGGCGTCGCCGTCTCGGTCTCCTCCTACGGCCAGACCCGCGGCGACAACGGCCAGAAGGAGGGCGAACCCGGCATCAGCCAGGCGACCCTCGACAAGGTCGGCCGGACCGCCGGAGTCGCCTCCGTCACCGGCCGGGTCACCGGCTTCGCCGGCGTCGGCGACGAGCACGGCAAGCTCATCGGCCAGGGCTGGTCGAACGCGGGCTCCAACTTCGCCCCCGGCAAGGACGGCAAGGACCCGCGCTCCACCTTCGTCCAGGGCTCCGGACCGGTGAAGGCCGACCAGATCGCCCTCGACAAGGACAGCGCCGCCGCGGGCAAGTACGCGGTCGGCGACAAGGTCCGGGTCGCGACCAAGGGCCCGGTGAAGGAGTACACCCTCAGCGGTGTCTTCACCACCGAGGACGGCGCGGTCAAGGCCGGCGGCAGCCTGGTGCTGTTCACCACCCCCGTCGCGCAGGAGATGTTCCTCAAGCCCGGCTTCTACCAGGAGCTGACCGTCGCCGCCCGGGCCGGCACCTCCCCCGACCAACTGCTCACGCAGATCACGCCGCTGCTCGGCAAGAACGACCACGCCCAGACCGGCGCCGCGCTCGCCGCGCAGCAGGCCAAGGACATCCAGCAGTCGATGAGCGGCATGAGCAACATGCTGCTGGCCTTCGCCGGCATCTCCCTCTTCGTCGGCGTCTTCCTCATCTACAACACCTTCACCATGCTGGTCAGCCAGCGCACCAAGGAACTGGCCCTGCTGCGCGCCGTCGGCGCCGCCCGCGGCCAGGTCATGCGCTCGGTGCTCAGCGAGGCCCTGGTAGTCGGTCTCCTCTCGGCCGCGATCGGCCTGGTCACGGGCATCGGCCTGGCGGTCGGCATGCGCTCCGTGATGAACTCCTTCGGCGCGAAGCTGCCGGGCGGTGACCTGGTCATCGCCCCGGCCACCATCGTGTGGGCCCTGGTCATCGGTGTCGTCGTCACCGTGGTCGCCGCGCTGCTGCCCGCCTGGCGCACCGGCCGGATCGCCCCGGTCGCCGCGATGGGCAGCGCCCACCTGCCGGCCTCCTCCAAGTCCCTCCTGCTGCGCAACGTCTTCGGCTGCATCCTCGGCGGCCTCGGCGTCGGCGGCGTCCTCATCGGCGTGGCGCAGGGCGGCAGCGACGGCCGGACGCTCATCGCCGGTGGTGCGTTCTTCCTGCTCATCGGGCTGATCGTGCTGCTCCCGCTGCTGTCCCTGCCGGTCATCGGCGTGCTCCGGCCGCCGCTGCAGAAGATCTTCGGGGTCCCCGGCAAGCTGGCCACCCAGAACGCCGTGCGCAACCCGCGCCGCACCGCCGTCACCGCCGCCTCCCTGGCCATCGGCCTGACCCTGGTCACCACCCTGTCGGTGCTCGGCATCACCATGGGCAAGGCCATCGACCGGCTGAGCACGGACAACATCAAGGCCGACTACCGGGTCTCCATGTCCGAGGGCGTCCGCGGCGGCGGCCTGGACGCGTCGGTGCCCGAGGTTCTTGCGAAGGCGCCGGGCATCAAGGCGGTCTCCGTCATCGCGGAGGGCTCCCTCCAGGTGAAGAACGACTTCCGCTCCGCCTCCGGCGTCAACCCCGCGACCATCGCCGACCTGCTGAACGTCCAGGTCACCAGCGGTTCGCTGAGCAGCCTCGGCAAGGGCGAACTGGCCGTCTCGGAGCAGGCCGCCAAGAAGGACGGCCTCGCGGTCGGCTCCACGCTCGACGTGCGGTTCGACGACGGCGCGCAGGTCCCGCTCAAGGTCGGCGCGGTCTTCAAGGGCCTCGACGAGCTGGTCTCGCCCTACCTCGTCGACGCCAAGGTCCTCACCGCCCACGGCGACGAGCCGTACGTCCGCTCGGTGTACGTCAACACCACCGGCGGCGCCTCGGCGACGGCCCAGCAGGCGGTCGTCGACGCGCTCGGCAAGAACCCGGCGATGACCGTCGCCACCCAGCAGGACATGCGCGACGAGCTGGGCGGCCTGATCAACATCGCCCTGAACATCATGTACGGCCTGCTCGGCATGGCGCTGATCATCTCGGTGCTCGGGGTCGTCAACACCCTCGCGATGTCCGTCTTCGAGCGGACCCAGGAGATCGGCATGCTGCGCGCCATCGGCCTGGACCGCGGCCGGGTCAAGAACATGATCCGCCTGGAGGCCGTCGTGATCTCGCTCTTCGGCGCGATCCTCGGCGTCGGCATCGGCATCTTCCTCGCCTGGGCGGTCGGCTCCACCCTCAGCGACACCATCCCCGGCTACGCGCTCGTCCTGCCCTGGGACCGGATCGGCATCTTCCTCCTGCTCGCCGGTGTGGTCGGCGTACTGGCCGCCATGTGGCCCGCCCGCAGCGCGGCCCGGCTGAACATGCTGACCGCCATCAAGACCGAGTAGCCCGGCTCCTGCAGGGACCGGCCGAAGGGCCCCGTGACCATGAGGTCGCGGGGCCCTTCGCCGTCGTCGCGCCCGGCCCCTAGAACCACGCGCGGGTGCGCGGCGCCAGCCCCGAGGTCCCGTCCCCGGCCGTCCGCACCGCCAGCACCTGGTTCACCCCGAGCCGGTTCTGCTCGAAGCCCAGCGCGGAGGCCGCCATGTACAGCAGCCAGACCCGCGCCCGCCCGGGCGAGGTGAGCTCCACCGCCTCCTCCCAGTGGTCCTCCAGCCGGGCGACCCAGGCCCGCAGGGTCAGCGCGTAGTGCTCGCGCAGCGCCTCGACGTCGCGGACCTCGAAGCCCGCCCGCTCCAGCTCGGCCACGGTGGTGCCGACCGGTGACAGCTCCCCGTCGGGGAAGACGTACGCGTCGATGAACGGGTCGATCCGGTACGCCGCCTCCGCCGCGGCGTCGGGTTCGGGGCGGCGCGCGATCTGGTGGTTCAGCAGCCGCCCGCCGGGGCGCAGCAGGGCGTACAGGTCGCCCGCGTACTCCCGGTAGCGGGCGGAGCCGACGTGCTCGGCCATCCCGATGGAGGAGATCGCGTCGTAGGGCCCGTCGGCCACGTCCCGGTAGTCTTGGACCCGGATCTCGATCCGGTCGGTCAGGCCCTCCTCCGCGATCCGCTTGCGGGCGAAGGCGGCCTGCTCGCGCGAGAGCGTGATGCCGGTGGCGCGCACCCCGTACTCCCGGGCCGCGTGCAGGACCATCGAGCCCCAGCCGCAGCCCACGTCGAGCAGCCGGTCGCCGGGCCGCAGCCCGAGCTTGCGGCAGACCAGGTCCAGCTTGTCGCGCTGGGCCGCCTCCAGATCGCCGCCGGGGCTCCAGTAGGCGCAGGAGTAGACCATGGAGGGGCCCAGCACCAGGGCGTAGAAGTCGTTGCCGACGTCGTAGTGGTGGCTGATGGCCTGCCGGTCGCGGACCTTGGTGTGCCGGGGCCCGCCGCGGCGCGGCACCTCCTCGCCCGGCGGCCCCGGCGGCGGCAGCGGCCCGGCGAGCGCGGCCAGCTCCCGCAGCGCCGCGCGCCGGTGGGGATCGCGTACGAACTCCAGCGCCCCGGCGGCCGCGGCCCGTGCCCCGGCAACCCGGCCGCGCGGCGCGGCGGGGGGCGCGCCGCCGGGGTCGGGGGCACGCTGCCAGAGCAGCCCCGACACCCGGTCCAGCAGGTCGTACAGATCGCCCTCGACGGTCAGGTCCCCGCTCACCCAGGCCCGGGCGAGGCCCACTTCGCCGGGCTTCCACACCATCCGGCGCAGGGCGCGCCGGTGGCGGATCACCAGGACGGGACCGGCGGGCGGACCCGCCTCACTGCCGTCCCAGGCGCGGATCCTGACGGGCAGCGGGGCACCCAGCAGGGTCTCGGCGAGAGCGGCCAGCCGCGGCGCGGCGTCGGTCATGGCGCACACCTCCAGTAAGGCTCCGACCCTTGCCTCTACCCAGCGCGCACACCGGGTAAGCCGCCGGGGACACGCCGCAGGAGGCCCGCCGCGGACGCACCGAAGGGGCCGCCCGCACCACGGATGGCGGGAGGCCCCTTCGGGGTCGTGCGGGGATGCTCGCGGTCAGGCCCGGGTCAGGAGGCCTTGGCCTTCTGGGCGGGAGCCGTCGCGGCGGCCGGAGCCGGGGCCGGCTTGGCGGCCTCGTAGAACTCCTCGCGCGGGGTCTCCAGCGCACCGAGGGAGACGACCTCGCGCTTGAGGAACATCGCGAGGGTCCAGTCGGCGAAGACGCGGATCTTGCGGTTCCAGGTCGGCATGGCCATGCCGTGGTAGCCACGGTGCATGTACCAGGCGAGCCGGCCCTTGAGCTTGATCTTCATGCCGCCCATGACGATCATCGCTACGCCCTTGTGGAGGCCGAGGCCCGCCACCGCACCCTTGTTGGAGTGCGAGTACTCGCCCTGCGGGAAGCCCCGCATGCCCGAGATGACGTTGTCCGCGAGGACCTTGGACTGGCGCAGCGCGTGCTGGGCGTTCGGCGGGCACCAGGCGTTCTCGACGCCGGCCTTGCGGGCCGCCATGTCCGGGACCTGGGCGTTGTCGCCCGCGGCCCAGATGTAGTCGGTGCCGGTGACCTGGAGGTCGGCGCCGGCGTCGACGTGGCCGCGCGGGCCGAGCGGCAGGCCGTAGCGGGCCAGGACCGGGTTGGGCTTGACGCCCGCGGTCCACACCAGGGTGTTGGAGTCGACCTCGAGGCCGTTCTTCAGCACCACGTGGCCGTCCACGCAGGAGTCCATGGAGGTGTTCAGGTAGATCTCGATGCCGCGCGACTCGAGGTGCTCCTTGCCCCAGGTGCCGAGCTTGGGCCCGACCTCGGGAAGGATCTTGTCGGCCGCGTCCACCAGGATGAAGCGCATGTCCTCGCGCTTGATGGTGGTGTAGTACTTCGCGGCGTCGCGGGCCATGTCCTCGACCTCGCCTATGGTCTCCGCGCCGGCGAAGCCGCCGCCGACGAAGACGAAGGTGAGGGCCTTGCGGCGGACGTCCTCGTCCGTCGTGGACTCGGCCTTGTCGAGCTGTTCGAGGACGTGGTTGCGCAGGCCGATGCCCTCTTCGACGCCCTTCATGCCGATGCCCTGTTCGGCGAGGCCGGGGATCGGGAAGGTGCGGGAGACGGCGCCGAGCGCGATCACCAGGTAGTCGAAGGGCAGCTCGTACGCCTCGCCGACCAGCGGCGTGACGACGGCGACCTTGCGGTCCTGGTCGATGCTGGTGACCCGGCCGGTGAGGACCTCCGCCTTGGGCAGCACGCGTCGCAGCGGGACGACGACGTGCCGAGGCGAGATGCTGCCTGCGGCCACTTCGGGGAGGAAGGGCTGGTAGGTCATGTACGAGCGCGGGTCGACGACCGTGACGGTCGCCTCGCCGTAGCGCATCTTCTTGAGGATGCGCTTGGCTGCGTACAGGCCTACGTACCCACCGCCTACAACGAGGATCCTGGGACGCTCCGTGGTGCTCATGGAACGAGTATCCAGCACCCCAAGGGGTGTCGCTCGTGAGCCCCTTCACAAGGTGTCCGGACCCCTCTGTTACACTGCGCCGCCCACGTGACGGAGGTCATGTTGCGCGAGGGGAACCACCGTGCGGCGGGAGACGTTGTCCACCCGCTCTGAACTGGCACTCCGGCCTATCGACGGGGTAGACCACGCCTCTCGTGGAGACCTACGGACCGACCGCAGGGGTGTCCGTGAATCACACGAACACCCCTACGAAACCGGCTCGGCGGCCTCGGAAACCCGTTCAAAGGGCCTCCGCTGAGGCCATCCGCCTTCTTTTCCTTGTGAAGAACTTCACGAACCTCGTTCGCGCGACGGCCCGTCCCACCCCCTGGGAGGGGTTCTCAGGCCGCCGACCAGCAGATCCCGTCGAGGATGTCGTGCTCGGACACCACGACCTCGCGGGCGCCGATGCGCTCCATCAGGGCCCGCAGGACGAGGGCGCCCGCGGCGATGACGTCGACGCGGCCCGGGTGCATCACGCCGATCGACGCGCGCTCCGCGTGCGTCTGGGTGAGCATCCGGTCGCTGACCTCGCGGACCTTCTCGTAGGGGATCCGGCTGTGGTGGATCGCGCGCGAGTCGTACTCCGCCAGGCCCAGGGCGATGCCCGCGACCGTGGTCACCGAACCCGCCAGGCCCACCAGGGTGCGCGCCTCGGACAGCGGCACCGACTCGGCCGCCAGGTCCAGCGCGGCCTCGATGTCGGCCCGCATCGCGGCGATCTGGGCCTCGGTCGGAGGGTCGGTGACGACGCCGTCGACGGTGAGGTGGCGCTCGGTCATCCGGACGCATCCCACGTCGACCGAGCGCGCGGCGCGCACGTGCTGCTCGCCCACCACGAACTCGGTGGAGCCCCCGCCGATGTCCACGACCAGGTACGGCGTGGCGAGGTCGTCGCGGCCCGTCAGCTCCATGGTGGCGCCGGTGAAGGAGAACTCCGCCTCCTGGTCCCCGCTGATCACCTCGGGCTCCACGCCCAGGATGTCCAGGACGCCCTGGACGAACTCGTCCCGGTTCTCCGCGTCGCGCGAGGCCGAGGTGGCCACGAAGCGGACCCGCTCGGCGCCCAGCTCCTTGATCACGGCGGCGTACTCGCGGCAGGCCGCGAAGGTGCGCTCCAGGGCCTCCGGGGCCAGCCGGCCGGTCTTGTCGACGCCCTGGCCGAGCCGGACGATGGTCATCCGCCGGTCCAGCTCGATCAGCTCGCCGGTCTCCGGGGTGCAGTCGGCGACCAGCAGGCGGATGGAGTTCGTACCGCAGTCGATGCCCGCGACCCGCGTCACGCGCCGGCCTCCGTCTGCTCCGGCCGCCCGGCCGGCTCCGGGTCCCCGGACTTCTCCGCGCACGGGGTGACGCAGGCGCCCTTGGCCCACCACTCGGGGAGCATCGCGAGCGCCTCGTCGCCGAAGGGGTTCACGCCCGGTCCGGCGGCCAGCGAGTGGCCGACCAGCACGTGCAGGCACTTCACCCGGTCGGGCATGCCGCCCGCGCTCGGGAAGCCCTCCAGCACCTCGATCGCGTCGCGCCGGGTGAGGTAGTCCTCGTGGGCGGCCCGGTAGGCGGCGGCCAGCTCCGGGTCCGTGCCGAGGCGGGCCTGCATCTCCTTCATCACGCCGTTGGCCTCCAGGGTGCCGATGGCGCCGGCGGCCCGCGGGCAGGTCAAGTAGTACAGCGTGGGGAACGGCGTGCCGTCGGGCAGGCGCGGGGCGGTCTCGACCACGTCGGGCTGCCCGCAGGGACAGCGGTGCGCGATGGCGCGCAGTCCGCGCGGCGGGCGGCCGAGCTGCTGCTCGAACGCGGCGATGTCCGCGTCCGTCGGCTCGGTCCGTGCGGTCTGGGGCGGGGGCGTCTGCATGCCTGGGGTGCGTCTTTCGGTAAGTGGTCGGTCGGTGAACGTCAGTCGGCGGGGCGGTCGGCCTTGTCGACGCCGTCCCAGACGTTCGAGTACCAGGGCCGGTCGGCCGTCGCCGCGCCGGTGCGGCGGTGCTCCGCGGTCTCGGAGTCGACCATCGTGTAGCCGATCTCCCCCGGCCGCACGTAGTGCAGGTGCCTGCGCGCCTGCTGCTCCGCGTAGGCCGGGTCCTGCCAGCGGGCCTTTTCGTCGCGCAGCTCGTCCAGCCGCTTGCGCGCCCCGTCGGCGCTCCGCTGCTGGTCGGCGATCTCCGAGCGCTGGGAGACGTACTGGCGCATCGGGTACGCGAGGGCGACGACCAGCGTACAGAGCACCAGCACCAGCAACGCGGCCCGGCCGGTCAGCCGGCTGCGGCGGACCTGACGGCGCGTCTGCGAGCGGTAGACGTGGGCCGCGGTCCGTTCTCCGAGCTGCTTGAGCCTGGTCGCGGTCGAGAAGGTGGAGAACCGATCCCGGTTCCCGGCCATTGACTCCGCCTCCCCTGTAGCGCACACAGCAATACGTCCCCGCACACGGTACGGGACCGAGCGCGGGGACGTACGGAGGCTGCCTGGCCCCGCGGGGATGAACCCCGCGGAGGAGGGTCAGCCCTTGAAGCGCGGGAAGGCGGAGCGGCCCGCGTACACCGCGGCGTCGTCGAGGATCTCCTCGATGCGCAGCAGCTGGTTGTACTTGGCGACGCGGTCCGAGCGGGCCGGGGCGCCGCTCTTGATCTGACCGCAGTTCACCGCGACGGCGAGGTCGGCGATGGTGACGTCCTCGGTCTCGCCGGAGCGGTGCGACATCATGCACTTGAAGCCGTTGCGCTGGGCCATCTCGACGGCGTCCAGGGCCTCGGTCAGCGAACCGATCTGGTTCACCTTGACGAGCAGGGCGTTCGCCGAGCCCTCTTCGATGCCGCGGGCGAGGCGCTCCGGGTTGGTGACGAAGAGGTCGTCGCCGACGATCTGGACCTTGGAGCCCAGGCGGTCGGTGAGGATCTTCCAGCCGGCCCAGTCGTCCTCGAACAGCGGGTCTTCGAGGGAGACCAGCGGGTACGCGGCGCAGAGCTCCTCGTAGTACTCGGTCATCTCGGCGGCCGAGCGGGACTGGCCCTCGTACTCGTACTTGCCGTCCTTGTAGAACTCGGACGCGGCGGCGTCGAGCGCCAGCGCGATGTCCTTGCCCGGGACGTAGCCGGCCAGCTTGATGGCCTCGACGATGAGGTCGAGCGCGGCGCGGTTGGACTCCAGGTTCGGGGCGAAGCCGCCCTCGTCGCCCAGGCCGGTGGAGAGGCCCTTGCTGTGCAGGACCTTCTTGAGGGTGTGGTAGACCTCGGAACCCCAGCGCAGCGCCTCGGAGAAGGACTCCGCGCCGATCGGAGCGATCATGAACTCCTGGATGTCCACGTTGGAGTCGGCGTGCGACCCGCCGTTCAGGATGTTCATCATCGGAACGGGCAGCAGGTGCGCGTTCGGGCCACCGAGGTAGCGGAAGAGCGGCAGGTCCGAGGCCTCGGACGCGGCGTGCGCGACGGCCAGGGAGACACCGAGGATCGCGTTGGCGCCCAGCGAGCCCTTGTTGTCGGTGGCGTCCAGGTCGCACATGGCCTGGTCGATCAGGCGCTGCTCGGTGGCGTCGTAGCCGACGAGCTCCGGGCCGATCTGCTCGATGACGGCGAGGACGGCCTTCTCGACGCCCTTGCCGAGGTAGCGGTTGGCGTCACCGTCCCGCAGCTCGACGGCCTCGAAGGCACCGGTGGAGGCGCCGGACGGAACAGCAGCACGGCCGGTGCTGCCGTCGTCGAGGCCAACCTCGACCTCGACCGTGGGGTTGCCTCGGGAGTCCAGGATTTCCCGGGCTACGACGACGTCGATGGACGGCACGAGCATCTCCTTATGGGATGTGGCGCTGGGTGTGCGGTGGCGTGTCGGGCCGTGGGACGGCCCTGCCGCTTAGAGCCTAACCGGATCGGGGCGGTCGGCCCGCCGAGCAACCGCTCCCTGGGACGAAAAAGGGTGGGAATACCCCTCTTACAGGACATAGAGCAAGGCTGAAGGCGGGATTCCGCCCGCGGAAACACGACGGCCCGGCGCGTGGGGGGATACGCGCCGGGCGGTGGTGGTCATGCGTGGAGCGTTACCGCGGGGTTCAGCTGAGCTTCAGCTTCTGACCCGGGAAGATCAGGTCGGCGTCCTGCACGATGTCCTTGTTCAGCTCGAACACGTGCTGCCAGCCGCCCTTGACGGCGTTCGCCTGGGCGATGGTGCCGAGGGTGTCGCCGGCCTTGACCTCGTAGGAGCCGTTGCCCGTCTTGGGGGCCTCGGCGGCCGGGGTCTTCTTGACGGGGGCCGGGGTCTCGGCGCGCTCGGAGCGGGTGACCGGCGCCTCGGCGCGCTTGGTCTCCTGCTTCGGCTGGGCCTTCTTCTCGGCCTTCTTCTCGGGCTTGGCCTGCTTGGGGGCCTCGGCCGCGCCGCCGTTGTAGGCCGCGTTCGACAGGCCCACGCCGCAGGACGGCCACGCGCCCTTGCCCTGGCCCTTGAGGACCTTCTCGGCGATGGCTATCTGCTGCGACTTGGTGGCCTGGTTGGCCTGCGGGGCGTAGGCCTTGCCGCCGTACGCCGCCCAGGTGGAGGACGAGAACTGCACGCCGCCGTAGTAGCCGTTGCCCGTGTTGATGGACCAGTTGCCGCCGGACTCGCACGCGGCGACGGCGTCCCACTGGGAGGTGGTCGCGGCGCTCGCGGCGCCCGCGGTCATCAGCGGGGCCGCCACGGCGACACCGGCGACACCGACGAGGGTGACGACACGGGTGGCCTTGGAGGCGCGACGGTGCTTGCCCTTGCCGGAAAGCAGCATGGTTTTCTCCTCACCGACGCCTGCGAAGTGAGCTGTCGGGTTCGGGCGGATGAGTTGCCCGGTCGCGCACCGTGGTGCGCGGCTTAACCCCAAGCCGGTTCCGTGACCGTCTCTCAACGGCCGGTTCCGGCACTTACCTTGGTTCCCCCGCTCCTGCCTTCGGCGCTTGCGCGACGACTGTTCCCTCCGTCCGCCGGCAGGATTCGGCGATGCGGTCGAAGGAGCCCGCGGTGGCGAGCGATTCAGAAGGTAGACAGGTCTCTCCCCGATGTTCAACGAGGGACATCGGGGAGAAACGGGCCCTACTTGCGCTCCCGGGACGGGTGTTTACGCAGGTGAGAGCCGGGTTTGCGGCAGTCTCCGACCAGGACACGCCAGTTGGACCGAAGAGATGCATGTCTCACTTGCACGAATGGGACATACAAGGCGATCTTCGCGCCCGAAGTGCCCCTATTTCTGGCTTAGATCGAGATTCTGCCCCGGGGTGATGAGGTCGGCGTCGTGCCCGATGACCTGCTGATTGGCCTCGTAAAGGGCATTCCAGCCACCCTCGACCCCCTGGGCGGTCGCGATCGCCGTCAGGTTGTCCCCGGCCTTGACGGTGTACGACGGATCCGACAGGGCGTCAGGGGCCGCGGACGTCTCCGCGGCGGGCGTTCCGCGGTGCTTTCCACCGGTTGCCGACGTTTCGCCCTGCGGCGTGGCCGCGGAGCCGGGCGTGGCGGCCGGGCCCGTCGGGGCCACCGGGGCCGCGGGGTTCGACGGGGAGGCCGTCGGACCGCCCGGGAGCGCGGAGCCACCGGTTACGGGCGCCACGGGCGTTCCGGTGGGCCCGGTCGGGGTGGCGGGGCCACCGGTCTCGGGCGCCGGGGGTGGCATGACGGGCAGTCCGGAGGTCAGCGGGGTCTCGGGGACCGCCGGCAGCGCGCCGGGCGAGGCGCTGGCCCCGGACGGGGTGGTGGCTCCGGGGATGTGCCCGGTGGAGGCCGGCGTCGAGGCGGGCGCGGGCGCTCCGGCGAGCGGACCCGTGCCGGAGGCCGGGGTTCCTTCGGGGCGCAGCGGGCTCGGCGCGACGGAACCGGAACCTGCGCGGCCCGGGTCGACGGTGGGCGCGGGGCCGCCCCGGGTGAGCCCGGAGGACTCCCCGCACAGCGGCCAGGCCTGCGGTCCCTGCGAGGCGAGGACCCGCTCGGCGATGGCTATCTGCTGCGAGCGGCTGGCGAGGTCGGGCCGCGCGGCGAACTCCAGCCCGCCCGCGCTCTTCCACTGTTCCAGCGTGAACTGGAGTCCGCCGTACGACCCGCTGCCGAAATCGGCGCTCCAGGTTCCGCCGCTCTCACACTCGGCCACCCTGTCCCAGGTGGTGGTCTCGGCCGCGTTCGCGCCGGAGGCGGCGAACAGCGGCAGAGCGAGCGCGGAGCCGGCGACTCCGGCGGTGACGACGAGGGCGGGGACCTGACGGGGGCGTCTGTGGCGGCCGTTCCCGGAACGCATGAGGGTGGACCTTTCGCGTGGCGGCGGGGGCGACGCGAACCTAGCCGGGTTCGAACGCTTGTCACAAGTCGATGATGCGCAGATCACGTCGAGGTCACAGAGTTGACTCTTCGTCAGCCAAGGGCCCCGGCGCCGCCCCTTCCGCATCCGCAACGTTTGGGGTTGTGAAGCGGACCGGAAGCGTGCGCAGGCCACGCATGATCAGTCCGCCCCGCCACCGCAGCTCCTCGGGAGGAATGGCCAGTTCCAGATCGGGCAGACGCGTCAGCAAACTCGCGAGCGCCGTCTGACCCTCCAGCCGGGCCAGCGGGGCGCCCAGGCAGTAGTGGATGCCGTGCCCGTATCCGAGGTGCTGGTTGTCGCTCCGCGCGAGGTCCAGAGCGTCCGGCGCGTCGAAGCGCGCCGGGTCCCGGTCGGCCGCCGCGAGGACGACGAGCACCGGATCGCCCGCCGGGACGTCCTGGCCGCCGATGGCCAGCGGCTCGGTCGCGTAGCGCCAGGTCGCCAGCTCCACGGGACCGTCGTACCGGAGCAGTTCCTCGATCCCGGTCGCCAGCAGCTCCGGCGCACCGGCCGTCAGCGACTCCTGGAGGAGCGCGCGCTGGCGGGGGTTCCGGAGCAGCGCGTAGGTGCCGTTGCCGATCAGGTTGATGGTGGTCTCGAAACCCGCGAAGAGGAGCACGAAGCACATGGCGGTGGCCTCGGCCTCCGTCAGGTGGTCGCCGTGGTCGCTCGCCCGGATCAGGTCCGAGATGAGGTCGTCGCCGAGGTCGTCGCGCTTGCGGTGGATCAGCTCGCCGAGGTACGCGCGGATCTTCTTGACGGAGCGGGCGACCCCGCCGCGCGGACCGCCGCCGTGCCGGATCATCATCCCGGCCCAGTCGCGGAAGTCGTCCTGGTCCTCGCGCGGTACGCCGAGCAGCTCGCAGATGGCGTAGATGGGGAGCGGGAAGGCGAACTCGTGGATCAGGTCGGCCTCCCCCTTCTGCGCGAAGGCGTCGATGAGCTGGTCCGTCAGCTCCTGCACCCGCGGGGCGAACTCGGCGACCCTGCGCGGGGTGAAGGCCTTCGCCACCAGGCGCCGCAGCCGCGTGTGGTCCGGCGGGTCGATGTTGAGCAGGTGGGTCATCAGACCGGCGCTGCGCTCGCCGGGGATGCCCGTCTTGCCGGGCTCGGCGTGGTGCACCGGGTTCTTGCTCAGGCGCTGGTCGGCGAGGGCCTGGCGGGCGTCGGCGTACCGGGTGACCAGCCAGGCGTCGACCCCGCTGGGGAGCGTGGTGCGGTGCACCGGCGCGTGCTCCCGCAGCCAGGCGTAGGCCGGGTAGGGGTCGGTCGCGAACTCCCAGGTGAAGAGTTCGGGTCCGGCGGCGGGCCCGGCGGCGGCGGTGACGGGACAGCCGCCCGCCCGCTCGGCGGAGGACTCGGCGGAAGGGCCGGCGGAGGGCTCGGCGGGAGGCTCGGCGGGGGTCTGCTGGTGCACCAGGCGACCGTACCCCGGCCGCCGCCACTCATCCCATATGACTGGTTTTCCGCGGCTGTCCGTAGATCACCCTTCCCTTGACCCCGGGTTCCCGGCCACTCCTACTGTCGCTCTTGTGGATGTGAGGATCTTGAAGAGCAGTTTCGCCGTGGTCGAAAGAAGGGCCGAACACGCGGTCAAGTACTTCTACACCCACCTGTTCTGGCACAACCCGGACATCCGCGGCCTCTTCCCGGCCGCCGCCCTGGACATGGAGCGCCAGCGGGACCGACTGTTCGCCGCGCTCACCCACGTCATCGCGCACATCGACGACGGGACCCTCGTCCCCTACCTCCGCGACCTCGGCCGCGACCACCGCAAGTTCCTCGCGCGCCCCGAGCACTACGACGCCGTCGGGGCCAGCCTGCTCGCCGCGCTCGCCGAAGCCAGCGGCCCGGCGTGGACCCCGGCGGTCGAGAAGGCCTGGAGCGAGGCCTACCGGGCGATCGCCGACGTGATGACCGCGGCCGCCGCCCAGAGCCACGACCCGCCGTGGTGGGACGCGGAGGTCGTGCGCCACCTGCGCTACGGCGCGGACATCGGCGTCCTGACGCTGCGGCCGCACCAGCCGCTCCCCTATCTGCCGGGCCAGTACGTCAGCGTGTGCAGCGCCCGGGTACCGGCCACCTGGCGCACCTACTCCGTCGCCAACGCGCCCCGCGCCGACCACACCCTCGACCTCCACGTCAGCCGGATCGACGGCGGCCGGCTCAGCAGCGCCCTGGTCCGGGAGGTCGCGCCCGGCGAGGTGCTGCGGCTGGGCTCGGCGGGCGGCCGGGTCACCCTGCGCCGGGAGGACCGGCCCGCCACTTTCATCGCGGCGGGCACCGGCTGGGCTCCGGTGCGCGCCATGCTGGAGGAGCTGCTGGCGCGGCCGCCGGGGCACGACGTACGGCTCTTCGTGGTCGCCCGCGACGGGGCGCACCTCTACGACCGGCCCCTGATCGACGCGTACGCCGCCGCGCACCCCTGGCTCGCCGTCACCTACATCACGCCCGCGCCCGGGCGCCCCCGCAACGAGGCCACCGCGCGGCTCGCGACGGCGCTCGGCCACCGCGGGCTCTGGCCCGACCAGGACGTCTACCTGAGCGGACCGCCGCAGTTCGTCGCCGAGACCGCCTCGCTGGTGGCGGGGCTGGGCGCGGCGCCGGCCCGGATCTTCCACGACGCGGTGCCCGCGAACACCGGCCCGGGCCACGACCGGCCGCTCGGCTTCGGCGAGTGGTTCCTGAACCGGCCCGACCCGCACTGGCACAACCCCGGCGGCCGGACGCGCTGAGAGCGTTGAAACGGAGGGCTCTGAAAGCGTAAGAGGGGAGCGTTAAAGAGGAGGGACTCCCTCGGCCGCCCGGATCGCGTCCCGGTAGGCGCGGGCCGCCGCGCGTAGCGCCGTCTCCGGGTCGGTGCCCGCCGCCTCGGCGCGCGCCGCCAGCGCCAGCAGTTCGTACCCGATGCCCTCGCCGCTCGGCAGCGGCACGTCCAGGCCGCCCGCGCGGACCCGGCCCGCGAGCTTCGCCGCGAGCGCCAGCCCCGGCTGGCCCACCGGCACCCCGTCGGTCACCGACTCGCGGCGCTTCTCGACCGCCTTCGTGCGCTGCCAGATCGCCTCGACGTCCTGCGGGCCGCTCACCACCTCGTCGCCGAAGACGTGCGGGTGGCGGTGGACCAGCTTGTCGACCAGGCTCCCGGCCACGTCGTCGATGGAGAAGGCCTCCCCGTCCTCGCCCTCGGCGCCCTCGACGCCTTCTTCGGCGATGCGCGCGTGGAAGACGACCTGGAGGAGCACGTCGCCCAGCTCCTCGCGCAGCGCGTCGCGGTCGCCGTCCTCGATGGCCTCGACGAGTTCGTACGCTTCCTCGATGCCGTACTTCGCCAGGCCCCGGTGGGTCTGGAGGGAGGTCCAGGGGCAGGCGCGCCGGACCCGGTCCATGACCTGCACCAGGTCGAGCAGCCGGGCCCCGGGCAGGTCGTAGGAGCCGGGCAGCAGTTCCAGGTCGGGCATCGAGACGCGGCCCGAGCCGGCCAGCCGGGCCAGTCCGTCGGTGAGCCGCTGGTCGCCCTCGCCGCCCGGCAGGACCACCACGGTGCGCCCCCCGGCGCACGCCTCGACCAGCGCGTGGGCGTCCGGGACCCCCGCCTCGACCTCGACGCCCGCCTCGCGCAGGTACGGCAGCTGCGGGTTCGCCGGGTCGGCGCACAGCACCCGGTCCGCGGCGTGCAGGGTCTGCCAGGCGGACCAGGACAGCAGGCCCGGGGCGACCCGGTGGCTCGCGGTCAGCAGGACGATCCGGCCGGTGGGCTCGGCGGGCGGTGCGGCGGGTTCGGGAGCGCTGTGGTCGTTCACGCTTCGAACCTACCCCCGGTGGCGGGTCAGGCTCCGGCGGGGGCCTGCTCGGGCCGGGTCTTCTGGTTGACCCAGGGGGTCCGGGCGTCACCGAGCGCGATCTGCTCCGTGTTCCAGGCGCCGTAGCGCGGGTTGACCTGGATGTGCAGCTCCTTGGCGGCCTTCGCGAGCGGGACGAGGATCTTGTCCTCGCCGAAGCGGTCGCTGAGCCTGCCGAGCAGCAGCTGGAAGCGGAGTTCGCCGTCGATCTGGTCGGGCGCGAGCGGGACCCGGGCCTGCAGCGCCAGCTGTTCGAGCTGGTCGGCGCCCTTGGCCTGGGCGGTCTGCGCCTTGCGGGCGTCCTCGACGTCCTTGGTGCTGACCGACAGTCCGGCGTCGTCGGCGGCCTTTTCCAGGATGCGCAGCTGGATCATCTTGCCGAGCTTGACCCGTTCCAGGCCCGCGCTGGCCTCGATGAGCCGTGCGGACTGCTCGGCGTTGCTCTGGGCGGTGCGGACGTCCTTGACCTGCGCCTGGAGCGCCGCGGTGGTGATCCGTTCGCCGCCGACCACGGCCGCCGTGCCGGGGCGGACCTCGGCGGAGGAGCAGGCGGACAGGAGGGGGGCCGCCGCGAGCAGGGCGGCGGATACGGAGAGCGCTGTGCGACGGTGCAAAGGAGCCTCCCGGGCCGGGCTGGATTGTGCTTTGGTGCACAAGGGCCTTGCGGTGATCGATAGTATGCAGTCCGGGGCGTCCCAGCTACCGCTTCGACCAACGATTCCAAGGGCGTTGGGGTGCGCTTTCACCCCTACAGTCCGCGCCGCCGCACGCGGCGGCGCCCGGGTCAGCGGACCTGGCCCAGCCACTGGAGGGTGCGGCGGACCTCGGTGGGGAACGGGTGGCCCGGACCGTGCAGCTGGTCCGCGTCGAACAGCAGCCGCACCAGCGTGTCGTGCGCCGCCGCCCGGTCCCCCAGGGAGAGCAGCAGCTGCGCCATCCGGCGCCGGACCTCCAGCGGCAGCCCCGGATCCGGGTTCGCGTAGCGGTTCTCGAAGAGCGGCAGCAGCGCACGGTACTCGGCCAGGGCGGCGGCGGGCTCGCCGAGCTGCTCCAGGCACTGGGCGGCGTCGTAGCGAAAGCGCAGGGACTGCGGGTCGCCCGCCGGGAACTCCTCGGCCAGGCGGCGCAGTTCGGGCAGGGCCCGGCGGTACTGGCCGTCGTCCATCAGCGTGGCCGCGTACTGCTTGCGCAGCGACCGGACGACGGGCGAGTGCTCCCCGTGCTGCGCGACGGCCGCCGGGAGGATGTCGCCGAGGATGTCCACGGCCTGGGTGAGCCTGCCCTCGTCCAGCAGCTTCCTGGCCTCGTCGACGGCCGCCGGGACGTCGCGGCGCGCGGGGGCGGCGGCGGGCGGGACCTGGGGGCGGGGCGGCACCGTGACCCGGTCCGGCCAGGGGGCCTGCGGGCGCAGGAAGGGGCGGGTGGGGTCCAGGGGGCCGCTGGGGCTGCCGTGGGTGGGCAGCAGCGGGATCAGCGCCTCGTAGACCTCCTGCGCGGAGCCGGGCCGGTCCTGCGGGTCCTTGGCCAGCAGGTGCATCAGGACCGCTTCGAGGTGGGGCGGCACCTCCGGGCGCAGCCGGCGCACCGGGAGCGGGGGCTCGTACAGGTGCCGGTGGAGCACGCCGAGGGCGGTGGACCCGGCGAAGGGGACGTTGCCGCTGAGCAGTTCGTAGAGCAGCACGCCCAGCGCGTAGAGGTCGGTGTAGGGGCCGACCGCGCCGCCCATGGCCTGCTCGGGGGCCATGTAGGCGGGGCTGCCGATCGGCGAGCCGGTGTGGGTGAGGCGCGTGGTGTCGGTGTCCATGACGGAGGCGACGCCGAGGTCGAGGACGGTGACCGTCCCGTCGGGGCGCACCATCACGTTCCGCGGTTTGAGGTCGCGGTGCACGATCGGCACCGCGTGCACGGCGGAGAGCACCGAGCACAGCTGCGCGACCACCGAGACCGCCCACGGCCAGGGGTACGGGTCGTGTTCGGCCAGATGGTCGGCGAGGTCGGCGCCCTCCACGTACTGCATGACCAGGTACAGCTCGTCCCCGTCGCTGCCCGCGTCGTGGACGGTGACCAGGCCGGGGTGGTCGACCTGCGCCGTGACGCGGCACTCGCGCACGAAGCGGCGGCGCAGCTCCTCGGCGACGCTGCCGGGGCCCGCGACCTTGTCGGGGCGCAGCAGCTTGACGGCCACCCGGCGGTCCAGGCGCCGGTCGTACGCCGTCCAGACCTGGCCCATGCCGCCCTGGCCGAGGACGGTGGCGAGCTGGTAGCGCTCGCCGAGGATCCGCTCGGTCACCGGCCGGGCTCCTGGCCGTGGCCCCGCTCGGTCTCCTGCTTGCGCAGCAGCTCGCTCAGCTCGTCGAGCTCGGCGCGGACCTGGCCGATCCGCGGGGGCGAGGGGGTGTGCGGGGGCTGCGGAAGCGGCTGCTGGTGAGGCCGGGGCTGCGGCTGCGGGGAATGCCGGGGCGGGGCCGGGACGGTCGTGCCGGCCTGCGGCGGGTAGCCGTAGCCGTACCCCTGCGGCTGCTGCGGCGGCACCGGCGGGGCGTACCAGTCGGTGGCCGCGGGCCGGCTGGGCCTGCGCAGGTCGACGTAGAGGAAATACGCGAGGGCGGCCACGCCGGTCGCCAGCAGCAGCGCCAGTCCGATGTCGCCCCGGGTGCCGCCGCCGTCCGCGACCGGGTCGGTGCCGATCAGCGCGAAGCCGAGGATGACGAGGGCCGCGGAGAGGGCGAAGAGCACCCAGTCGCGGGCGGCCCGGGTGACGATCGCGATCCGCAGCATGGTCACCCAGCTGAGGAACCCGCAGCTGAGCAGCGGCACCAGCGCGAAGACCACGCGCAGGGCGATGACGGCGTCCTGACCGCGCTGTGGACCGTACTGCTGGTGCGGCGGCGGGAGGCCGGGGCCGTGGCCGTGCATCGCTGTTCTCCTGACGGACTTCGCGCGTGGTGGGACGGCGCTTCTCGGACGTGCTCGGGTGCGAGCGTATACAGCGATCCGTCCGGCCGGTCAGGGGATGTGCACAACCGTTGCGCACCGGCTCACTCCGCCGTGACCGTACCGTCCGCCAGCGCGTCGTGGAGACCCTGTACGAGCTGTTCGCCGAGCCGTCCGGCGAGCCGCAGCGCGTCCTCGAACTCGGCGAGCGCGCGGAAGCGTTCGCCGTAGCGGCGCTGGTCGGCGAGCGGCAGCCGGGGCAGCTGGAGGCGGCGCACGTCGAGCCGGGTGGCGGTGGAGGCGTAGCTGGAAGCCTGCCGGTTGTTGGCGGTGCCGCGCAGGAAGCCGGCCAGGAACCACGGGTCGAGGGCGGCGGGGTCGGGGCGCAGCAGCTGGAGGTTGCGGCCGAGGGCTGCGCCCGCGTCGGCCGGGCCGACGACCCGGGCGACGGCGGCGGCGCCGACGACGGGGACGACGATGTCGCCCGCCTCGGTCAGGACGGGCTCCTCGGCGGATTCGGCGAGGGTACCGGAGGGGGCACCGCCGCCGTACACGTCGTGTTCGGTGAGGACGGGCACGTCCCCGGCCCCGCTGCCGGTGCCGGTGCGCAGCACCAGGGCGCCCGCGCGGGCGAGTTCGCCGATGGTGGTGGCGGGCAGCCGGACGGGTCCGGCGGCGGGCTCGGCGGGCGGCGGGGTGAGCCGGGCGGCGCGCTGGAGGGTCTCGTCGAGGCGGGCGCGTACGGCGCTCAGCGCGGCCGGTCCGCCGCCCGCGGCGGCGGGGGGCAGATGGCGGGCGGGGGTGAGGTCCACGTCGTCGTCGAGGAGCTCGATGACGGGCACGCAGCGGCTCAGGCCCGGGGTGCCGGGGACCTCGTCCGGGCCGTCGGCGCCGTCGTACGCCGTCCAGGCGGCCAGCACCGCGTCCCGCACGGCGGGCCACGCGGCCCGTTCGCGGCCCTCGCCGCCGCCCAGATCGGCGGTGTCGACGAGCAGCAGCCCGGGCGGGGCCGGGGCGTGCGCGGCGCTCTTGCGCAGCACCCACAGGTGCAGGGGGATGCCGTACGGGGGCGCGGCGCCGGCCGGGAGCGCGATGACGGCCCGCAGTGCGCCCCGGCGGAGCAGGTCGGCGCGGATGCGGCGGCCGGAGCGGCGGGCGGCCGCGGCCGGGGGCATCAGGAGGACGGCGGTGCCGCCCTCGCGCAGATGTGCCAGGGCGTGCTGGACCCAGGCGAGTTCGGATTCGGTGCGGGCGGGGAAGCCGTACTCCCAGCGCGGGTCGTAGGCGAGTTCCTCGTGGCCCCAGTTGCGTTCGTTGAAGGGCGGGTGGCACAGCACGGCATCGACGGCGACCCGCGGGAAGGCGTCGGCGCGCAGGCTGTCAGCGGCGGCCGCGCGGACCTCGGCGGTGCCGTGCAGGGCGAGCCGGAGCGCGGTGAGGGCGACGAGTTCGGGCGCGGAGTCCTGGCCGTACAGGGCAGTGGGCGCGGGGACGGCGCGCAGCAGGCCGCCGGTGCCGCAGGCGGGGTCGAGGACGCTGCGGGCGCCGCGCCCGGCGAGGGCGGCCATCAGCTCGGCGGGGCCGGGCGGGGTCAGCGTGTACTGGCGGGGGTTCGCGTCGAGGTGGCGGCCGAGCAGGAACTCGAAGGCGCTACGGGCTCCGAGCTCCGCGGCGAGCCCGGCGGCGGCGCGCAGCAGCGGCATGGACGCGGGGGTGGTGGCGGCCAGGGCGTCGACGGCCAGGGCGTGGCCGGGACCGAGGCGGGCGGTGAGCACCTGGGCGAGGACGGGCCGCAGCAGCGCGGCCATCCGCGCGTCGGAGACGGCGCTCAGCTCCAGCCAGTCGGTGGGCCGGTCGTGGACGACGAGCAGCGCGCAGCCCGCCTCGACCAGCCCGGCGACGGCTCCGCCGGGGTGGGCGGTGATCTGCTGCCAGACGCGTTCGCGCGGGGGGACCTCGGCCAGCTTGCCCTGGGCGCGCAGCCAGGCCTCGACCTCGGGGAGGGCGAAGGACGGGCTGGTCTCGCTGCCGCCGACGGGCTTCGGGAAGTCGGCATGGCGGCGGCGCCAGTTGCTCACCGCGGCGCGGCCGACCCCGGCGAGGCGGGCGATCTCGGCTGCGGTCACCTCTGTGGCGTTGTCCGGCATGCACAGAGCATACCGGTACACAGACGAGGGACCGCTTCACAGCGTGAACTGCACGATCCCACTGATCACTGTTGACTCGGTTCACAGACTCTGTTGTGATGGCACGCAGGACACCGGTTCACCGGTTCCACCCGCTCCCCCCTCCCCGTAAAGAGAGTCCCCCGTGCGCCCTGCCCGCCTGACCGCCGTCGCGGTCGTCGCCACCACCGCCCTGTTCACCCTCACCGGCTGCTTCCCCTTCGGCAGCGGTGACGAGGGCGGCCCCTTCCCCGGCCAGTCCGGGTCGAAGGTGGCGAACTCCTCCCTCGACGCCCTGCGCGGGGCCTCCTCGCTGACCATCACCGGCACCGTCCGGGACAAGGGCAAGCCGATCAAGCTCGACATGGCGATCAGCAAGGCCGGGGACTGCAAGGGGGCGATGTCGATCGAGGGCGAAGGCTCGTTCGAGCTGATCCGCAACGCCCAGTTCATCTTCCTGAAGGCGGACGAGACCTTCTACCGGACCCAGATGAAGGACTCCCCGAAGGCAGAGGCCGACGCGGCGCTCGCCCAGCTGCCCGGCCACTGGGTGAAGACCAAGGCGTCGGCCGCGGACTCCAAGGAGCTCTCGGCGCTCTGCGACCTGGACGAGCTGCTCAAGGAGTTCGACGAGAGCTCGGGCGCACGAAAGGACGGGGTCGTGCAGCTGGCGGGCCAGAGCGCGCAGAAGCTCACCACAAAGACGACTGACGGCACCGAGAACCTCTACGTCGCCACGACGGGCCGGCCGTACCTGCTCAAGGCCGTGGAGACCGGCAAGGACGCCTCCGAGGTCTCCTTCTCCGGCTTCAACGAGCCGGTGAAGGCCGACTCCCCGACCAGCGGAGTCATCGACACCGACGAGTGATCCCCGGCCGCGGCGGGGGCGGACCACCGGGGTCCCCCCACCGCGGCCGCCGCGCTAGGCCCCGGTGACCTCACCGAGGAACGCGGCCCAGGCGCGGGGCGCGACGGCCAGCCGGGGGCCGGCCGGGACCTTGGAGTCCCGGATGTGGACGGCTTCCGCGCATCCGGCGACCTCGACGCAGTTGCCACCTTCGCCACTGCTGTAGCTCGACTTCCGCCAGTCGAAGGCGACTTCGAGGCATTCGCCACCCTCGCCGGAGCTGTAGCTGCTCTTGAACCAGGCCAGGTGCGTGGTGTTCATAGTTCTCCCAGCAACTTCTCGATCAGGGCCAGTGACTCGTGGGGCGTGAGTGCCTGTGCCCGGATGATCCCATAGCGCTCGCTGTAGACCCTCACCTGTTCTGGATCAGTGATGAGGTTCGCGTGACCGTAGCTCTCGATATAGGCGACCTCGTTGCGGCCCTTGAGGCGAAGAAGAGTGAATGCGCTGTCGAGAGATGGGTGTTCGTCGCGATTGAGTGGCATCACCTGGAGCTGGACGGTTCGTAGTTTGCCCACCTCCAGCAGGCGGCGCAGCTGCGCGCGGTGTACGTCCCTGCCGCCCGTCGGGCGCAGCAGGATGGACTCCTCCAGTACGAAGCTCACTGTGGGAGCGGGCCAGCGCTCCAGGATCACCTGACGGGCGAGCCGGTCTGCCACTCGCTTCTCGATGGTGGCTTCGTTCAGCACAGGACGGCGGTGCCGGAATACGGCCCGTGCGTAGTCCTCGGTCTGGAGCAGCCCCGGAATGGCCTGCACCTCGTAGTAGTGCAAGGCCACCGCCACCGCTTCCGCGTCGGCGAACTTCCGGAACCAGTCGGGGTGCCTCGTCCGGGCTCGCTTCAGCGCTTCCTTCAACTCCGGGATGGCGGCGAGCAGGATGCCCCCGGCACCCACGGCCCGGTCGGTGTTCTCCAGGAAGTCCGGTTGCGGGGTGCGCACGCCCCGTTCGATGGCGGAGACCAGGTCCTCGCCGACGTGCACGAGCGCGGCGAGTTCCTTCTGCTGGAGGCCCGCCCGTTCCCGTAGCACCTTGATGATCTTGCCGAGCGCCTTGAAGAGGTGCGCCGTGCCGTCGACCTCGATGGGCCGCTCCGGCTCTTCTTCGCGTTCCGACAGGTCGTTCATGTGATGAACCGCCCTCGCCCGTACAGCACGTACACGCAACCGGCGCCGCACCTACGGGGGGTCTCCGTAGTGCCGCCGCTGCTGGAAAGCGTACGGCGGTCCGGCCACGCTCGGTGAGGTGACGACTGAAAAGAGTGACATGGCACCGGAGTTCCGGCAGCTCCTCTCCGCCACCCCGCGGGGCGCCCGGCTCGCCCGGCGCCTGGCCGGGGTGCAGCTCGAAGAGTGGGGGATCCCGCGGGGGTGCGCGCTGGCCGAGGACGTGGAGCTGGTGGTCGGGGAGCTGGCCGCGAACGCCGTGCTGCACGGGCGGGTGCCGGGGCGGGACTTCGAGGTCCGGCTCGGCTACGACGGGCTGCGGGTCCGGGTGGAGGTGAGCGACGCGCGGGGCGAGGCGGAGCCGGTGGAGGCGGTGGACCCGTGCCTTGCGGAGAGCGGGCGGGGGCTGGTGCTGGTGGGGGCCGTGGCGCGGGAGTGGGGGGTGCGGCCGCGGGGCAGCGGTGCGCCGGGCAAAACGGTATGGGCCAGCCTGTGACCCTGGCCCGGCTGGCTGTCCCCGCCCGCCGGGCATCCCGCTTCCCGGGCTCCGCCCAGACCCGGTCCTCAAACGCCGGACGGGCTGAAGGTGGCCTGACCCGGCACCATCCCAGCCTCCCCGGCGTTTGAGGGGCCGCCGGAGACAACCACCGCCGAACTCCACCCGCGGCCCAGCCTCCCGGGCTCCGCCCGGACCCGGTCCTCAAACGCCGGACGGGCTGAAGGTGGCCCAGCTGGGTTGAACATGGCCTGGGCCGGGAGCGACGGCGCGCCGAGGACGCCGAGCAGGGGGCGGACGGGCCAGAAGCGCCCCCGCATCGGCACCCGCCCCGGGTCGGTCACCCGTTCGGCCCGGTTCCGCCCGACAGGGCCCGGGTAGGGGACGGCCCGTCCTTCCCCACCACCCGCCCCGGAGGCATCCGTGCCCGACATGAACGGCCCCTACAAGCCCGGCACCCCCTGCTGGATCGACCTGATGGTTCCCGACCAGCAGGCGGCCCTCGACTTCTACTGCGACCTCTTTGGCTGGCAGGGAGAGGTCGGCCCGCCGGAGACCGGCGGCTACTCGGTCTGCACCCTCAAGGGCAGGCCCGTCGCCGGCATCATGAAGGCGAGCAACCCGGACGGCACCGTGCCGGACCCGATGCCGCCGACCGTGTGGACGACGTACCTGTCCACCGACTCCATCGACTCCGCCCTCAAGTCGGTGACGGACGCGGGCGGCACCGTCATGGTGGGCCCGATGGACGTCATGGACCTCGGCCGGATGGCCGTCCTCGCCGACCCGACGGGCGCGGTCGTCGGCCTCTGGCAGCCCGGCACCTTCGACGGCGCGGGCATCGTCAACGAGCACGGCGCGCTGATCTGGAACGAGCTGAGCACCGGCGACACCGCCGCCGCCTCCGCCTTCTACTCGGCCGTCCTGCCGGTCACCACGGCCACGACCGAGATCCCGGGCGCCGAGGGGTACATCGAGTTCAAGGTCGGCGGCCGCGCGGTCGCCGGGATGATGGACCTGTCCGCGCTGCCGCCCGGGACCCCGCCGAACTGGCTGCCGTACTTCCAGGTGGACGACGCCGACGAGATCCAGGCGGCGGCGACCCGCGCGGGCGCCACCGTCCTGGCCCCGGCCTTCGACATGGCGGTGGGCCGGATCGCCGTCCTCGCCGACCCGCAGGGCGGTGTCTTCGCCGTGATCACGGCGAAGGCCCCCGAGCAGCCCGCCTGATCCGTTCCGCGGCCGGGGAGGCGCACCGAAGGGTGCCCTCCCCGGCCGCGGCGCGCGCTCCGGCCCTCTTGGCACGTCAGTGGGGCGTGAGAAAAACGTTAGCGGCCCGGCCTACTTTCGGCGCACACGGTGGCCCGACCACCACCGCGCGCACTCTCCCGCGGACGGCGTCCGCGGAGATACGGAGACCAGGTATGAGCCCCACCCGTCGTGACGTTCTGAAATGGGGAGCCGGAGCAGGCGCCGCAGCAGCGGTCACCCTCGGCCTTCCCGGCACCGCCCGGGCCGCCGGTAGTTACTACTTCTACGACTGGATGGGCAAGCTGCCCAGCAGCAAGTACCTCTACCAACTGACGATCCCCGGGACGCACGACTCGTGGTGCACCGACCCCGCCAACGGGACCAAGTGGTCCCAGACCCAGAACTGGGGCGTTCCCGAACAGCTGGAGCGCGGGATCCGCTTCCTCGACATCCGGCTGAACGGCCTCCAGGGCGCGCCGAACGAATTCGGCGTTTACCACGAGGACAACTACCAAGGGCACCGCTTCCAGGACGTACTGGAAGCCTGCCGCAACCACTTCAGGAACTACCCGGGCGAAACCGTCGTCATGAGGGTGCGCAACGAGCGCAGGGGCGGGCAGGCCCTCGGGGACGAGGAGTTCCGGCGCCGCTTCAACTACTACCTGGACAACATGGGCTACCGGAACCTGGTGTGGACGGCGCCGTCCTGGCCCAAGCTGGGCCAGGTGCGCAGCAAGATCGTCATAGCGGCGGACTTCTCGAACACCTGGGGCATCCTCGACTGGTCCAGCAAGAGCAACACCTACTTCGACACGCAGGACGTCTACAACACCTCCGTGTTCGACAAGACCGACCTCATCGTGGCGCAGTTCGACGAAGCCTGGCGGAACCAGAACTCCGGCAAGATGTACGTGAACTTCACGAGCTACGCCGGCGGGAACTGGCCCCAGCAGAACGCCTACGGCACGCTTCCGGACGTCCTCAAGTACCTGGACGACCGGAAGACCGAGAGGACCCATTTCGGCATCGTGCCGCTGGACTTCCCGGACTTCTACCCCGACATCGTGCGCCTCCTGGTCCAGAAGAACTTCCTCTAGACCGTTCGAGGCGTCAGGAACCGAGGATCGTGGTGAGGAACTCCCCCGTCCAGGCCAGGAGTTCCCGCCCGACCAGCGGCTTTCCGCCGACCCGGGCGGTCTTCGGGCGGGGCACCAGGATCTGTGAGGTGACCGGCTTGAGGACCGTCCCCGGGTAGAGCCGCTTCAGCCGCAGTTCCTGCGACTCCCGCAGCTCGACGGGGCCGAAGCGGATGTTGGGGCCCGCCAGCGTGATGTCACCGACTCCGCAGGCGCGCGCCAGCATCCGCAGCCCGGCCACCAGCAGCAGGTTCTCCACCGGCTCGGGCAGCTTGCCGTAGCGGTCGGTCAGTTCCTCGCGCACCGCCTTGATGTCCGCCTCCGAGGTGGCGGCGGCGATCGAGCGGTACGCCTGGAGGCGCAGGCCCTCGCCCGGCGCGTAGTCGTGCGGGACGTGCGCGTCGACCGGCAGCTCGATCTTCACGTCGAGCGGCGCCTCCTCCTGCTCGGCGCCGTCGACCGCGGAGCGGAAGTCCGCGACGGCCTCGCCGACCATCCGGATGTACAGGTCGAAGCCGACGCCCGCGATGTGACCGGACTGCTCGCCGCCGAGCAGGTTGCCCGCGCCGCGGATCTCAAGGTCCTTCATCGCGACGTACATGCCCGCGCCCATCTCGGTGTGCTGGGCGATCGTCGCGAGCCGCTCGTGCGCGGTCTCGGTCAGCGGCTTCTCCGGCGGGTACAGGAAGTAGGCGTAACCGCGTTCGCGGCCGCGCCCGACGCGGCCGCGCAGCTGGTGCAGCTGCGAGAGGCCGAAGTTGTCGCCGCGCTCCACGATCAGGGTGTTGGCGTTGGAGATGTCGATGCCGGACTCGACGATCGTCGTGGAGACCAGGACGTCGAACTTCTTCTCCCAGAAGTCGACGACGACCTGCTCCAGCTGGCTCTCGCCCATCTGCCCGTGCGCCGTCGCGATTCGCGCCTCGGGCACGATCTCGCGCAGCTTGGCGGCCGCCCGGTCGATGGACTCGACCCGGTTGTGGATGTAGAAGACCTGCCCCTCGCGCAGCAGTTCGCGGCGGATCGCGGCGCCGATCTGCTTGGTCTCGTACGGGCCGACGAAGGTCAGCACCGGGTGCCGCTCCTCCGGCGGGGTGGTGATCGTCGACATTTCGCGGATGCCGGTGACCGCCATCTCCAGGGTGCGCGGGATCGGCGTCGCGGACATGGTCAGGACGTCGACGTTCGCGCGGAGCTTCTTCAGCTGCTCCTTGTGCTCGACGCCGAAGCGCTGCTCCTCGTCGACGATGACCAGGCCGAGGTCCTTGAACTTCGTCTCCTGCGAGAACAGCCGGTGGGTACCGATGACGATGTCCACCGAGCCCTCCCTGAGGCCCTCCAGGGTGGCCTTCGCCTCGGTGTCCGTCTGGAACCGCGACAGCGCGCGGACCTTGACGGGGAACTGGGAGTAGCGCTCGGAGAAGGTGCCGAAGTGCTGCTGCACGAGCAGCGTGGTCGGGACGAGGACGGCGACCTGCTTGCCGTCCTGGACGGCCTTGAAGGCGGCGCGGACCGCGATCTCGGTCTTGCCGTAGCCGACGTCGCCGCAGATCAGCCGGTCCATCGGGACCGACTTCTCCATGTCCTCCTTGACCTCGGCGATCGTGGTCAGCTGGTCGGGCGTCTCCGCGTACGGGAAGGCGTCCTCCAGCTCCCGCTGCCAGGGGGTGTCGGGGCCGAAGGTGTGGCCGGGGGCCGCCATCCGCGCGCTGTAGAGCTTGATCAGGTCGGCGGCGATCTCCTTGACCGCCTTCTTGGCCCTGGCCTTGGTCTTGGTCCAGTCGGCGCCGCCGAGCCGGTGCAGGGTGGGGGCCTCGCCGCCGACGTACTTGGTGACCTGCTCCAGCTGGTCGGTGGGGATGTAGAGGCGGTCGCCGGGCTGGCCGCGCTTGGCGGGGGCGTACTCGACGAGCAGGTACTCGCGGGTGGCGCCCTGCACCGTGCGCTGGACCATCTCGACGTAGCGGCCGACGCCGTGCTGCTCGTGGACGATGTAGTCGCCGGCCTGGAGGGTCAGCGGGTCGATGGTCTTGCGGCGCCGGGTCGGCATCCGGCCGAGGTCCTTGGTGGCGGTGCGCTGGCCGGTCAGGTCGGTCTCGGTGAGGACGGCGATCTTGAGGCCGGGGTCGACGAACCCCTGCTCCAGGGAGCCGCAGGCGACGTGGACCAGGGAGGGTTCCAGCGTCGCGAGGTCGGCTTCCAGGCGGGCCGCGATGCCCTCGCCGCCGAGGACCTCGACGGTGCGGGCGGCGGGGCCGTGACCCTCGGTGACGTAGACGGTGTGCCAGCCGTCGGCGATCCAGCCCTTGGTGTCGGCGAGGGCGCGGGCGGTGTCGCCGCGGTAGGCCTCGGGGGCGTGCATGCCCAGGCGCAGCGTGTCGCCGCCCAGGTCCGCGTCCGGGTCGGCGTCCGCGGCGAAGGGCGAGACGGACCACCACATGGTGCCCAGTTCGCGGGCCCGTTCGCGGACGTCGGCGATCCCCCACAGGGAGGCCGCGTTCAGGTCGATGGGCGCCTCGCCGCCGCCCGCGGTGGCCGCCCAGGAGGCCTGGAGGAACTCCTGGCTGGTGGCGACCAGGTCGGCGGCCCGGGTGCGGACCCGCTCGGGGTCGCAGACGACGGCCATCGCCCCGGCGGGCAGCACGTCCAGCAGCAGTTCCATGTCGTCGACCAGGACCGGGGCGAGGGATTCCATGCCCTCCACCGCGATGCCCTCGGCGATCTTGTGGAGCAGTTCGCCCAGCTCGGGGTGGTCGACGGCCAGCGCGGCGGCGCGCTCGCGCACCTCGTCGGTGAGCAGCAGCTCCCGGCACGGCGGGGCCCACAGCCCGTGTTCGGCGATCTCCAGGGACCGCTGGTCGGCGACCTTGAAGTAACGGATCTCCTCGACCTCGTCGCCCCAGAACTCCACCCGCAGGGGGTGCTCCTCGGTGGGCGGGAACACGTCGAGGATGCCGCCGCGCACGGCGAACTCGCCGCGCTTCTCCACCAGCTCCACCCGGGCGTACGCGGCCGCGGCGAGCGCCTCGGTGACCTCGCCGAGGTCGGCGCTCTGGCCGCCGCGCAGGGCCACCGGGACCAGGTCCCCGAGTCCCTTGACCTGCGGCTGGAGCACGGAGCGGATGGGCGCGACGACGATGCTGACGGGCCCGGCGGCCGGGTCGTCCTTGCTCGGGTGGGCGAGCCGGCGCAGGACGGCGAGGCGGCGGCCGACGGTGTCGCTGCGGGGCGAGAGCCGCTCGTGCGGCAGCGTCTCCCAGGACGGGTAGTCCACGACGGTGGCGGCCTGCTCGGGCGGCATCAGCGAGCGCAGCGCGGCCGCCAGGTCCTCGGCCTCCCGGCCGGTCGCGGTGACGGCGAGGACGGTCCGCTCGGTCGTGCGGGCCAGCGCGGCGATGGCGAAGGGCCGCGCCGCGGCCGGTCCGACGAGGTCCACGTGCATGCGGTTGCCGTCCGCGGCAGCCCGGACGGCCTCGCTGAGCGCGGGGTCCCGGGTGACGGCGTCGAGCAGTCCGTACAGGCTCATGAAGGCGGCTTTCCGTCCGGTGGGGTGCCGTGGGGCGGCAACGCGAAGGACCCGACACGTCGTACGGGCCGGGGTCCTCCCACCTTACGGCGCGGGTCCGACAGTCGCGCGGGGGAATGCGTACGTCCGGCGCGTAAAAGATCTTGAGGTGCCGTGTCAACCGGAGCGGGTGCCTCAGGCGTATACACGTCGACATCTGTCCAGCACCGGGAGCCGCATGACCGTCGAGGAGTTCGAGGAGTTCTACGCGTACTCCGTGAAACACCTGGTGGGACAGGTCTACCTGATGACCGGTGACCTGCACGAGGCGCAGGACGTGGTGCAGGAGGCCTTCGTACGGGCCTGGTCCCGGCGGGCCCGGCTCTCCCGCGACGCCGGGCCCGAGGCCTGGATCCGCACCGTGGCCTGGCGGCTCGCCGTCAGCCGGTGGCGGCGGCGCGGGCGGGCCGCCGAGGCCTGGCGGCGGCACGGCGCCGCGCCCCCGGCGGCGTCCGGTTCACCCGATCCCGCGACGGTGGCCCTGGTCGGCGTCCTGCGCACGCTGCCCGAACGGCAGCGGCGGGTGGCCGTCCTGCACTACGTCTGCGACCTGTCCGTGGAACAGGTGGCCGCCGAGACCGGCATCGCGGCGGGCACCGTCAAGACCCACCTGTCCCGGGCGCGGGCCGCGCTCCGGCCGCATTTCGAGGAGGCGCGCGGTGAGTGATTCCCCCGATTTCCCCGAATCCCCCGATTCCCACCCGTACGACGATCTGCTCGGCGCCGCGTTCAAGCACGCGGCCGGGGAGAGCGGACGCCGGGTGCTGCCCGCCCCGGTCGCGGTGGTCGCGGAGCGCGGCGCCCGGCGCAGGCGGCGCCGCCTGGCGGCCGTGTCCGCCTGCGCGGTGTGCGTCCTGGGCGCGGGCGGTGCGCTCGCGGCCGTCGGCCTCGGTACGGGACCCGCGCACCGGGACGCGCCCCCGGCCGCGCCGTCCGCGCCGCGGGTCGGCGGGTCGGGTTCCGTCGACCGGTCCGGGCCGGGGGGCCTCTCCTCCTCCGCCCCCGCGGGGTCCTCGTTCCCTTCGGGCGCCTCCTCGGGCGGCGACCCGGCGACCGGATCCTCGCCGCCCTTCACCGCCCCCGGGAGCGACGGGGCGGTGATCACCGTGTCCCCGTCCGCCCCGGATCCGGGGACCGGCGCCTCCGGGAGCGCGCCCGTCACCCCGGGCCCGCGGACCTCCGCGCCGCCCGGGTACTCCGGGTCCCCCCGGGCCTTCGGCTCCCCCGGACCCTCCAGCGCGGCCGGCGAAAGCCCGCTGCGGTGACCGCCCTGCACGCCCCGGCCCCCGCCCCGGCCTGGGCCGCCGTACCACCGGCCGTACGGGCCACCGCGGCGCCCGGCCCCGGTCCCGGCGCCGCGGCCCGGCGGCCGGGGGGCCGGGCCCCATACCTGCTGGCGGCGGTCCTCTTCGCCGCCTACACCCTGCTCTCGGTGCTCCGCTACGCGCGCCTGGAGACCATGTCCTGGGACCTGGGCATATTCGAGCAGGCGGTCCGCGCCTACGCGCACCTGCAGGCGCCCGTCGTCGACCTCAAGGGCCCCGGCACCCGGATACTGGGCGACCACTTCAGCCCGGTGACCGCGCTCCTCGCGCCCTTCTACCGGCTCTTCCCGACCCCCGTCACCCTGCTCGTCGCCCAGGCCGCGCTGTTCGCGCTCTCCGCCGTACCCGTCACCCGGGCCTCGGTGCGGCTGCTGGGGCCGGCGCGCGGGCTCGCGCTGGGCGCGGCGTACGGCCTGTCGTGGGGGGTCCAGCGGGCCGTCGAGTTCGACTTCCACGAGATCTGCTTCGCGGTCCCGCTGCTCGCCTTCGCCCTGGAGGCGCTGCTGCGACGGCGGACGCGGGCCGCGCTGCTGTGGGCGCTGCCGCTGGTCCTGGTCAAGGAGGACCTCGGGCTCACCCTCGCGGCGCTGGCCTGCGTGGCCGCCTGGCGGGCCCGGGCGCACGATCGGCGCGGGGTCCGGCTCGCCGCCCTCGCGGCCGCCTTCGGGACCGCGGCGAGCGTCCTGACCTTCGCCGTCGTCATCCCCGCCTTCAACGCGGCCGGGGACTACGACTACTGGAGCAAGGTGGCGCAGGCGGGGCCGGGCGCCGCCCTGACGGACGGCCTCGGCGTCAAACTCGCCACCCTCGGCTGGCTGCTGGTCCCCACCACCGGCCTGCTGGCCCTGCGCTCACCGCTGCTGCTGGTGGCGCTGCCCACCCTCGGCTGGCGGTTCCTCTCGGGGGACCCGCACTACTGGTCCACCGACTGGCACTACAGCGCGGTCCTGATGCCGGTCCTGGCGCTCGCGCTCGCGGACGCGGTGGACCTCTCCCGGCACTCGCCGCGGCCGCGGCTGCGCGCGTACGCCCTCCAGGTGCCCTCGGCCGTCCTGGCCGCCGCGCTCGCGCTCAGTGTGACCACGCTGCCCCTGGCCCGGCTGGCCGAGCCGGGGACGTACCGGATGCCCGACCGGGTGGCGGCCGCCGAGCGGCTCTTCGCGGGCATCCCGGACGGGGCGCGCGTGGAGGCGGACGTCGCCCCGATCGCCCGGCTCACCTCGCGCTGCCGGGTGTTCTGGATCGGGGGCACCCGCGGCCTGGTGCCGGACTGGATCGTCTTCGAGTCCTCCCCGGGCGACACCGGCGACCCCCGCGAGGAGGCCCGCCGACTGCACCCCGGCGCGGAGTTCGTCCGGGCGGACGAGGGCGGCGGGTTCGTGCTGCTGCGCCGGGTCACGTAGTAAAGGCGACGGCGGGCGTCCTCGCGGGGGTCGCCGGTGTCGCCCGGGGAGGACTCGAAGACGATC
>NZ_JBEXPB010000017.1:0-109379 GCF_040611795.1 Streptomyces sp. NPDC006529 | reverse complement strand
TTCCGATCGCAACAGCGGCCACCGCGCCGCCGCACCCGCCACGCCTCCGGCGGGCCCTCAAACGCCGGGCGGGCTGAGATGGCCCCCGGGACAGGGACCCCAAACGCCGGGCAGGCTCAGATGGCCGCGGGGCCGGGGCCGGGGCCGGAGCGTCACAGGTGCGCTGCAAGCCACGGGCCCCGGACCGGCACCGCATCCGGCACTCGTAGAATCGGCGGGTGGATACGACCCTGGAAGACCCCCTCGTCGGGCGCGTGCTCGACGGCCGCTACCGCATCGACGCCCGCATCGCGGTCGGCGGGATGGCCACGGTCTACCGGGCCGTCGACACCCGCCTCGACCGCGTGCTCGCGCTCAAGGTGATGCACCCGGCCCTCGCCGCCGACACCGCCTTCGTCGAGCGGTTCATCCGCGAGGCCAAGTCCGTGGCCCGCCTCGCGCACCCCAACGTCGTCGGCGTCTTCGACCAGGGCACGGACGGCCCGTTCGTCTTCCTCGCCATGGAGTACGTCTCCGGCTGCACCCTGCGCGACGTGCTGCGCGAGCGCGGCGCCCTGCGGCCGCGGGCCGCGCTCGACATCCTGGAGCCGATGCTCGCCGCGCTCGGCGCCGCCCACCGCGCCGGTTTCGTGCACCGGGACATGAAGCCCGAGAACGTCCTGATCGGCGACGACGGCCGGGTGAAGGTGGCCGACTTCGGCCTGGTCCGCAGTGTGGACGCCGTCACGGACACCACCGGCTCGGTCCTCGGCACGGTCTCCTACCTCGCCCCCGAGCAGATCGAGAACGGCCTCACCGACACCCGCGTCGACGTGTACGCCTGCGGCGTCGTCCTGTACGAGATGCTCACCGGCGCCAAACCGCACACCGGCGGCACCCCGGCCCAGGTCATCTACCGCCACCTCAACGAGGACGTGCCGCCCCCCTCGGCCGCCGTCCCCGGGCTGCCCGCGGCGCTGGACGAGCTGGTCCGCGCCGCCGCCGCCCGCAACCCCGAGCTGCGCCCGTACGACGCGGTGGCCCTGCTCGCCCTGACCCGTGAGGCCCGCTCCGCGCTGACGGACGGCGAGCTGGACGCCGTACCGCCGCAGGCGCGCGCCGAGGAGCGGACGGCGGCCGAGGACCGCACCAGCGTGATCCCGCGCACCGCCCCGGCGCCCGCACCCGCGGGGCCCGAGCACACCTCCCGCCTGGAGCACCCGGGACCGCCGGTCCGCGCGGACCGCCCGCACGCGGTACGCCGCCCCCGCCCCGGCATCCGCCCGCGGCGCGGCACCTACCTGACCGTCGCCGGGATCCTGCTGGCCCTCGGCCTCGGCACCGGCGTCTGGTACATAAGCTCCGGCCAGTTCACCCGGGTCCCGCACCTGCTCGGCAAGACCGAGGAGCAGGCCCGCGCCCAGCTGTCGGCGTCGGGCCTCGGGGTGAAGGGCGTCGACCGGAAGTTCAGCGACGCCTTCGAGCGCGGCACCGTGATGAACAGCGACCCGGAGAGCGGCGGGCGGATCCGCGGCAACGGCGCGGTGACCCTGGTCATCTCCCGCGGCCCGCAGGTCGTCCCGGTGCCCGACCTCAAGGGCAAGCCGCTGGACGCCGCGAAGGCGGAGCTGACGAAGGCGGGCCTCGCCCCCGGCCTCGTCACCCAGGAGTTCAGCCAGGACCTCCCGCAGGGCGCCGTGGTCGCGACCAACCCCCGGGGCGGCGCCCAGCTCGCTCCCGACGCGGCCGTGGCACTGGTGGTCAGCAAGGGCCGCCCGGTGCAGGTGCCGAGCGTGGTCGGCGCGGGCGTCGAGCAGGCCCGCAAGGGCCTGGAGGACCTCGGCCTGAAGGTCGAGATCGCGCCCGAGCAGGTCAACTCGGCGAGCCCGGCCGGTTCGGTGGCCAACCAATCGCTGAGCGCGGGCGCCCAGGCGGCCGCGGGCGACACCGTCACGCTGACCGTCTCGAAGGGCCCCCGCCAGGTCCCGGTGCCGGGCGTCACCGGTCAGGACGTGGACGCCGCGAAGCGGGCGCTGGAGGGCGCGGGCTTCAAGGTACGGGTGGAGCGCCCGTTCCTGTCGTTCAGCAACACCGTCGACGCGCAGTCGGTGCCGGCGGGCCAGAGCGCCCCCGAGGGCGCCACGATCACCGTCAGGACCAAGGGGCTGTGATGCGCAACCCGGTCGGCGGGCACGTCCCCGTCGCGGGCGGACTCGCCTCGGTGGGGCTCGTGTACGCCCGCGAAATGGGCGCCGAGGCCGTCCAGGTCTTCGTCGCCAATCCGCGCGGCTGGGCGATGCCGGCCGGCAATCCGGCGCAGGACGAACTGTTCCGCGCCGGGTGCGCCGAGGAGTCGATCCCGGTCTACGTGCACGCCCCGTACCTCATCAACTTCGGTTCGCACACCGGGGCGACGGTGGAGCGGTCCGTGGAGTCGCTGCGCCACTCGCTGCGCCGCGGCCGCGCGATCGGCGCCCGAGGGGTGGTGGTCCACACCGGTTCGGCGACCGGCGGCCGCCCGCGCGAGGCGGCGTACGCGCAGATCCGCGAGCACCTGCTGCCGCTGCTGGACGAGTTGACGCACGACGACGACCCCTTCCTGCTGCTGGAGTCGACGGCCGGCCAGGGTTCCTCCCTGTGCTCCCTGGCCGGGGAGTTCGGGCCGTACTTCGAGGCGCTCGACGCCCACCCCATGCTCGGGATCTGCCTGGACACCTGCCACGTCTTCGCGGCCGGGCACGACCTGGCGGAGCCGGGCGGGACGAAGCAGACGCTGGACCTGCTGGTGGACACGGTGGGCGAGGGACGCCTCAAGCTGATCCACGCGAACGACTCGAAGGAGGGCGTGGGCGCCCACAAGGACCGGCACGCCAACATCGGGCAGGGCCACATCGGGCGCGACGCCTTCGGCGAGCTGTTCTCGCACCCGGCGATGGACGGCGTACCGCTGGTCATCGAGACGCCGGGCGGCAAGGAGGGGCACGCGGCGGACATCGCGCTGCTGAAGGAACTGCGCGGGCTGCACTGACCGCTGGGCGCTCCCCGTGGTCGGCGGGCGGGCGTCAGAGCTCCGGACCGTCGCCCGGTTCCTCCTGGTAGGAGTAGCGCTGCTCGCGCCAGGGGTCGCCGATGTTGTGGTAGCCGCGCTCTTCCCAGAACCCTCGCCGGTCGGCGGTCATGTACTCGATGCCGCGGACCCACTTGGGGCCCTTCCAGGCGTACAGGTGCGGGACGACCAGCCGCAGCGGGAAGCCGTGTTCGGCGGTCAGGGGTTCACCGCCCTGGTGGGTGGCGAAGACGGCCCGCTCGGAGGCGAAGTCGGCGAGCCGCAGGTTCGAACTGAAGCCGTACTCGGCCCACACCATCACGTGGGTGGCCGTCGGCGCGGGCGGGGCCAGTTCGAGCACGTGGCGGGTGAGCACCCCGCCCCATTCGGCCCCCGGCATGCTGAATTTCGTCACGCAGTGCAGGTCGGCGGTGACGGTGGAGAACGGCAGCGCCGAGAACTCCTCGTGGTTCCAGCAGTGCTTGTCGCCGTCGGCGGTGGCCCCGAAGACCCTGAACTCCCAGCGGTCCGGCTTGAACTTGGGCACGGGACCGTAGTGGGTGACCGGCCAGCCCCGCTGCAGACGCTGCCCCGGAGGGAGCTCCGGCTGCACTGCTTCCGCAGTTTCGCGGCTATCCGGCTGACCCATGTCTCCATGGTGACAGACGGACCAGGGTGGTCATGACCAGGTCTGGGCCGATTCGGGCAAGTCAGAGCAACTCCCACTAAGGAGGCACTTACTGGACGCCTCCGGGCGGCGGTGCGAGGATGCGCGCACCTGCCCCGTCACACCGCTGGAAGGAGCCCTCTGCCATGCAGGGCGACCCCGAGGTTCTTGAATTTCTCAACGAGCAGCTGACCGGTGAGCTGACCGCGATCAACCAGTACTGGCTGCACTACCGCATCCAGGACAACAAGGGCTGGACCAAGCTCGCCAAGTACACCCGTGCCGAGTCCATCGACGAGATGAAGCACGCGGACAAGATCACCGAGCGCATCCTGATGCTCGACGGTCTGCCCAACTACCAGCGGCTCTTCCACGTCCGGGTCGGGCAGACCCTGACGGAGATGTTCCAGGCGGACCGCCAGGTGGAGGTCGAGGCGATCGACCGCCTCAAGCGCGGCATCGAGGTCATGCGCGGCAAGGGCGACGTCACCTCGGCGCGGCTGTTCGAGGAGATCCTGGAGGACGAGGAGCACCACATCGACTACCTCGACACCCAGCTGGAGCTCATCGAGCAGATCGGCGAGCCGCTGTACATCGCCCAGCTGATCGAGCAGCCGGAGAGCTAGTCCCGGGCCGGTCCGGGCGCGGGGCTGCGCCGAACGGGTGGAACCGGTTGACGGAACGGGCGCCCGCGGGCGCCGGGCGTCACGCGGCCGGGGCGAGCGCCTCGTCGGCGACGGCCGCGGCGAGCACCGGCTCGGCGGCCAGGACCGCGGCGGCGTTGCCCGTCTCCAGCAGCTCGCGGCGGGGGCACGCGCCCCGGCCGAGCAGGCCCTGGATGGTCCGCACACACGAGCCGCAGTCGGTGCCGGCCTTCGTGACCGAGGCGATCTGGCGGGGCGTGCACGCTCCCGCGTCCGCGTGGGCCTTGACCTGCTGGTCCGTGATGCCGAAGCAAGAGCAGACGTACACGCGGTTCACCTCCCGGACGTGGCCACCCCCCATTCGGTGAGGCTTACCTAACCCTACCCAAACTTAGGGTTCCCTAAAAGACCCGGATACGCCGATGGGGCGCGGATCACATCGATCCGCGCCCCACCGTCGTAGAGGCCGCCTACGCACCACGTTCCTACTGGTCGCGGTACATCTCGGCGACCAGGAACGCCAGGTCCAGCGACTGGCTGCGGTTGAGCCGCGGGTCGCAGGCCGTCTCGTAGCGCTGGTGCAGGTCGTCGACGAAGATCTCGTCGCCGCCGCCGACGCACTCCGTCACGTCGTCGCCGGTCAGCTCGACGTGGATGCCGCCCGGGTGGGTGCCCAGCGCTTTGTGCACCTCGAAGAAGCCCTTGACCTCGTCGAGCACGTCGTCGAAACGGCGCGTCTTGTGGCCGGAGGCCGCCTCGAAGGTGTTGCCGTGCATCGGGTCGGTGACCCACGCGACGGTCGCGCCCGACGCGGTGACCTTCTCGACCAGCTCGGGGAGCTTGTCGCGGACCTTGTCGGCGCCCATGCGCACGACGAAGGTCAGCCGGCCCGGCTCGCGCTCGGGGTCGAGGCGGTCGATGTACGTCAGCGCCTCGTCCACGGTGGTCGTGGGGCCGAGCTTGATCCCGACCGGGTTGGAGATCTGCGCGCAGAACTCGATGTGCGCGTGGTCCAGCTGGCGGGTGCGCTCGCCGATCCAGACCATGTGGCCCGAGGTGTCGTAGAGCTTGCCGGTGCGCGAGTCGGTGCGGGTCAGCGCACCCTCGTAGTCGAGGAGCAGCGCCTCGTGGGAGGCGTAGAACTCCACGGCCTTGAACTCGGCCGGGTCGGTGCCGCAGGCCTTCATGAAGTTCAGCGCGTTGTCGATCTCCCGCGCGAGCTGCTCGTAGCGCTGCCCGGACGGGGAGGCCTTCACGAAGTCCTGGTTCCAGGCGTGCACCTGGCGCAGGTCGGCGTAGCCACCGGTGGTGAAGGCGCGGACCAGGTTCAGGGTCGACGCGGAGGCGTGGTACATCCGCTTCAGCCGCTCGGGGTCCGGGATCCGGGCCTCTTCGGTGAAGGCGAAACCGTTGACCGAGTCGCCGCGGTAGGTCGGCAGCGTGACGCCGTCGCGGGTCTCGGTGTCCTTGGAGCGCGGCTTGGAGTACTGGCCCGCGATGCGGCCGATCTTGACCACGGGCACGGAGGCCGCGTAGGTCAGGACGGCGCTCATCTGGAGCAGCGTCTTCAGCTTGGCGCGGATGTGGTCGGCGGAGACACCGTCGAAAGCCTCGGCGCAGTCGCCGCCCTGGAGCAGGAACGCCTCGCCCTTGGCGACGGCTCCCAGTCGGGCGCGCAGCTGGTCGCACTCACCCGCGAAGACGAGCGGAGGATACGACTCGAGGTCCGCGACGACAGCGCGCAGAGCCTCGGCATCGGGGTACGAAGGCTGCTGCGCCGCGGGAAGGTCTCGCCAGGTCGCCTTGGCGGCGGGGGCTTGGTTTTCAGCGTTCACGGTCACCTCGTACACATTACGTCGTCACACGCCTCGTCCAGCCCGGCGATCGGATCGTGAGACGGGCGTCTCCCCGCGGGCCTCCCCCATGGGCTAGGGTGCCCCGCATGTACGCGCACTCGAACCAGAACTGGTGGTGGACCGCTCCGTTGGCGGCCCACTGACATCGCGTACCCACCGAACAGACGCGAAGGCCGCCCCCGGGGGCGGCCTTCGGTGTTTTCCGGGCCGCTCCTCTCCATGCACCCACTGGAAGGACCGCCCATCCCATGAGGCACACGGACCCCCTGACCGGCTCCCCGGACGTCGCCGCCCTGCTCGCCTCGCTGGCCGACCCCTCGGGGCCGCCCTTCGCGCTGCTGCGCCGGCGCACCCCCGGCCTGGACCACGACGCCGTCGAGGTGCTGACCGGCCCGGTGCACACGGCGGAGCGCCTCGCCGACCTGCCGGTCGGGGACCTGCCCACGCTCGCCCTGGTGCCGTTCCGGCAGATCCGCGAGCGCGGCTTCGACGTCCGCGACGACGGGACCCCGCTGAGCGTGCTGGCCGCCGAGCACGCGTACGCCCTGCCGCTCGACGCGGTCCTCGCGGCGCTCCCGGACCACGAGGTGCGGGTCGAGGGCGGGGGCTTCGACGTCCCCGACGAGCGGTACGCGGCGACCGTCGAGCGGGTCGTCCGGGACGAGATCGGCCGCGGCGAGGGGGCGAACTTCGTCATCCGGCGCACCTACGAGGGCAGCGTCCCGGGCTTCGGCCGGGCAGACGCGCTGGCGCTGTTCCGGCGGCTGCTGGTGGCCGAGCGCGGCGCGTACTGGACGTACGTCGTGCACACCGGGAACGAAGAAGGGCCCGAAGGGCATTCCCCGGAAGGGCGGCGGCGGGCGACGGGCGGGCGCACCCTGGTCGGGGCGAGCCCCGAGGTCCACGTCCGGATGACCGGCGGCACGGTGGTGATGAACCCGATCAGCGGCACCTACCGCTACCCCGCCGGGGGCCCCACGGCCGACTCGCTCCTCGCCTTCCTCGGCGACCGCAAGGAGACCGAGGAACTGTCGATGGTCGTCGACGAGGAACTGAAGATGATGTGCACGGTCGCCGACCGGGGCGGGATCGTCGTCGGACCGCGGCTCAAGGAGATGTCCCACCTCGCGCACACCGAGTACGAGCTGCGCGGCCGCTCCACCCTGGACGTGCGGGAGGTGCTGCGCGAGACGATGTTCGCGGCGACCGTCACCGGCTCCCCGGTGCAGAACGCCTGCCGGGTCATCGAGCGGTACGAGTCCGGTGGCCGCGGCTACTACGCGGGCGCGCTCGCCCTGCTCGGCCGGGACGCCGAGGGCGCGCAGACCCTGGACTCCCCCATCCTGATCCGCACCGCCGACATCTGCGCCGACGGCACGCTGCGCGTCCCGGTCGGCGCGACGCTGGTGCGCCACTCCGACCCGGCGGCGGAGGTCGCCGAGACGCACGCCAAGGCCGCCGGGGTGCTGGCGGCCCTCGGGGTGCGCCCGGCGGCGCCCCGGCCCGCGGCCGGCTCGGCGCGGCTCGGCGAGGACCCCCGGGTGCTTGCCGCCCTGGCCGCGCGCCGCCGGGACCTGGCCCCCTTCTGGCTGCGGATGCAGGACCGGCCCGAGCGGGCCGCGGGGCACGCGCTGGTCGTCGACGCGGAGGACACCTTCACGGCGATGCTGGCGCACGTGCTGCGGGTGGGCGGGCTGGAGGTGACCGTACGGCGCCACGACGAGCCGGGGCTGCGCGCCGCCGCCCTCGCGTGGAGGGGCCCGGTCGTGCTCGGCCCCGGCCCGGGCGACCCGGCGGACGCCGCCGACCCCCGGATGCGGCGGCTGTGCGCACTGGCCCGCGACCTGCTGGCCACGCACCGGGACGGGATCCTGGGCGTCTGCCTGGGCCACGAGCTGCTGGCCGCCGAACTGGGCCTCCCGCTGGTCCGCAAGGCCGAGCCCGCCCAGGGGGCGCAGAGCGCGGTCGGCCTCTTCGGCGCCCGCGAGGTGGTGGGCTTCTACAACACCTACACCGCGCGCTGCGACGACGCCGCGGCGGCCCGGCTGGCCGCCGCGGGCGTGGAGGTCTCCCGGGACCCGGCGACGTACGAGGTCCACGCCCTGCGTTCGGCTCCGGGCGCGGAGGCGGCGGGCGCGGCGGGCGCCTTCGCCGGCGTGCAGTTCCATCCGGAGTCGGTGCTGACCCTGCGCGGCGCCGACCTGGTCCGCGACCTGCTGGCGGCCATGCGGCCGGTGCCCGCCGGGTCCTGACCGCCCGGCCGGCCCACCGTCCCCCGCGCAGCCGCTCCGGGGGGCGGTCAGGCGGGCGGGACCAGGGTGTTCTCCGAGCGGCGGCCCGCCAGGTAGTCGCTCACGTTGGCGACCGTCGTGGCGATGATCTGCTCGACCGCGTCCCGCGTGTAGTACGCCTGGTGCGAGGTGACCACCACGTGCGGGAAGGTCACCAGCCGCGCCAGGGTGTCGTCCTCGACCGCGTCCAGCGACTTGTCCAGGAAGAACACCCCGGCCTCCGCCTCGTACACGTCCAGCCCCACGCCCGAGAACCGTCCGGCGCGCAGCTCGCCGACGAGCGCGTCGGTGTCGACCAGGCCGCCCCGGCTGGTGTTCACGAGCACCGCGTCGTCCTTCATCGTCCGCAGCGCCGCCGCGTCGATGATGTGGTGCGTGGAGTCCAGCAGCGGCACGTGCAGGCTGACCAGGTCCGCCGCCGCCAGGAGCTCGTCCTTCTCGACGTACTTCATGCCCAGCTCCACGCACGCCGGGTTCTGCGCGACGTCCCAGCCCAGCAGGTTCATCCCGAACCCGTGGGCGATCCTGGTGAACGCCTCGCCGATCTTGCCGGTGCCCAGCACGCCCACGGTGCGGCCGCGCAGGTCCCGGCCCATCAGGCCGTTCAGCCGGAAATCGAAGTCGCGGGTGCGGTTGGAAGCCCGCACGATCCGCCGGTTGACCGCCATCGCGAGCGTCCAGGCGAATTCGGCGACCGAGTAGGGCGAGTAGTACGAGACGCGGCCAACCGTCATGCCGAGGCTTCCCGCGACCTCCAGGTCGATGTTGTTGAAGCCGGTCGAACGCTGCGCGATCATCCGCGTCCCGCCCGCTGCCAAGGTCCGCAGCACCCGCCCGTTCAGGTCGGCGTTCACGCTGGAGGAGACGATCTCGTAGCCCGCCGCGATCGGCGCGGTGTCCTCGCTCAGGAAGACGTCCAGGCAGCGCGCCTCGTGCTGCCTGGCGAAGGCCCGTTCCAGCAGCGGTTTTTCGTCGGCCGTCACACCGAACGCCAGGATCTCCACGCTTGCTCCTGTCCGTAGGACCGGCCGGACCACGGGTCGCCCACGTGGCTGACGCACACCTTCCGCCACGATACGACCCGGGGTCACGGCGCGCCCCCCGGCCGCCGGCCGCCGGTCACCGGCCGTCGGCCCCCCGCTCAGCCGAAGAAGACCCCGGCCTCCGCGTACAGCGCGGGATCCACCGTCTTCAGCTTCGCCGTCGCCTCGGCGATCGGCACCCGGACGATGTCCGTCCCCTGGAGGGCGACCATCTTCCCGAAGTCCCGCTCCCGAACCGCGTCGATCGCGTGCAGGCCGAAGCGGGTGGCGAGCCAGCGGTCGAAGGCGCTCGGCGTGCCGCCGCGCTGCACGTGGCCCAGTACGGTCGTCCGCGCCTCCTTGCCGGTCCGCGCCTCGATCTCCAGCGCCAGCCACTCCCCGACGCCCGAGAGCCGGACGTGCCCGAAGGAGTCCTTCGTGGCGTCTTTCAGCACCATCTGGCCGTCCTTGGGCATGGCGCCCTCGGCGACGACCACGATCGGCGCGTAGCTCGCCCTGAAGCGGGAGGTCACCCACGCGCAGACCTGGTCGACGTCGAAGCGCTGCTCCGGGATGAGGATGACGTTGGCGCCGCCCGCCAGCCCCGAGTGCAGGGCGATCCAGCCCGCGTGCCGGCCCATGACCTCGACGACCAGGACCCGCATGTGCGATTCGGCGGTGGTGTGCAGCCGGTCGATGGCCTCGGTGGCGATGCCGACGGCCGTGTCGAATCCGAAGGTGTAGTCGGTCGCCGACAGGTCGTTGTCGATGGTCTTCGGGACGCCGACACAGGGGATGCCGTAGTCCTCGAACAGCTTCGCCGCGACCCCGAGGGTGTCCTCGCCGCCGATCGCGATCAGCGCGTCGACCTCGTACTTGCCGAGGTTCTCCTTGATCCGGCGCACCCCGTGCTCCACGGTGAACGGGTTGGTGCGCGAGGAGCCGAGGACCGTGCCGCCGCGGGGCAGGATGCCGCGGACCTCCGGGATGCCGAGCGGCACGGTGGCGCCCTCGACCGCGCCGCGCCAGCCGTCCTTGAACCCGATGAAGTCGTACGCGTACTCCTGGACGCCCTTGCGCACCGCCGCACGGATGACCGCGTTGAGCCCGGGGCAGTCGCCGCCGCCGGTCAGCACTCCGACCTTCATGGAATCTTCCCTTCGCCAAGGGGCCCGCTGAGCCCGCACGGCGGCCACGCTAGTGGTGACGCAGGTCACCCGACCCGGGCGCGGAGGGTCGTTTCCAGAGGATTCAAGGGCGGCTGCGCACTCACGTTCACTCGTACGGGAATTCGTACGATTACACGCGGTTCCCACCCGGTCGCACGCTTCCGCCGCGCGGTGCTACGCGTCGTCGAGGCCCCGCTCGATCGCGTACCGGACCAGCTCCACCCGGTTGTGCAACTGGAGCTTGCCCAGGGTGTTCTGGACGTGGTTCTGCACCGTGCGGTGGGAGATGACCAGGCGCTCCGCGATCTGCTTGTACGACAGGCCCTTGGCCACCAGCCGCAGCACCTCGGTCTCCCGGTCGGTCAGCTGCGGCGCCTTGCGCTCGTCGGCGGCGGCCGGGGCGGGGTCGCCGGCCAGGCGGCGGTACTCGCCGAGGACCAGACCGGCCAGGCCCGGGGTGAAGACCGGGTCGCCGACCGCGGTGCGGTGCACGGCCTCGATGAGTTCACCGGCGCCCGCCGACTTCAGCAGGTAGCCCGTGGCGCCGGACTTGACCGCCTCCAGTACGTCGGCGTGCTCGCCGCTGGCCGACAGGACGAGCACCCGCAGGGCGGGGTCGGCGCCGACCAGTTCCTTGCAGACCTGCACGCCGGGCATGCCGGGCAGGTTGAGGTCGAGAACGAGGACCTGGGGCGCGGCGGCGCGCGCCCGGCGGACCGCTTCGGGTCCGTCGCCCGCCGTGGCGACCACGTCGAAGCCCGCGGCGGCGAGGTCGCGGGCGACGGCGTCGCGCCACATCGGGTGGTCGTCGACGACCATCACCTTGATGTCGGCCGCGCCCGCCCGGCCGCCGGAGCCGGATCCGTCGCGTCCTGCGTGACCCGTGTGTCCTTCGTGTCCGGTGTTCATCAGGAACCCGTCCTCCCCCTCGGTACTTTCAGTTCCACTTCGGTGCCCTGGCCCGGTACGGAGACCAGCTCGGCGGTGCCGCCCAGGTCCCGCAGCCGCCCGCGGATCGACTGGGCCACGCCGAGGCGGCCTTCGCCCGCGGCCTGGTCCAGGCGGCCCGCCGCGATGCCCGGCCCGTCGTCCCGGACCGTGACGATCACCTCCTCGCCCCAGTCCTCGACCAGGATCCAGGCCCGGGCCCCCTCGCCCGCGTGGCGGCGGACGTTGTCGAGGGCGGCGCCGACCGCGGCGGCCAGCTCCCGCGCGGCGGGCGCCGGGAGCGGGACCGGGGCGCCCGGTTCCGCGAAGCTCACCCGCGACCCGGCGTGCGGGGCCAGCAGGGACCGCAGGTCCAGCTCCCCGTCGTCAGCGCCCGGTTCCTCCACGTCCACGCAGTCCACGAAGGCGCCCCGCGACTCGTCGCGGGAGACCCGGGAGGGGGGCACGAGCCCGCTGGAGACCAGGGTGCGCAGCGCCACCTCCTGCTCGCCCGCCATCCGGCCCAGCTCGGCGGCCTCACCGCCGACCTCCGCGCCGCGCCGCTGGACCATGGCGAGGACCTGGAGGACCCCGTCGTGGATGTCGCGGGCGAGGCGCTCGCGTTCGCGGGTGGCGGCCTCGATCTCCAGGGCGCGGGCGAGCGTCGCCTCACTGGCCCGGGCGACCTCGACGACGTACCCGATGGCTATGGAGGCGACCCAGACCAGCAGCACGTTGTGCAGGGTGTCCCGGGTCGGTTCGCCGCGCTGGATCACGATGTTGGCGACGGCGACGACGGTGGAGGCGAAGCCGGCCCAGCGCCAGCCGCCCTTGATCGCGAAGGCCAGGACGGCGCCCGCGGTCCAGATCGACGGCAGGGTCGGCCCGCCGCCGGCGATCCGCGCCTGGGTGTCGGCGAGCGGGGTCAGCAGGATGCCGAGGACCGCGACCGCCAGGTCGCAGCCGAGGAACACCTTGGTGCACCGGGCCGCATTGGCCACCCGGGAGAAGGTGGCCAGGGTCCACAGCACGAGGAGGCCGAGGTAGCAGCCGGCCACCCAGGGGCGGTCGAACTCGCGGTGGGCGAAGCCGAAGAGCAGCACCGCGTAGACGGCGGTGAGCAGCCGGTAGGCGGTCAGCGCCCGCCACAGCGGCAGCTCCACCGACATGCGCACGACGCGCTCGCGCTTGGCCATCTCCCCCACCCCTTACGGGCGGCGGCCCCGCCGGAACCCGCCCGGACCCGCCCGCCCCGCACCGCTCACGTCCCGCACCGCGCCCTACTTCGGCCCGGTGCCCGCGTCCTTGTCCCGGGCCGCCTTGTCCTGGGCTTCCTTCGCCAGGGCTTCCCTCGCCTTGGCCTCCGCCGCCTGGTCGGCCTTGGCGGCCTTCTCGGCGTCGGCGATCTGCCGCTTGGCGGCCGTCGCGTAGATGTCGACGTACTCCTGGCCGGAGAGCTTCATGATCTCGTACATGACCTCGTCGGTCACCGAGCGCAGGATGAAGCGGTCGCCGTCCATGCCGTGGTAGCGGCTGAAGTCGAGCGGCTTGCCGATCCGGATGCCCGGGCGCATCAGCTTCGGCATCACCTTGCCGGGCGGCTGGATCTTCTCCGTGTCGATCATCGCCACGGGGATCACGGGGGCGCCGGTGGCCAGCGCCACCCGGGCCAGCCCGCCGGGCTTGCCGCGGTACAGGCGGCCGTCGGGCGAACGGGTCCCCTCGGGGTAGATGCCGAACAGCTCACCGCGCTCGATGACGTCGATGCCGCTCTTGATCGCGGCCTCGCCCGCGCCGCGCGCGCCGGATCGGTCCACCGGGAGCTGGCCGACGCCCTTGAAGAAGGCGGCCGTCAGCTTGCCCTTGACGCCCGGCGACGTGAAGTACTCCGCCTTGGCGATGAAGGTGACCTTCCGGTCCAGCACCGCGGGCAGGAAGAAGGAGTCCGAGAAGGAGAGATGGTTGCTCGCGAGGATCGCCGGCCCCTCGGCGGGAATGTTCTCGAGGCCCTCCACCCAGGGCCTGAAGGCGAGCTTCAGGGAGCCGCCGATGGAGAACTTCATTGCGCCGTAGATCAACTCGAAAGCCTTCCTTTGTCTGTCGAACAGACCTTAACCCGTGACCGCCCTTGTGACGGCCCGACGACCCTGGTCGGTGTCAGCGCGGTCGCGTACGGTGAAGTCACACAGCGCACCCGCCCCCAGAACGTGATGATCAAGGAGAATCAGGTGCCCGTCCTCCCTGGAGCCGAGCCGTTCCGCCACGAGGGCGGAGAGGTCGGTGTCCTCCTCTGCCACGGCTTCACCGGTTCTCCGCAGTCGCTGCGCCCCTGGGCCGACTACCTGGCCGAGCGCGGGCTGACGGTGTCGCTGCCGCTGCTCCCCGGGCACGGGACCCGGTGGCAGGACATGCAGCTCACCGGCTGGCAGGACTGGTACGCCGAGGTCGACCGGGCGCTGCGGGAGCTGCTGGAGCGGTGCGAACAGGTCTTCGTCTTCGGGCTGTCGATGGGCGGCGCGCTCTCGCTGCGCCTCGCCGCGAAGCACGGGGACGCGATCAGCGGCCTGGTCCTCGTCAACCCGGCCAACAAGGTGCACGACCCGCTGGCCTTCGCGCTGCCCGTCGCCCAGCACTTCGTCCGCTCCACGCCGGGCATCGCGAGCGACATCGCCAAGGAGGGTTCGCGGGAGGTCGGCTACGACCGCGTCCCGACCCGGGCGGCGCACTCGCTGCGCCGGTTCTTCCGGCTCGTGGACACCGAACTGCCCCAGGTGACGCAGCCGCTGCTGCTGCTGCACAGCCCGCAGGACCACGTCGTCCCGCCCGCGGACTCGGCGCGGATCCTGGCCCGGGTGTCCTCCACCGATGTCACCGAGACCCTGCTGGAACAGAGCTACCACGTCGCGACGTTGGACCATGACGCGGAGCGGATCTTCGCGGACAGCTACGCGTTCATCGGGCGGCTCGCGCAGAGCATCGGCAGGGAGGGGGCGGCCAGCGGTGGCTGAGCACGAAGAGTCGTCGGGCGGCGTACCGCCGCTGGACGAGGAGGCGGCGTGGGCGGCGATCGTCGCCGGATACGGGCAGGAACCGCCGGACCCGCCGGGGTCACGGCCCTTCAGACCGATCGAGAACCTGATGCTGCCGGAGGACGACGTGGCGGCGGAGCCGGTGGCTCCGCCGAAGCCGTCGGATCCGAAGCCGGCGGGTCCCGAACCGGTCGCGGACGCCGGGCCGGCGGGGCCGCCGGTGCTGGGGAGTTCCGTGGTGTTCGCCCCGGGCGTGGGGGTCGGTCCGCGGGACCACTCCCTGCCGGAGGCGTCGGCGGGCTCCGCGGATGCGGGTGCGGACGCGGGTGACGGGGCGGACGAGGGGCACTTCGTGCCGCCGGAGCCCCCGCCGCTTCCGTCGGGCGACCCGACGTCCCGTTTCGCCTGGCTGGCGGTGGTGGGCGGGCCGCTGCTGCTGCTGGTGGCGGTGCTGCTCCAGTGGGAGATGACCTGGTGGCTCACGACGCTGGGCATCGGCGGCTTCCTGGGCGGGTTCGCGACGCTGGTGGCGCGTATGGCGAGCGGTGACGACGACGAGGACGACCACCCGGGCCGCGGCGCGGTGGTCTGACCCCGCCCCCTGCCCTCAATCGCCGGGCGGGCTGGTGTGACACCGGTCGGCTGCCGCCCCCGGCCCGTCGCCGCCTCCGGCGAGGGCCCTCAAACGCCGGGCGGGCTGAACTGCTGCCCTCAAACGCCGGGCGGGCTGGTGTGACACCGGTCGGCTGCCATCCCCGGCCCGTCGCCGCCTCCGGCGGGCCCTCAAACGCCGGGCGGGCTGGTTCTGCCCGGCCCAGCAGTACGCGGCACAACCCTGACGCCCCTCCCGGTCCGCCCCGCGGCAGTCCCCAGGCCCAGCCACCTCAAGCCCGCCCGGCGATTGAGGGCCCCCGCCGGAGGCGACACCCACCGGAGGCCACACGGGCGGGGGCGGCTAGCTCGCCGGGAGGCGGAGGGCGGCCAGGACCGGGTAGTGGTCGGTCGCGGCACGCAGGTCCGCGACCGAGACCCCCGGCAGTCCCACGGGGACCCCGCAGCCCAGCACCTCCACCCCCCGCGAAGCGAACACGGCATCGATCCGCCGCGCCGGATCCGTCCGCACCCACGTGTGCTCCCCGCCCCACGGCGCCACCGCCCAGCAGTCCTGCAGCTCCGCCGCGAGCCGCCGGAAGGCCGGCCCCTCCGGCCGCTCGTTGATGTCCCCGGCCGCCACGACGTACGGGACGTCCATCCCGGCCAGCCGCTCCAGCAGCAGGCCCGCCTGCTCGTACCGCTCCGCCGCCCGCAGGGACAGGTGCGCGCTGAGGACGCCCACCCGGACGCCCCCGATCCGGACCACGGCCGTCGCGAAGCCGCGCCGGTGCTCCCCGGGGGCGAGCGGCAGCAGCACGTCCTCGGTCCGTTCCACGGAGGCCCGCAGCGAGCACAGCAGCAACGGCCCGGCAGCCGTCGCACCCCCGCTCAGCACCACCAGGTCCGTCTTCGACGCGAGGCGCGCCGCGTGTTTGCGCCAGCGGAAGAACCGCGGCGCTTCCTGGATGAAGACCAGGTCGGGGGCGCACGCCCGGATGACCCGGACCAGCGCTTCCTCGTCGTCGCGCAAGGAGCGCACGTTGTAGCCGAGCACCCGGATCACGGCGGAACCGTCGGGCTCGGTGAGCGATGCGGGCAGCGGAGGCACGTCCACGGCCATGTCCACGGGCAGGTCCATACGGACCAACCTATGCAGCTGCCCGCCGCTCCCCCAGGGGGCGCGACGGGCAGATTGCGAGAGGAGCGAACTCAGCCCTGGCGGGCCAGGTCGGCCGCGCCGACGAGCCCGGCCTTGCCGCCGAGCTGGGCGGCGAGGACCTGCGCGTGCGGCCGCCAGGCGCCGCCGACCAGCCAGCGCTTGAAGGACTTGCGGATCGGGTCGAGGACGAGGTCGCCCTCGTCCGAGACCCCGCCGCCGACGATGAACGCCGACGGGTCGAAGAGCGAGGCCAGGTCGGCCAGACCGGCGCCCGCCCAGCGGGCCAGCTCGCGGAAGGCGTCGACCGCCACCAGGTCGCCCGCGCGCGCGGCCTCGCTGATGTGCTTGCCCTCGATGCCCTCGGGCGTGCCGTCGCCGAGCGCGAGCAGCGTCGTCGCGTTCTCGGGGGTGGCGTTGGCCCGCTGCCGTGCGTACCGGACGAGCGCGCGCCCGGAGGCGTACTGCTCCCAGCAGCCCTGGCTGCCGCAGCCGCACAGCAGGCCGTCGGGGACGACCCGGATGTGCCCGAACTCGGCGGCGACGCCGAACCGTCCGCGGCGCAGCTTGTTGCCGATGATGATGCCGCCGCCCAGGCCGGTGCCGAGGGTGATGCAGATGACGTCGTCGTGGCCCTGGCCGGCACCGAAGCGGTACTCGCCCCAGGCCGCGCAGTTCGCGTCGTTCTCGACGACGACCGGCAGGCCGATGCGCTGCTCGACCTTGTCCTTGAGCGGCTCGTGCCGCCAGTCGATGTTGGGTGCGAAGAGCACCGTCGCGCGCTTGTCGTCGACGTACCCGGCGGCGCCGATGCCGACGGCGTCGATGGTGTGGCTGCTGCCGACTTCGGACACTGCGGCGCAGATCGCGTCGGTCACGCCGTCCGCGGTCGGCGGGGTGGGCACCTTGTACGTCTCAAGGATGGTGCCCTCTTCGTCGACCACGCCGGCCGCGATCTTCGTGCCGCCGATGTCGACGCCGATGGTGAGTCCCATTAGTCCCTCGGTTTCCGGTCAAACCCCGCCGGGGCCCACGGTACCCGAGGGCTGGACGGGAATCAGTCGAGATCGATGCGCTCGGCGGGGCCGGATCCGTCGTCGTCGCCCTTGCCGTCCGTCGTACGCTCCCCCGCGCCGTCGCCCGCGCCCTGTCCGCGGGCGCCCGCGCCGGGGGCCGTGCGGGGCGAGGGCTCGTCCCGGGTCCAGCGGCGCTCGTGGCCTTCGACGGCCGAGCGGTAGGCGGCGAGCAGCTCGGATCCGGCGGCCGCAAGGTGGTCGAAAACCTCGGGGTTGCGCTCGATCACGGGCTTGACGGCGCTCTTGGCCTGGCTGACGAACTGGCGGGCGGCGCCCTGCGCGGCCATGCCGATCAGCGGGTTGTTGAGGCCCGCGACCTTGTCGGCGACGGCTTCGAAGAGCTTGAAGAGTTCCTCGGCCGGGCTCCCCGGGTCGGTGGGGCCCCCGCCGTGCGGCCCCTGGCGGGACCGGCGCCGTTCCCGCTCGGCGGCCAGGTCCTCGGCGCACGCCCTGGCCCAGGCGTCGTCGTCTGCGGGACGGTCGGTTGCCTCGCTCATGGCGGACTCTCCTGGGCAGGCTGCGGGGCGGTGGGAACACCCTCGACGTTACCCGAACGGCGGCACCGCGTTCAGGGTGCGACCGGCCACTGGCCCGGGTCCGGGGTGAAGCGGATGCGCAGCGTCCCCTCGTGCAGGCCCGCGCCGGAGACGGTGCAGCGGCGCAGCGCGGAGGGCAGCGAAACGATCCTGCGGAACGGGCCGGCCGTCAGCAGCAGCTCGTCCCCGCGCCGGACCAGGTCCAGGTCCTCCTTGACCGCGCCGGGGAGCGCGGCCGCCCAGACGAGCACCCCGTCCTCGGCGAGGCGGTCCTCGACCGCCCAGGCGCGGCGCGGCCCGGCGGGTACGTCCGCCAGCTCGTCCCGCGGGTCGAGCGCGGCCAGGTCCCCCGGACCGCGCGGGTCCGCGCCCAGGTGGTCAAGGGCGAGCCGGGCCGCGCCGGGGTGGGCCCCGGACCAGGCGGCGGCGTACTTCTCCTGCTGCGCGGCCAGTCCGGCCAGCCAGGGGTCCGCGGAGTTCCGGGGCACCAGCCGGTTGGCCACGACGGCCCCGACGGGCAGCTCGTGCAGGGCCAGTCCGAGCATCCCGAGCCGCAGCGCGCCGTCGGCGCCCGGTCCCGGCTCGGCGACCACTCGTACGGAGGTGGTGTCCGCCTCCACGACGGCCTGGACGGCGGCCAGTTCCTCGTCCCAGCGCGCGGCCGCCTCGTACAGCCACTGCGCGGGCATGGGGACGCCCGCCAGCTGGGCCAGTACGGGCCGCAGCGCGCGGGCGGCCTGCCGCTGGGCGGGCAGCAGCCGGGCCAGGTAGCGGCGCAGCTGGGCCGGGAGCGCGAGGGTGGCGACGGCCTGGTGGAAGGGCGGCATGTCGACCACCACCAGGTCGAAGGTTCCGGCGCGGGCGGCGCCGGCGGCCCGGCGCAAGGCGCGCAGCAGGGCGAACTGTTCGGCGCCGGGGAGTTCGGTGAGTTCCTCGGCGCCCAGGGGCCGTGCGCCGAGCATGCCGAGGACGGTGGCGCCGCGTTCCTGGAGGGTGACCAGCTCGGCGCGGAACTCGTCGGCCGAGTCGATCCGGGCGGCCCAGATGCCGTCGGCCGCGACGGGTACCGCCGTGAGCCCGGGCGCCACCCTGGCCGCCGCCCCGAGGGCCGGGCCCAGCAGGGTGCCCAGCGGGTCACCGGGGTCGCCGGAGAGGACCAGCACCCGCCGTCCGCGCCGGGCCGCCGCGAGGGCGGTGGCGGCGGCGACGGTGGTGCGGCCCGCCCCGCCGGGGCCGGTGATCAGCAAGGTGTGCACGTACGACGGCTCCGGGTCGGGTACTGCGGGTTCGGCGGGTGCGCGATGCGCGAGGGGCGGCGGGCCGCGACCGGTTCTAGACGGCCTCGACGCGCTTCTTCAGGCCGGCCAGCGCGCGGTCGATGATGACCTTCTCCGCCTTGCGCTTGATCATGCCGAGCATCGGGATCTTGACGTCCACGGTCAGCTGGTAGGTGACCTCGGTGCGCTTGCCGCCGTCGAGCGGGGCGAGCCGGTAGGAACCGTCGAGCTGGCGCAGCATCTGCGACTTGTCGAGGGTCCAGCTGACCTCGTCCGCGCCCTTCCAGGTGTAGTTGAGCGTGTGGTCGTCCTTGATCGCCCCGGCGTCGAGCAGCAGGCGCACCTTCTCGGCGCGGCCCGCGGCGTCGGAGGCCAGCACCTCGGCCTCCTTCACCTCGCCGGTCCACTCGGGGTAGCGCCCGAAGTCGGCGATCACGGCCATGACGTCCGCCGGCGCCGCGTCGATCGTGATGCTCGAGCTGGTGTGTTCCGCCATCGCGGTCGCTCCTCCGGGCTGGTGGCACCTCCCAGCGGCAGCTGGGGACGTGCGGGAAGTGTCGCGGCCTGCGGCCGCCGCGTGAAGGCTACCGCGCGGGCGGGCCTCACCACTCCAGGGCCCAGGGCCTTCCGGTCGACGCGAAGTGCCCCACGTTCACGCACTCGGTGGCGCCGATCCGCATCCGGCTGGCCAGCGGCTGGTGCACGTGTCCGAAGAGGGCGTACCGGGGCCGGGTCCGGCGGATGGCGTCGAGCAGGGCGGCGCTGCCGCGTTCGAAGCGGCGGGCCACGGTGTCGTAGCAGAGCTCGGGGACCTCGGGCGGGATGTGCGAGCACAGGACGTCGACCTCGCCGAGCGCCTCGATCTTGGCGGCGTACTCCTGCGGGTCCACCTCGTACGGGGTGCGCATCGGCGAGGGCAGGCCGCCGCCGACGAAGCCGAAGACCCGGCCGCCGATCTCCACGCGCTCGCCGTCGAGGACGGTGGTGCCGGGGCGGGCGTACTGCGGCCAGAGCGAGGGGATGTCGACGTTGCCGTAGGTGGCGTAGGTGGGGGTGGGGAAGGCGGCGAACATCTCCTCGTACTGCCGGCGCACCGCGCCTTCGATGACCTGCTCGCGGTCCAGGCCCGCCCACAGCTCGCGGCCCAGCGCGCGGGCCTCCTCGAAGCGCCGCTCGGTGCGCAGGGCGACGATCCGGTCGGCGTTCTCGACGCCGAAGAGGTCCGGGAAGATGCCGCGCGAATGGTCGGCGTAGTCCAGGAAGAGGACCAGGTCGCCCAGGCAGATCAGGGCGTCCGCGCCCTCCCCGGCCCGGGCCAGCGCCTCGGCGTTGCCGTGGACGTCGCTGACGACGTGGACCCGCGTGCCGCTCTTGGTCCCCGCGTCCGCCGTGCGTTCGTTGCCGCTTTTCACACCACCCATGCAGTCACCCTAGGGGTGCGCGGGGGCGGGCCGCCGCCGGGGTGGGGCGGATCTCGTGCAGCTGCCCGGACCTGCGGTTACTTCCGGGTCCCGAAGGGGGTCGACTACGCTCGGGTGGGTACGGCGGCGTCGTGTGACGCACGGAACATCTGGCCGGTTCCCTCTATCGGGAACCCACTACTCGTGGGTAACGTCCGGTCGGTCCACATCGTGGCGATGGCGCCCAGAGGAGCAGCAGTCTTGCGCGAGTTCAGCCTTCCGGCCCTGTACGAGGTCCCGTCGGACGGGAACCTGACGGATCTCATCCGCCGCAACGCCGCTCAGCATCCGGCCACCGCCGTCATGGCGCGCAAGGTCGCCGGCGCCTGGCAGGACGTCACCGCGACCGAGTTCCTGGCGGAGGTCCGCGCCACGGCCAAGGGCCTGATCGCGGCGGGCGTGCGGCCCGGCGACCGCGTCGCCCTGGTGTCGCGGACCCGCTACGAGTGGGTCCTGATCGACTTCGCGATCTGGAGCGCGGGCGCCGTCACCGTCCCCGTGTACGAGACCAGCTCGGCCGAGCAGATCCAGTGGATCCTCGGCGACTCCGGCGCGGCCGCCGTGATCGTCGAGAGCCCCGGGCACAGCGCGACCGTGGCCTCCCTGCGCGACCGGCTCCCCGAGCTGCGCGAGGTCTGGGAGATCGAAGCGGGCGCGCTGGAGTCCCTGCGCGCCGCGGGCGCCTCGGTCACCGACGCGGAGGTCGACGAGCGCAGCGGCCTCGCCAACGCCGACGACCCGGCCACCATCGTCTACACCTCGGGCACCACCGGCCGCCCCAAGGGCTGCGTGCTGACCCACCGCAACTTCTTCGCCGAGTGCGGCAACGTGGTGGAGCGCCTCAGTCCGCTCTTCCGCACCGGCGAGTGCTCGGTCCTGCTCTTCCTCCCGGCCGCCCACGTCTTCGGGCGCCTGGTCGAGGTGGCGGCGGTACTGGCCCCCATCCGGCTCGGCTGCGTGCCGGACATCAAGAACCTGACCGACGAACTCCAGTCCTTCAAGCCCACCCTCATCCTCGGTGTGCCGCGCGTCTTCGAGAAGGTCTACAACTCGGCGCGCGCCAAGGCACAGGCCGAGGGCAAGGGCCGGATCTTCGACGCCGCGGCCGAGACCGCGATCGCCTACAGCCGCGCGCTGGACGCCCCGGGCGGCCCGTCCTTCGGGCTCCGGCTCAAGCACAAGCTGTTCACGAAGCTGGTCTACTCCAAGCTGCACACGGTCCTCGGCGGCCGCGGCGAGTACGCGATCTCCGGCGGCGCCCCGCTCGGCGAGCGGCTCGGCCACTTCTTCCGCGGCATCGGCTTCACCGTGCTGGAGGGCTACGGCCTGACCGAGTCCTGCGCGGCGACCGCTTTCAACCCGTGGGACCGGACGAAGATCGGTACGGTCGGCCAGCCGCTCCCGGGGTCGGTCGTGCGCATCGCGGACGACGGCGAGGTGCTGCTGCACGGCGAGCACGTCTTCAGGGAGTACTGGAAGAACGAGACGGCGACCGCCGAGGCCCTGGCCGACGGCTGGTTCCGTACGGGCGACGTCGGCACCCTCGACGAGGACGGCTACCTCACGATCACCGGGCGCAAGAAGGAACTCATCGTCACCGCGGGCGGCAAGAACGTCGCTCCCGCGGTGATCGAGGACCGGATCCGCGCCCACGCGCTGGTCGCCGAATGCATGGTGGTCGGTGACGCGAGGCCGTTCGTGGCCGCGCTGGTGACCATCGACGAGGAGTTCCTCGGCCGGTGGGCGGCGGAGAACGGCAAGCCCGCGGGTTCGACCGCGGCGTCGCTGCGCGAGGACGCGGACCTCAACGCCGCCGTCCAGCAGGCGATCGACGACGGCAACGCGGCGGTCTCCAAGGCGGAATCGGTGCGGAAATTCCGCATTCTGCCCTCCCAGTTCACGGAGGAGTCGGGCCACCTGACGCCGTCGCTGAAGCTGAAGCGCCATGTGGTGGCGAAGGACTACGCGGACGAGGTCGAGGCCCTCTACCGCGGCTGAGCCCCACGTCCGCCCGGCCGGGCGGGGCTAGCGCGGGTCCTCGGCGAGGATCCGCGCCATGTTCCGCTCGGCGAGCGCGGTGATGGTGAGGAACGGGTTGACCCCGAGGGAGCCCGGGACGAGCGAGCCGTCGACGACGTACAGGCCCCGGTAGCCCTTGGCCCGGCCGTAGTCGTCGGTGGCGGCGCCCAGCACGCAGCCGCCCAGCGGGTGGTAGGTGAAGTTGTCCGCGAAGTTCCTGTTGCCGCCGAACAGGTCGTAGCGGTAGATCGTGGCGTTGGCCCGGTTGATCCGGTCGAACAGGCGCCTCGCGGCGTCCACGGACGGGGTGTTCTGGTCCCGGGTCCACCGGAGCCGCGCCGAGTCGGTGGCCGCGTCGTAGGTGAAGTGACCGCGCTCCGGGTTCCTGGTGATCGCCAGGTACATCGAGATCCAGTGCTCGAACCCCATCGGCAGCGGCGCGATCTCGGCGAAGACGGGGTTCGAGGGGTTGTCCCAGTCGTCGATGCCGAGGGCGGGCATGGTCGCCTGGTGGGCGCCGACCGTGTCCCACAGGTGGTTGGCCCGGGCGGTCATCACGTTGCCGTTGTGGCCCCAGCCGCGCCCGACCTCCTCGCTCAGCCCGGGCAGCGCCCCGGTCTCGCGGGCGCGCAGCAGGATCTCGGTGGTGCCGAGGCTGCCCGCGCCCAGGAACAACTGCCCGCAGCCCAGTTCGCGGGTCTGGGTGACCCGCCCGGTCAGGTCGCTGGTCCGGACGGTGAGGACGTAGCCCCCGGCCGGGTCCTGGCGTACCGCGACCACGCGCTGCATGGTCTCGATGGTGACGTTGCCGGTGCCGAGGGCGGCGGCGAGGTAGGTCTTGTCGACGCTCTTCTTGCCGTGGTTGTTGCCGTAGATGACCTCGCCCGCGAGCGCGGACTTCGTGGCGGTGCCGGCCGCCTCGCGCTGCATGTACGCGAAGTCGTAGACGTTGGGCACGAAGGTGGTCTTCAGGCCGGTGTTCCGGGCGTGCTTGCGGGAGATCCGGGCGAAGCGGTACCACTCGGTGGACTCGAACCAGGACGGGTCGATGTCGTTGACACCGAGCATCTGCCGGGCCCGCGGGAAGTAGGTCCCGTACATCTCGTCGGCGTCGACCCGGGGCAGCACCTCGGTGAAGTACGCGCGCCTGGGGGTGGGCGCCATGCCGCCGTTGACGAGGGAGCCGCCGCCGACGCCGCGGCCGACGTAGACGGACATGTCGCCGTAGTTCACCCGGTCGAGGACGCCGGGGTAGGGGCTGATGTCGCGGTTGACCACGTCGAGCCAGAGGAACTGGGCGAGCGGGGCCTCGGTGCGCGTGCGGTACCACATGGAGCGCTGGTCGGGGGCGGAGGTGGAGGGGAACACCTTCCCGTCGGAGCCGGGGGTGTCCCAGAGCCGCCCCATTTCGAGGACGACGGTCCGTACGCCCGCCTGACCTAGCCGCAGGGCGGCGACGGCGGAGCCGTAGCCGGATCCGACGACGATGGCGGGGGCGTACTGCGCGGCGGCGGGCTCGACGGCGGCCGCGGCGGACGGTCCGATCCGGGTGAATCCGAGGGCGGCCGCGCTCTGGAGGGCGCCGAGTCCCAGGAGGTGACGGCGCGTCAGTTGGGGTGTCATGCTCGCATCATGGGCGGAATCGTAACGTCCACCCAGATGCCGTATTGACAGATATCTGAGTAACAGTCAGACATGGCCAGGAGTGATCATCTTCGGTGCCGCGCCCTTCAGGAACGGCCCCTCCCCGGGCAATGCCTGTCACAGCAACCCGCGCAGCCGCTCCGCCAGCAGGTCCCAGCGCCACCGCTCCTCCACCCAGGCCCGGCCCCGCTCCCCCATCGCCCGGGCCAGCGCCGGATCGAGGAGCAGGGTGACGATCCGGTCCGCCGTGTCGCTCACCGAGCCGCCCCGGACCACCCAGCCCGTCTCCCCGTCCAGCACCGCGTCCGGCGCGCCCCCGGAGTCCCCCGCGACCACCGGCAGGCCGGTCGCCGACGCCTCCAGGTAGACGATCCCGAGGCCCTCCACGTCCAGCCCGCCCCGCCGGGTCCGGCACGGCATCGCGAAGACGTCGCCCGCCCCGAAGTGCGCGGGCAGCTCCCCCCACGGCAGGGCGCCGGTGAAGCGCACCGCGTCCACGACCCCGGCGGAGGCGGCCAGCGCCCGCAGCGCGCCCTCGTACGGCCCGCCGCCCACGATCAGCAGCACCGCGCCCGGCACCTCCGCGCGGATCAGCGGCAGCGCCCGGATCAGGGTGTCCTGGCCCTTGCGCGGCACCAGCCGGGACACGCACACCACCACCGGCCGGTCCGCCAGCCCGAGCCGGGCCCGGATGAGGTCGCCGCCCGACCCGGGGTGGAAGGTCTTCTCGTCGACCCCGGGCGGCAGCCACGCCATCCGCGCCGCGGCCTCCTCGCCGAGCGCGCCCGCGATCCGCGAGCGGGTGTACTCCCCGAGGTAGGTGACCGTGTCCACGCCCTCGCCGATCCGGTGCAGCAGGCCGCGCGCGCCGGGCAGCTGGGCCCAGCCCGCCTCGTGCCCGTGGGTGGTCGCCACCACCCGCCGGGCGCCCGCCCGGCTCAGCGCGGGCCCCATCAGGGCGAGCGGGGCGGCGGCGCCGAACCAGACGGCCTCGCAGCCGTGCTCGCGCAGCAGGGCGGTGGCCCGGTGGGTCACGCGGGGGGTGGGCAGCAGCATCGTCGCCGGGTCCCGGACGACGGGGAAGGGCTGCGCCGCGTCGAAGACCGCGGTGGCGGCGGCGGCCTCCGCGCCCCGCTTCCAGGTGGAGGCGTAGACGACCACCCGGCCGGGGTCCAGGCGCAGTGCCATGTTGTGGAGGAAGGCCTGGATGCCGCCCGGACGTGGCGGGAAATCGTTGGTCACGATCAGCGTCTTGTGCATCGTGCGGCGAGGCTACCGCTCACCGCAGCTCCTCCCGCAGGGTCGACTGCCACGTTCGGGTGAGCGCGGAGAGGTCGGTGTCCAGGGCGTCGCGCAGGGCCGTCGGCAGCGGCCTCCGGCCCGCGTCGGCATAGAGCCTGACCAGGGCCGCCTCGCCCCAGCGGTCGGCGATCAGCCGGCACGCCAGCCAGGCCCCCTCGTAGGCGCGGGCCATCGCCTGCGCGTCACTCCCGAAGGTGAACGCCTCGTTCGGGGGGAGCGCGGACGGAAGTTCACCCCGGCCCACGGCCCGGCGCAGGGCCGGGGCGGCCTCCGCCGGCGTGCGCCCGGTCGAGCGGTACGCCACCCAGTCCGCGAAGCCCTCGGAGAGCCACAGCGGGGTCGCGGCGGTGGTCGCGGAGCGGGTGGCGACGTGGGTGCTCTCGTGGGTGAGCACCACTTGGCGGCCCGGCTCGCTCAGGCCCTCGTACGCCTGCGGGTTGACCACCACCCGGTCGGCCGGGGCCGGGGAGACGCCGACCAGTCCGGTGGTCACCGCCGCCAGCCCCCGGTAGGAGTCGGCGGGCCGCCCCAGCAGGGCCGCCATCGCGTCCAGGCCCGCGGGGACCACGACCACCACCCGGCCCGCCCACGGCCGCGGCCAGGCGGCGCTCACCTCGGGCACGGCCCGCCCGGCCACCACCGCGACCTCTTCCAGGCTCTCCCGGGACCGCCCGGAGGCGCCCAGCACCAGCGCTCGGTCCCCGCGCACCACGCTCACCGGGCCCTGGTCCCACAGCTGCGGCAGCGCGCCCGGCGCGGGCCGGTCACCGGTGACGTGCCATCCGCTGCCGTCCTGGCTCAGCGTCAGGGCGCGGCCGGAACCGGTGGGAGCGGCATCGTAGCCGGTGAGCCGGTAGCGCAGTTCGGCGCGGACATCGGCCCGGGCGCCGTCCCGGCGCACCGAGGTGACCTCGTACGTCCAGCCCTCCAGCGGGACCGCGGCGAGCGCCGCGGGGGGCCGGGCCGACCAGGCGGCCACCGCCGCCCGCACGGCCCGCTCGGCGCCGTCGGGCGGAGCCGCCGGGCGGGCGCAGGCCGACCCGCCGACCAGCAGCACGGCGAGCAGCGGGAGCAGCGCGCGCAGGGGACCCCGGACCATCCGGCGATCGTACGCGCGGAGGGCGCCCGCGCGATCACGGGGCGGGCTCCCCCGGAGGCGGGTCTCCTCAGGGGCGGGTCACCGAGGACACCGGCATCATCCCGACCGGGTCGTAGCGCACGGCGGCCCCCGGGTAGGGGGCGTGCACCACCTGGCCGTTGCCGACGTACATCCCGACGTGGCTGGCGTCGGAGCGGTAGGTCACCAGGTCGCCCGGCCGGGCCTCGGAAAGGGAGACCCGGCGCCCCGCGTGGCGCTGCTCCTGCGAGGTGCGCGGCAGGGAGACGCCCGCCTGCCGGTAGGACCAGACCATCAGCCCGGAGCAGTCGAACCCGGACGGCCCGGTGGCGCCCCACACGTACGGCCGCCCGATCGCGGCCCGGGCGGCCCGCACGGCGGCCGCGGCGCGCCCGGAGGAGGCGCCGCCGGAGCCGGGCGGTTCGGGCAGCGCGCCGGCCCGGTCGGCGGAGCGCGAGGACCGGTCGAAGGAGGCCCGTTCCTCCGACGGCATGGCGTTGAGCAGCCGCTGGGCGGCGGCGAGCTTGGCGGTCACGGACCGCTTGTGGCGGGCCGTGTCGGCGCGCAGCCCGTCGAGTTCGGCGAGCTTGCGGGAGGCCTCGCGGCGCTCCTGGTCCAGCGTGCGCTGCTCCTCGCGCAGTTCGTCGAGCTGCCGCGCCTGGCGGTCGGTCAGCCGGTCCAGCGCGCTGGCCTTGTCGAGGTACTCGTCGGGGTCCTCGGAGAGCATCAGCTCGACGGCCGGGTCGAGGCCGCCGGACTTGTACTGGGCCCCGGCGAAGCTGCCGAGCACCCCGCGCATGGTGTTGATCCGGTCCTGGCCGCGGGCCACGGCGTCCTGGGCGCGCAGGACTTCGGCGCGCAGCTTCGCGCTGCGCTCCCCGGCCGCGTTGAAGCGTTCGGTGGCCTGCTCGGCCTCCTCGAACAGCCGGTCCACCTGGGCCCGGGTACTGACGGGCGGATCCGCGGGGGCCGCGCCGGCCGGTCCGCCCGTCAGGGCGACCGCGGCGGTGGCCGCGGCGGCGGTCAGCACGGTGACCCTGGTGTTCCGGTCGTGCGCCGTAGGCGCGGGCCGGCGATGGGATGCCACGTCGAGCAGCTCCCTTCCGCTAGCGCGGGGCCCGGGTCCGCCCCCCGTGGGCGGCCGTGTGCCGGGTTCCGCGCTGGCAGACAGTAGCGGCCCGCTCACGCACCGGCCAACGACCGTGGGCGGGCACGCACGGTGACGCCCCGCCGGAGACCCAGGTCACCGGCGGGGCGAGGGGGCGCGGAGCGCCCTGGTAATTCGCCCGGATGGGCGGTCCGCGGCGCGTCCGCGGGCATGACCCTCCCGGGGAAGGTCCACGGGGAGGGATCAGCCCGCGACGCGGACGCCGAACTGGAAGGGCATGTTGCGGACGGCCTCGTACTTGACGCCGCCGCGCGGGTTGGAGGCGTGCAGCGTCATCCCGTTGCCCGCGTACAGGCCGACGTGGTGCAGGTCGTCGTAGAACAGGATCAGGTCGCCGGGCTGGAGTTCGCTCAGGCTCAGGTGCCGGCCCGCGTTCGCCTGGTCGTAGGTGACGCGCGGGAGGTCCACGCCGGCCTGGCCGTAGGCCCACTGGACCAGGCTGGAGCAGTCCCACGAGTCGGGGCCCGTGTCACCCATGTGGTAGGCGTCGCCGAGCTGCGTCTTGGCGTTTTCGAGGGCCTGCCCGGCGCGGCCGGAGCCCTTCGCGCCGCCGCCGAGGTTCGCGCGGTCGCCGTCGCTGCGGCTGGCGCGCTTCTCGTCCTCGCCGAGCTTCGCCCGCTCGTCCGCGCTCAGGGAGTTGAGGACCGCCTGCGCCGCGGCCAGCTTCTCCTGGGCGGCCTTCTTCTTCTCGTCCAGTTCCTTGCGGGTGGCCGCGAGGTCGGCGAGCTTGCCCGAGGCCTCCTGCCGCTTCTGCGCGAGACTGCGCTGCTTCGCCTGGATCTTCTGGACCGCTTCGACCTGCTTGCCGCTCAACTGCTCCATGGTGGAGGCCTTGTCGAGGTAGCTGTCGGGGTCGCCGGAGAGGAAGAGCGCCAGCGAGTTGTCGATGCCGCCGGTGCGGTACTGGGCGCTCGCCATCGAACCGAGGGCGCTGCGCAGGGTGTTGAGCTCGTCCTGCCCCTTGGCGACCTGGTCCTGGAGCTGGCTGATCTCCTTCTCCAGCTTGTCCTGGCGCTCCTTGGCTCCGTTGGCCTTCTCGGCGGCCTGTTCGGACTCCGTGTAGAGCGCGTCCACCTCGGCCTTGGCCTCGTCCTTGCTCGGCTGCGGAGCGGCGGAGGCGCCGTTGGCGGAGAGGACGACGGCCGCGGCGGCGGTGGCCGTCAGGACGGTCACGCGCAGGCGGCTCGGCTGCTTGGGTCGACGGTGGGACGCCACGGGGGCGAGCTCCTTCTTCCTAGAGCCGCCGGAGCACGCACACCCGGCAGCCCCTTCGGCCGGCACCCCGAATGAGTGATCCATCGCACGAAGGTTTGGGCCGACCCTAGTGACCCTCCTGTGATCAGTTCAAATCCTGGCGGCAAAAAAATCGGTCACCGACCAGCTTCTTTACTTTCACCCCACGCGCGGTAGCGGTCACTTGACGGTACGTTCCGAAAATCCCGGCAAATGACCCATGCCGCCCAGGGGTTACGAAACGCGCGAAAGCCGCTTCAGCAGCAAGGCGGACGTCACCGGCCGCGCCCCCGCCTTGGCCACCCCGTCGGCCACCTCGCGGTCGGTGGAGACCACGACCACCGGGCGCCCGGGCGGCTCCGCGCGCACCAGCTGACGGATCAACTCGTCCGCCGTGACGCCCGCCTTGGAGAACAGCACCCGCACCCCGCGCGGCGGCGCCAGCAGCACCGGCGCGGCCAGCTCGGCCCCGTCGAAGACGCAGGTCATCTCCGCACCCGTCTGCGCGGCCAGCATCGAGAGCCCGCCCAGCAGCCGCAGCCGCTGCTTCTCCAGCGGCATCGTCGGATAGCCGGTCTTGGTCACGTTGTAGCCGTCCACCACCAGATGGGCCTGAGGCAGCGCCAACAGCTGGTCCAGCAGCGCCGGATCCGTCTCCGACAGCGCCCGCGCCGCGATGTCCTTCGGGGTCATCCGGCCCGGCTCCACCGCCTCGACCGTGTCCGCGGGCCGCGTCGAGACCGGCGGCAGCGCCAGCTCCCGGCGCAGCCCCTGGGCCGCTTCGAGCACCGTGTCCAGCAGCAGCCGCAGCCGCATGTCCTCGATGCTGCGCCCCTCGCGGGTGGCCCGGCGCGAGGTCTCCAGCGCCGACTCCACCTCCGCCAGCCGTGACTTCAGCCGCCGGGACTCGCTCTCGGCGGCCACCACCCGGGCACCGGTCTCGCTGCGGATCCCGTCGATCTCGGCCATCACCTTGCGCAGGGCCGCCTCACCCCGCTTGACGTCGTTGAGCGCGCTGCGCAGCTTGCGCTGAAGCGATTCGGCTTCCTTGCGGGACGCCTCCAGCTCCGTGCGCACCTGCTCGCCGCCGTTGCGGTGCTGCTCGCGCAGGTGCGCCAGCTCCTCGCGCAGCCGCTCCAGTTCGCGCTGGGTCTCCTCGCCGACCCGCTCGGCGTCGGCGCGCTGCGCCTCTTCGCCGGCCGCGGCCACGAGTTTGACCCAGCCCGCGGGGCGCAGGACGTACGCGGCGGCCGCCACGTCGAGGGGGTCGGCGGCGGCGGGCGGCGCGCCGCACTCCAGGGCGGCCGACAGGTCCGGCTGGGCCTCGCGCAGCTTCTCGGCGACCCGGCCGCGGAAGACGGCGTCCGTCTCGACGGCGGCCGCCATGGCGTTGCCCGCGAACTTCGCCCGCCGGGTGGGGGTGAACCGGGCGTACTGGCGCAACTGGCCCGGAAGATCTGCGACCGTCAGGCCGCCGAAGGCGTCCGAGACCAGCGCGACCACCCGGCGCCGCACGCCTTCGGGCAGCGGGCGGTCGAGCACCTCCGCGGCGTCGCCGGCCGCGTCGGCCGGCTCAGCGCCGCTTGCTGGCTCCACGATCCGTCACCCCTACCGTTACGTCCTGACCGCGGGCCCGGACTCCCTAGGAGTCCGCACCCGGCCGGTCCACGAGTTCGATCTGGTCCACCGCGTTGCACCAGCGGCAGCGGACCGACTCGATGGTCTCATTGACCACCTCGCGCTCCTCGACCTTGGGCTCCCCGGCGAGGTCCAGGTGGACGTACTCCACGACCTTCGACGAGCGCGTGACGTCGAACCGCGTGAGGTTGCCGCACAGCGTGCAGCGCCACCGGGTCGTCTCGGTCGGCAGGGGAACCGTCATCGGGCCGCTCACTCCTTCGTCGCTGTTTCAATTAAAGCGGTCCGCGCCTCTCGGCGGGGACCGCAGCTCGTAACCCTACGGCCTGACGCCGCTTCCGCGCGGGGTGCCGTCCGCTGCGCGGGACGCGGCGGGGCGAGCTGCCCGGGTCCCTCCGGTTACGCCATGCTCTGTCCCATGAGCGTATGGTGGCGGACCGTCCGCGAGGCCGCGCGCGGCCCGGTGGTGACGTACGCGCTGATCGCGGCCTGCGCCGTCGTCTTCGTCATGAGCCCGGCCTCGGGGCTCAACCCGGTCTACGGCACGGGCGAGCGGCTGATCGCCTCCGGCACGGCGTACTTCCGGCACTGGGGCGTCGTCCCGGACGAACTCCTCGGCGGCGGCCGCCGCGCCCTGCTCACCCCGCTGACGGCGCTCTTCGTGCACGGCGGCTGGCTGCACCTGCTGGGGAACTGCCTCTTCCTCTACGTCTTCGGCGCGATGGCCGAGGAGCGGATGGGGCGCGCGCAGTTCCTCGTCTTCTACGTCACCACCGGCTACCTCGCGCTGGCCGCCTACGCGGCGGCCAACGCCACCTCGGACCAAACCCTGGTCGGCGCCTCCGGGGCCATCTCGGCCGTCCTGGGGGCCTTCCTGTGCCTCTTCCCCAGAGCCCGGGTGACCAGCCTCTTCCCGTTCCTGTTCTTCGTACCGCTGCGCTTCCCGGCCTGGATCGTGCTGCTGTTCTGGTTCGGCCTGCAGTGGCTGGCGGCGCACCGCGCCGGGAGCGGGCCGGGGGTGGCGTACCTGGCCCATGTGGTGGGCTTCTCGGGCGGGTTCCTGTACGCGTGGGTCCGATATCGGCGTACGACTAGAGTGAGGCGACCAGCGACGGCCACCGAGGGAGACAGCCAGCCGTGATCACCGCGATCGTGCTCATCAAGACCAGCGTGGACCGCATCCCCGAGATCGCCGAGTCGATCGCCGCGCTGGAGAACGTCAGCGAGGTCTACTCCGTCACGGGTACGTACGACCTCATCGCGCTCGTCCGGGTGCCGCGCCACGAGAACCTCGCGGACATCATCCCCGGCCGCATCAGCAAGATCCCGGGCGTGGAGGCGACGGACACCCACGTGGCGTTCCGCACCTACTCCCAGCACGACCTGGAGGCGGCGTTCGCGATCGGCCTCGACGCGTAGCGCCGGCCGCGGCCTTTTCGCCTCAAACGCCGGCGGGGCTGGGGGTATGGCCCCTGGCCCGGGTCGGTGGTCCGCCTCAAACGCCGGCGGGGCTGGGTATGGCCCCTGGCCCGGTGGTGGCGGGCCGCGGCCGTGCCGGTGCCGCGCACGAGCGTCTCCTCGGCTCGCGGCCTCACCCGGTTCGGAGAAAGTCCCCAGCGGTGGCCGCTCGTCCTGCGGGGACACTCCTGCCCGTCCCCGTCCCGACCCCGACCCGCGGCGTGGGCCCGGCACCGGGGGATCCCAGCCCCGCCGGCGTTTGAGGCGAACGGCCGCGGGCCGGGACGCCCACCCCCGGGCCAGGGGGCATACCCCAGCCCCGCCGGCGATTGAGGCGAGCGTCAGACGGCCGGGACGCAGCGGCCTTCTTCCGTGCGGTACGTCCACTGCGCCCCCTGCGCCACCAACTCCCGCACGGCCCCCACGAACCGCTCCACGTGCTCGTCCGGCGTACCCGCCCCGAAGCTGACCCGGATCGCGTTCAGCGACCGCTCCCCCGGCTCCGCCTCCGGCGCCCCGCACTCGCCCGGCTCCTGCGGCGCGCTGCCCAGCAGGGTCCGGACCAGCGGGTGGGCGCAGAACAGGCCGTCGCGGACCCCGATCCCGTACTCGGCGGAGAGCGCGGCGGCGAAGTGCGAGCTGTTCCAGCCGTCCACGACGAAGGAGATGACGCCCACGCGCGGCGCGCCGTCACCGAACAGGGACAGGATCCGCACGGCCGGGACCTCGGCCAGGCCCTCGCGGACCTTCGCGATCAGGTGCCGCTCCCGCGCGACCAGGGTGTCGAACCCGGCCTCGGTCAGCGCCCGGCAGGCGGAGGCGATGGAGTAGACGCCGATGACGTTCGGGGAACCGGCCTCGTGGCGGGCCGCGGTGGTGTGCCACTCGACGTCCACGCCGCCGTCCTCGCGCCGGGCCACCTTCCGGGAGGCACCGCCTCCCGCGAGGTACGGCTCGGCCTCCTGGAGCCAGTCGGCCCGCCCCGCGAGCACGCCCGAGCCGAAGGGCGCGTACAGCTTGTGCCCGGAGAAGGCGACCCAGTCGACGTCCAGGTCCTGCACCGACACCGGGTGGTGCGGGGCGAGCTGGGCGGCGTCCAGGACGATCCGCGCGCCGTGGGCGTGCGCGGCGGCGGCGAGTTCCTTGACCGGCCACAGTTCACCGGTGACGTTGGACGCGCCGGTGACGCAGACCAGCGCCGGGCCGTAAGGCTCGCGGTCGGCCAGCGCCCGCTCCAGCGTGGCGACGGCCTCGCCCGGGGTGCGCGGGGCGTTCAGGTAGGTGACCCGGGCGTCGCGCCAGGGCAGCAGCGAGGCGTGGTGCTCGGTCTCGAAGACGAAGACCTGGCAGTCGGCCGGGAGCGCCTGGCCGAGGAGGTTCAGCGAGTCGGTGGTGGACCGGGTGAAGATCACCTGATCGGCGGGGCGGCAATCGAGGAACTCCGCGACCGTGGCCCGGCTCTGCTCGAAGAGGTCGGTGGAGAGCTGCGAGAGGTACCCGGCCCCGCGGTGCACGCTGCCGTAGTAGGGGGCGTACGCGGCCACGTCGTCCCAGACCCGCTGCAGCGCCGGGGCGCTGGCTGCGTAGTCCAGCGCCGCGTAGGTCACTTCGCCGCCGGTGACCAGCGGCACGGTGACGTCCCGGCCGAGCACCTGGAGCGGCTCGGCACAGGCGGCGTCGCAGGCGGCGCCGACGCTCGTGTCAGCGGTGGAGGTGGTGGCGGCGTTCAGGGATGCGGACATGGCGGTATCTCCCGGCAGGCAGGGGTGAATGGCTTCAGGGGGCCCGTACGCGGCCGCGGAGGCGGGGTACGGGGAGTCCCGGGAGACGGGGTGCGCCGGCGGTACCGGAGGTACGCGGACAGGACCCTGTTCCGGGGGGGGTGAAGAAGGGGCTTGAGCGCCCTATCGCATTCGCTTGCTCACGGAAAACGCTCCTCGAGAGACCAGGACCCCTGGATTCGAGGGATCCGCGCTTGCCGCAAGCCTCGCTGCCTGCGGCCTGGTCATCACCCGGGGCACCCCGCCACGGAAGGAGGGTTGCCGGACAGCAAGCCGGGGCCTAAACGCTGTCACTCGTGACCTGGTCTGCATCCTGCCACACGATCTCCCGCGCACAAGCCCCGGTCCGCATGTCGGAACCGGGGCCCGGCGCGAAACCGACCCTGCTCAGGCGTTGCTGGCCTTCACCCACCGGTCCAGCGCGGCCAGGGCCGCACCGGAGTCGATCGACTGCGCCGCCCGGGTGACGCCCGCCGCCAGCTGCTCCTCCAGCGTGCCGCTGCCCGGGTCCAGGGCCACCAGCGCGGCCGCCGAGTTCAGCAGCACGGCGTCGCGCACCGGGCCGCCCTCCCCCGCCAGCAGGCGCCGGGCGACGTCCGCGTTGTAGGCGGGGTCGGCGCCCCGCAGCGCGAAAACATCGACCAGGGAAATGCCGATGTCGCGCGGGTCGAAGCCCTGCTCGGTGACCTTGCCGTCGCGCACCCACCACACCCGGGAGGTCGCCGTGGTGGTCAGCTCGTCGAAGCCGTCGTCGCCCCGGAAGACCAGTGCGGAGGAACCGCGTTCGGCGAGCACGCCCGCCACGATGGGGGCCATCCGGGGGTCGGCGACGCCGGTCGCCTGCGCCCGCACCTTCGCGGGGTTGGTCAGCGGGCCCAGCACGTTGAAGGTGGTCCGGATGCCCAGTTCCCTGCGGGCGCCCGCGACGTACCGCAGCGCCGGGTGGAACTTGACGGCGAAGCAGAAGGTGATGCCCGCCTCCTCGGCCACCTCGGCCACCCGCGCGGGGGTCAGGTCGAGGTTGACGCCCAGCTGCTCCAGGACGTCGGAGGCGCCGCTGGAGGAGGACGCGGCGCGGTTGCCGTGCTTGACCACCTTGGCGCCCGTCCCGGCGACCACGATCGCGGACATCGTCGAGATGTTGACCGTCTTGGCGCCGTCGCCGCCGGTGCCGACGATGTCGACCGTCCGGCCGGGGACCTCGATCAGGTTGGCGTGGTCGTACATGGTCCGTACGAGGCCGTTGATCTCGGCGACGGTCTCGCCCTTGGCACGCAGCGCGACCACGAAGCCCGCGATCTGGGCGTCGGTCGCCTCTCCGCGCATGATGCGGTCCATCGCCCACGCCGTGTCGTCCGCGCCGAGGTCGCGGCCGTCGAGCAGGGCGTCCAGTACGGCAGGCCAGGTGCGGGCCGCCACGCTGTCGCCGCCCGCCGGGGTCACAACGTTCATGGTCCGCTCCTGATGGTCCACAGTCGATGGGTGAGGCCCCAGCCTATCCAGGCGGGGAGTACGGCAAAGAGCCCCGTCCAGTGACTGGACGGGGCTCTTGCCGTGGCGACGCGGAGACTGACCGGAATCAGTCCGTCATGCGGAGTCAGTGGTGGCCGTGGCCGCTCTGGATCTCCTTGTACTCCTCGGACGTGGGCTTCGGGATCTGGTTGTCCTCGCCGTAGAAGCCCTTGCTCAGCTTCGCGCGGAGCTTCTCGACGCCCGAGACCTTGCGCTCGACGCCGTTCTCGTCGACCGTCGGGCCGATCTCGAGCGGCTTGTACTGCTCGTACGAGGTCAGCGTGTGCAGCTGGCCCTGCGAGAGCGGCTCGTGGACCTCGACGAACTCACCGTGCGGCAGGCGCTTGATGATGCCGGTCTCGCGACCGTGCAGCACCTTGTCCCGGTCCCGGCGCTGGAGGCCGAGGCAGATCCGCTTGGTGATGACGAACGCGATGACCGGGCCGACGAAGAAGCCGATCCGCGCGAACCACGTGATCGAGTTGATCGACAGGTGGAAGTACTGCGCGAACATGTCGTTGCCGCCGGCGATGAGCAGGATCACGTACCAGGTGATCCAGGCGACGCCGAAGCCCGTACGGGTCGGGACGTTGCGCGGGCGGTCCAGCAGGTGGTGCTCGCGCTTGTCACCGGTGACCCAGGACTCGATGAACGGGTAGACCGCGATCGCGACCAGGATCAGCGGGAAGATCACCAGCGGGATGAACACGCCCAGGACGAGCGTGTGGCCCCACAGGTTGATCTCCCAGCCGGGCATGGCACGGATCAGGCCCTCGGAGAAGCCCATGTACCAGTCGGGCTGCGCACCGGTGGACACGTGGTCCGGGCGGTACGGGCCGAGCGCCCAGATCGGGTTGATCGACGCCAGCGCCGCGATGGCCGCGATGACACCGAAGACCAGGAAGAAGAAGCCTCCGGCCTTGGCCATGTAGACCGGCAGCAGCGGCATGCCGACGACGTTCTTGTTCGTCTTGCCGGGGCCCGCGAACTGGGTGTGCTTGTGGTAGAAGACCAGGATCAGGTGGGCCACCAGCAGGCCCATCATGATGCCGGGCAGCAGCAGGATGTGGATCGAGTAGAACCGCGCGACGAAGTCGCCGCCGGGGAACTCGCCGCCGAAGAGGAAGAACGACAGGTACGTGCCGACGACCGGCACGGACAGGATCGCGCCCTCCATGAAGCGGACACCGGTGCCCGAGAGCAGGTCGTCCGGCAGGGAGTAACCGGTGAAACCGGTGAACATGCCGAGGACCAGCAGCAGGAAGCCGAAGATCCAGTTGACCTCGCGCGGCTTGCGGAAGGCACCCGTGAAGAACACGCGCATCATGTGCACGAGCATGGCCGCGACGAAGATCAGCGCCGCCCAGTGGTGGATCTGCCGGATCAGCAGACCACCGCGGACCTCGAAGCTGATGTCCAGGGTCGAGGCGAAGGCCTCGGACATCCGGACGCCCTGCATCGGCACGTACGAGCCGTGGTACACGACCTCGTTCATGCTCGGGTGGAAGAACAGCGTCAGGTACACACCCGTGAGGATGATGATGATGAAGCTGTAGAGGCAGATCTCACCGAGCATGAAGGACCAGTGGTCCGGGAAGATCTTGCGCATGTTCGCCTTGGCGAGGCCGTAGATGCCCAGGCGGCCGTCCGCCCAGTCCGCTACGCGCTCGCCGGCAGGCGCTTTGCGCCCCGTCGTTTCAGTGGCAGTGCTCATCCGCGCTCCCAGAATGCAGGACCGACGGGCTCTTCGAAGTCGCCATGCGCTTCGAGGAAGCCTTCGTCATTCACACCGATCCGCAGCTGCGGGAGCGCGTGACCGGCCGGGCCGAAGATGACGCGGGCGCCGTCGGAGAGGTCGAAGGTGGACTGGTGGCACGGGCAGAGCACGTGGTGCGTCTGCTGCTCGTACAGGCTGATCGGGCAGCCGACGTGGGTGCAGATCTTCGAGTAGGCCACGATTCCCTCGTGGGACCACTCCAGCTCCCGCTTGTCCTTGATGTCCTCCGGCTTGATGCGGACGATCATCAGGGCAGCCTTGGCGATCTGCGTCTGGAAGTCGTGCTGGTCCTCCTCCAGGCCTTCCGGCCGGGCGAAGGTCAGCGAACCGACCACGACGTCCTCGGGACGCAGCGGCTCGTTCGTGTTGTCGTTGATGAGCAGCTTGCCCTTGGCCCACACCGTCTTGCGGAGCTTGGTCTCCGGCAGCGGACCCAGGTCGCGCAGGATCACGACGGCGGACAGCGGCAGCATGGCCAGCGCGCCCAGCATCGTGTTGCGGATCAGGGGGCGACGGCCGATGGCCGACTCCTTGGCGCCGTCGGCGAAGTCCTGCAGGACCTGCGCCTTGACCTCCGGCGGAGCGGCGATCTCGTGGCGCTCGGCGGCGACCTCGACGTCGGACATCAGGGTGCGGGCCCAGTGGACCGCGCCCGCGCCGATGCAGAAGAGGGCGGTGCCCAGCGTCATGCCGAGGGCGAAGTTGAGCGCGCTGACCTTCCCGATGGGGAAGATGAACACGATCTTGTCCACCGGCAGGGTCACGTACGAGGCGATGAAGCCGATCGTGGCCAGCATCGACAGCGTGAACAGCATCGCGACCGTGCGCTCGGAGCGCTTGGCCGCCCGCTCGTCGATGTCCTGGATGCGGGGCTTGTGGGCCGGCAGGCCCGGGTCGGCGAACGGGTCGTCCGCCACTGCCACGCCACCGTGGTGCGCGTCGCCCTGCTCGCTCGGCAGGTGCTTCTCTACGGGAATGTCTTGGCTACTCATGACTTCTTGGCCTTAGCGGTGTGGGCCGCGACCCAGACGGCGACAGCGATCAGCGCACCCAGTCCGAAGATCCAGCCGAAGAGGCCCTCGGACACGGGGCCGAGGCCACCGAGCTTGAGGCCGCCGGGGCTGTTCGACTTCTCGCCGTTCACGTTCTGGAGGTACGCGATGATGTCCTTCTTCTGCTTCTCCGGCATGGTGCTGTCGGGGAAGGAGGGCATGTTCTGCGGGCCGGTGAGCATGGCCTCGTAGATGTGCTTCGGCTCGACGCCCTCGAGGTTCGGGGCGTACTTGCCGTGCGTCAGCGCGCCGCCCTCACCGGTGAAGTTGTGGCACTGCGCGCAGTTGTTGCGGAACAGTTCGCCACCCCTGGCGATGTCGGCACCCGCCGGGTCGTACTGCTTCTCGGTCGGCGTGATCGGACCGGCACCGAGGGACGCGATGAACGCGGCCAGCTGGTCGGTCTGCGCCTGGGTGTAGATGACGGGCTTCTTCGGCACCTGAGCGCCGGGCTGCTGGGCGGGCATACGGCCCGTGCTCACCTGGAAGTCGACGGCCGCGGAGCCGACACCCACCAGGCTCGGGCCGTCAGAGGAACCCTGACCGCCGGTCCCGTGGCAGCTTGCGCAGCCCACGGCATAGAGCTTCTTGCCCTCCTCGATGGCGAGGGACTGGGAGGTGTCGTCTGCCTGCGCATTGCCCGCGGGCGCGAAGGCGGCGTACAGCCCCCCGGTGACCGCCAGGGCGAAGAGTAGAACGACGACCGCCGCCAGCGGATGGCGTCGTCGTGCGGAGAGCTTTTTCACGGATTACCCCGGTGTCAGGATCTTCTGCGTCGGTGTGTCTGGATGGAGTGCCGGGACCTGCCCGGCGACGTGTTCGCTACTTGATCAGGTAGATCGTCGCGAAGAGGCCGATCCAGACGACGTCGACGAAGTGCCAGTAGTAGGACACGACGATGGCCGACGTGGCCTGTTCGTGGGTGAACCTCTTGGCCGCGTACGTCCGGCCGAGGACCAGGAGGAAGGCGATGAGGCCGCCCGTCACGTGCAACCCGTGGAAGCCGGTGGTCAGGTAGAACACCGAGCCGTACGGGTCTGACGAGAGACTCAGGCCGTCCTTCTTGACCAGCTCGGTGTACTCGAACACCTGGCCGCCAATGAAGATCGCACCCATGACGAACGTGATGATGAACCACGTCCTGAGCTTCTTCACGTCACCTCTCTCGGCGGCGAATACGCCGAGCTGGCAGGTGAGCGAGGAAAGCACCAGGACGGTGGTGTTCGTCGCCGAGAAGGGCAGATTCAAGGCCTCGGCCTGTTCTGCCCAATGCTCGGCGCCCATCACCGATCGCAGGGTGAAGTACATCGCGAAGAGGGCCGCGAAGAACATCAGCTCGGAACTCAACCAGATGATCGTTCCGACGCTGACGAGGTTCGGCCTGTTGACCGTCGGGTGCGCGTGCCCGGTATCTACTGTCGTTGCTGTCGCCACGACCGACATTATGTCGGTCGCTTATCCCGCCCTCACCCCGGGGGGTGCCGTTCGGAGTGTCCGGGGCGTGTGCAAGGCCCGAACGGCCCATCGGAGGCCCCCTCGAACCGATGTTGACAGGGTGTCGGACGGAGTAGCATCCGCGACATCATCAACGTGATTCATGTGACACGTGGAGGAACGAAATGCGGGCGACTGCGCGGGTTCTGGTCTACAGCGATGACGCCAACACCCGGGAGCAGGTGCGGCTGGCGTCCGGGCGCAGGCCCGCAGCGGACCTGCCGCCGGTGGAGTTCCTGGAGTGCGCCACCCTGGACGCCGTCCTCAGCGAGCTGGACGCGGGCGGGATCGACGCCTGCGTGCTGGACGGCGAGGCCGCGCCGGCCGGGGGCATGGGCGTGTGCCGCCAGATCAAGGACGAGATCTTCCGGTGTCCCCCGGTGCTGCTGCTGATCGGGCGCCCGCAGGACGCCTGGCTGGCCACCTGGAGCCGGGCGGACCGTGCGGTGACCCTGCCGGTCGACCCGGTGGAATTCCCCGGGGCGCTGGCCGACGTCCTGCGGACGCGGCTGTCCCTGAACGCCTGAAAGCCCGCAAGGGCCCCCGAACGGCGCGCGGCGGCCCCTGGAGCCCTCCTACGGGCTTCCAGGGGCCGCTGCGTCGCTTCCGCGGCCGGTGCCGGGCGTGTCCGGCGGGCCGGGCGCGGTGCGGTGGGCGCCGACGGCGCCTCAGACCCGGGGGCGCAGGCGGGCGGCGTCGACGGGACTGCGCCCGTCCTGGGTGCCCTTGAGCAGGGCGCTGCCCTCGCGCCAGTCCTTCCAGTCCAGGTTCCAGTCGCCGTAGCCGTTGCCGAAGGGGTCCATGTCCTCGCCGATGCTGTTGATCACCCGGACGATGTCGCCCTCGCTGATGTTCTCGTAGAACCAGGCGGCGTTCGCGGTGCTCATGCCGGTGCAGCCGTGGCTGACGTTCTCGTAGCCCTGCGAGCCGACGGACCACGGCGCGGCGTGGACGTATTCACCGCTCCACGTCACCCGGGTGGCGTAGTACACGGGGAGGTTGTAGTACTCGCTGCTGCCGACGCCGATGCCGACGGTGTCGCCGCGCATCTGGACGAAGTACTGCTTGCCCAGCACGACCTTGACGCCGTTGCGGGTGGAGAAGCCGGGCTTTCCGGTGGTGACCGGAATGGTGTTGATCACTTCTCCGTTGCGCTTGAAGGTCAGTTGGTGCGAGGAGGCGTCGGTGATGACCTCGACCCGGTCGCCGATCTCCAGCGTGAGCGACTTGGCGGCGGCGCCGTAGAGCCCGTCGGCGATCTTGATGCCCTCCAGGTTGCTCCGTACGGAGACGGTGGTGTTGGCGGGCCAGTACTCCTTGGGGCGGAAGTGGAGCCGCTTGTCGTCCACCCAGTGCCAGGCTCCCTGGACGTGGGCGGGGGACTCCACGATCAGGCCCCGCTCGACGACGGCGCGGGCCGCCTTGTCCTTGACGGGTTCGGTCAGTTCGGCCGTCAGGGGCTGACCGACGCCGTATTTGCCCGCCTCCGGGCCGAATTCGACGTGGACGACCTTCTTGGCCGGGGTGGTCTCGAAGTTCAGCGTGCGCTGCCCCTGGGCGCCGCGTTCGTCCTCCGTGCCGACCGTGACCGTGTAGCGGACGCCCGCGGCCATCGGGGCGGTGCTGTGCCAGCGGTCGCCCTTGGCGGAGAGCTCGCCCGCGAGGTGCCGGCCGTGGGTGTCGACGGCGCTCACGTCGGTGATGCGGCCGTCGCCCTTCTTGGCGGTGACTTCCAGCGGGCGGTCGGGGTCGACGGGACGGCCGCCCGACGCCTGGTTGAAGGCGACCTCGTCGCCCGCGTCGTAGGGGCGGGCCGACAGCGGGTTGTTCTCGCCGGACCCGCATGCGGTGGCGCCGGCCCCGAGGGACGCGACCAGCAGGGAGCAGCCGACTACCGTCCAAAGACGCGGTGAGTGGTTCATGGGACCACGCTATGAAGATATGCCCGGCACGGCGCGCGGGGTGACTGCAAACGAGGGGCCCGGACCTCTCTCGAAGAGGTGTCCGGGCCCCAAGTGGGTGACGCGGTGCCGCACTACTGGTTGGCGTTCTCGCCCCGGTAGTACTCGTACACCCAGCCCCACAGACCGATCAGGATCAGCGGCGCCGAGAAGTACATCAGCCACCAGCCGAAGACGACGCCCATGAAGGCGAAGGCGCCACCGATGGCAAGGGACAGCGGCTGCCAGCTGTGCGGGGAGAAGAATCCCAGCTCGCCGGCCTCGTCCGCGACATCGGCCTCCAGGTTGTCCTGGGCCATCTCGTCCACGCGCCGGGCCGTGAAGGCCAGGTAGTAGCCGATCATGACGCTCAGGCCGAAGGCCAGGAAGAGAGCGGTGGTCCCGACCGGTTCCTTCGACCAGACGCCGTACACGACGGCCATGATCAGAATGAACAGGGAGAGCCAGAGGAACATCCTGCCCTGGATCTTCACTTGCCGGCCTCCTTGCCACCGGTGACGGCCTGGTTGGCCACGCTGTGGTCCTCGAGGTGGTCGAGGGCAGCGATCTCAGGGTGATGCAGGTCGAACGCCGGGGACTCGGAACGGATCCGCGGCAGGGTGAGGAAGTTGTGCCGCGGCGGCGGGCATGACGTGGCCCACTCCAGCGAGCGGCCGTAGCCCCACGGGTCGTCGACCTCGACCTTCTTGCCGTACTTCGCCGTCTTCCAGACGTTGTACAGGAAGGGCAGGATCGACAGGCCGAGCAGGAACGAGCTGATCGTCGAGATCGTGTTCAGCGCGGTGAAACCGTCGGCGTCGAGGTAGTCCGCGTAACGCCGCGGCATGCCTTCCGCACCCAGCCAGTGCTGCACCAGGAACGTGCCGTGGAAGCCGATGAACAGCGTCCAGAAGGTGATCTTGCCCAGGCGCTCGTCCAGCATCTTGCCCGTGAACTTCGGCCACCAGAAGTGGAAGCCGGCGAACATCGCGAAGACCACGGTGCCGAAGACGACGTAGTGGAAGTGCGCGACGACGAAGTACGAGTCGGAGACGTGGAAGTCCATCGGGGGCGAGGCCAGGATGACGCCGGTCAGACCCCCGAAGGTGAAGGTGACCAGGAAGCCGATCGTCCAGAGCATCGGGGTCTCGAAGGACAGCGAGCCCTTCCACATGGTGCCGATCCAGTTGAAGAACTTCACACCGGTCGGGACCGCGATCAGGAAGGTCATGAAGGAGAAGAACGGCAGCAGCACACCGCCGGTGACGTACATGTGGTGGGCCCACACGGTCACCGAGAGGCCCGCGATCGCGATGGTCGCCGCGATGAGGCCGATGTAGCCGAACATCGGCTTGCGGGAGAAGACCGGGATGACCTCGGACACGATGCCGAAGAACGGCAGCGCGATGATGTACACCTCCGGGTGGCCGAAGAACCAGAAGAGGTGCTGCCAGAGCAGGGCACCGCCGTTGGCCGCGTCGAACACGTGCGCACCGAACTTGCGGTCGGCCTCCAGCGCGAAGAGCGCGGCGGCCAGCACCGGGAAGGCGAGCAGGACCAGCACACCGGTCAGCAGCACGTTCCAGGTGAAGATCGGCATGCGGAACATCGTCATGCCGGGAGCGCGCATGCAGATGATCGTGGTGATGAAGTTGACCGAACCGAGGATCGTGCCGAAGCCGGAGAAGGCCAGACCCATGATCCACATGTCACCGCCGATGCCGGGCGAGTGCACGGCGTCGGTCAGCGGGGTGTAGGCGAACCATCCGAAGTCGGCCGCGCCGCTGGGCGTCGCGAAGCCGCCCACCGCGATGGTCGAGCCGAAGAGGTACAGCCAGTACGCGAACATGTTCAGCCGCGGGAACGCCACGTCGGGCGCGCCGATCTGCAGCGGCATGATCCAGTTCGCGAAGCCCGCGAAGAGCGGGGTGGCGAACATCAGCAGCATGATCGTGCCATGCATGGTGAACGCCTGGTTGAACTGCTCGTTCGACATGATCTGCGTGCCCGGACGGGCCAGCTCGGCGCGCATGAAGAGCGCCATGATCCCGCCGATGATGAAGAACACGAACGACGTGACCAGGTACATCGTGCCGATGGTCTTGTGGTCGGTGGTGGTCATCCACTTCACGACGACATTGCCCGGCTGCTTGCGCCGTACCGGCAGCTCGTTCTCGTACGAGTCCGCGGCGGCACCCTGAGGCTGGTTGAGGATGCTCACAGTTTGTTCACCTCAGCGTTGCGGGCCGGGTCGGTCTGCTTGATGCCGGCCGGCAGGAAACCGGTCTGCCCCTTCTCCGCCAGGTCCTTGAGGTGCTTGCGGTACTCCTCGGGGGAGACGACCTTGACGTTGAAGAGCATCCGGGAGTGGTCGACGCCACACAGCTCGGCGCACTTGCCCATGAAGACGCCCTTTTCGGTCGGGGTGACCTCGAAGACGTTGGTGTGGCCCGGGATGACGTCCTGCTTGAACAGGAAGGGGACCACCCAGAAGGAGTGGATGACGTCGTTCGACGACAGGACGAAGCGGACCTTCTCGCCCTGGGGGAGCCAGAGCGTCGGACCCGGGTACTTGAGGCCTTCGGCCGCCTTGTCCGGGTTGACGTCCGCCGGGGTGCCCTTGTCGTAGACGCCCTCGGCACCGGCCGGGAAGTCCTTGGTGTAGCGGTCCGGGATGGAGGCCAGTTCCTTGGGAACCGTGCCCGCCTTGGGGGTCACCGCGTCGCCGTCGACGTCCTCGACGTAGTTGAAGCCCCAGCTCCACTGGAAGCCGATCACGTTGATCGTGTGCGTCGGCTTCGCGGAGAGGGACAGCAGCTTCGACTCGTCACGCGCGGTGAAGTAGAACAGCACCGAGACGATGATGAGCGGGACAACCGTGTACAGCGCCTCGATCGGCATGTTGTACCGGGTCTGCGGCGGGACCTCGATCTTTGTCCGGCTGCGCCGGTGGAAGACGACGCTCCAGATGATCAGGCCCCAGACCAGGACGCCCGTGATCAGCGCGGCCGCCCAGGACCCCTGCCACAGGGAGAGGATGATCGGCGCCTCTTTGGTGACCGGGTCCGGCATACCGAGGTTGGGGAAGTTCTTATATGAATACGAGCAACCAGTGGCGGTCGCCAGGACCACGCCCGCAGTCAGCGCCTGCAGCAGCTTCCGCCGCATCGGGCGCCGCGGCGAGCGGTCGGAGCCGTAGGGACTCACGTAGCGCCTTCCCGAGAGTCTCGGCCCGCGCGGTCGGCCGCGGCCGTGTTCGGGTCGGTCGCCGGCCCTGACGCAGGCAGGGGTTTGGATGTTTATGCGGACCAAACCCTACTGGACGCTATTTGGGGTCGCGCGGGGAGGGTGCCCAACGCGCCGCTACTGCCCCCGAAGGGGTGGCTCCGCCGTACGGGGGAAGGTCCGTCCGGCCCTGAATGGCGGCCTCCCGTGGCCATCTGACGGGGTCTGACCTCGGGGGACGTCCGCCGGCGCGGACCCTGCGGCTAGCGTGGGCGGATGCCGTACTTCGACGCCGCCTCCGGCGCTCCGCTCCACCCGGTCGCCCGGCAGGCCCTGCTGGCCGCCCTGGACGAGGGCTGGGCCGACCCCGCCCGGCTCTACCGGGAGGGCAGGCGGGCCCGGCTGCTGCTGGACGCGGCGCGGGAGGCGGCGGCCGAGGCCGTGGGGTGCCGCCCGGACGAACTCGTCTTCACTCCTTCGGGGACGCACGCCGTTCACGCGGGCGTCGAGGGCGCCCTGGCGGGTCGTCGGCGCGTCGGTGCGCACCTGGTGCTCTCCGCGGTCGAACACAGTTCTGTCCTCCATTCGGCGGCGGCAGTCGAGTCACGCGGGGGCGCTTTCACCGAGGTGCCGGTCGACCGCACCGGCGCGGTGTCCGCGGAGGCGTTCGAACGGGCGCTGCGCACCGACACCGCGCTGGCGGCCCTGCAGTCCGCCAACCACGAGGTGGGGACGGTCCAGCCGGTGGCGGAGGTGGCCGAGCGCTGCCGGGCCGCGGGGGTGCCGCTGCTCGTGGACGCGGCCCAGTCGCTGCCGTGGGGTCCGGTGCCCGGGGGCTGGTCGCTGCTGACCGCGAGCGCGCACAAGTGGGGCGGGCCGGCCGGGGTGGGTCTCCTCGCCGTCCGCAAGGGCGTCCGCTTCGCCCCCCAAGGCCCGGGCGGGGAACGGGAGTCGGGCCGCTCCCCCGGCTTCGAGAACATTCCGGCCATCGTGGCGGCCGCGGCCTCGCTGCGGGCCGTACGGGCGGACGCGGCGGCCGAGTCGGAGCGGCTGCGGGTGCTGGTGGACCGGATCCGGCGGCGGGTGGCCCGGCTGGTGCCGGACGTGGAGGTGGTCGGCGATCCCGTGCGGCGGCTGCCGCACCTGGTCACCTTCTCCTGCCTCTACGTGGACGGGGAGGTGCTGCTGCACGAGCTGGACCGGGCCGGGTTCTCGGTGTCGTCCGGGTCCTCGTGCACGAGCTCGACGCTCACCCCGAGCCACGTGCTGAAGGCGATGGGGGTGCTCTCGGAGGGCAACGTCCGGGTCTCGCTGCCGGTGGGTACGACGGCGCAGGAGGTGAACGGGTTCCTGGAGGCGCTGCCGGGGGTGGTGGCGGGGGTCCGCTCCCGCCTCGGCGTGGCGCCGGCTCCGGATCGCGCAACCGGGGGGTCGGCCGGGTCCCTGGTCGTGGACGCCCTCGGGATGCGGTGCCCGCAGCCGGTGATCGAGCTGGGGAACGCGATCGGGGGCGTGGCGGTCGGCGGCACGGTCACGGTCCTGTCGGACGACGAGGTGGCGCGGCTGGACATCCCGGCGTGGTGCGGGATGCGGGGGCAGGAGTACGTGGGCGAAGCGCCTGGCCCCGGCGGGGCGGGGGTCGCGTACACGGTCCGACGGGTGGTGTAGGGGGCCGGGGGCCCCCGACGCCCCCGGCGCCGCGGCCGGCCCGGCCGGGCGAGTGCCGCTGCCGGGTGTCGGGGGTCCCCTGCGCCGCCCGGCGCGGCTGGCCGGTCGGGCGGCTGCCGCTGCGCGCGGCATCCGCTGCCTCCGGCGGCGCCTCAAACGCCGGCGAGGCTGGAGTGGCGCCCCTGCACGCGGCCCGGCGAGGCTGAGGTGGGGCCGCTGCACGCGGCCCGGTACGGGTGAGGTGGCACGGGCATGGCCGGGTGCGTCTCAGCCCGCGCCGCACACCCCTGCCTGGCCCGGCACATTCCAGCCCGCACGGGCGCACCGAGCCCAGCCAGGAACATTCCAGCCCGCACGGGCGCACTCAGCCCGGCCGGGCACATCCCAGCCTGCCCGGCGATTGAGGGCGCCCGAACGTGCACGGGCGCACCCACCGCTGCCGGGCACAGCCAAGCCCGCACGGGCGCACTCAGCCCGGCCGGGGACATCTCAGCCTGCCCGGCGATTGAGGGCACTGCGGTCCGCAGGGGCGTGGCGCGGCCGGGCACATCCCAGCCCGCCCGGCGTTTGCGGGCGCTCCGGTACGCGCGGCCTACGCAGCCCGAAGGCGGCGCCCCGCCGGGGGCGGCGGGTGCCGGGGCCGGGGCCCCGGCATCCGGGGTCAGGACAGGTGGGACTGGACTTCCGCGGCCGCGTCCGGGCCGTACGCCTTGGCGAAGCGCTCCATGAAGTGGGCCCGCGCCAGGGTGTACTCCTGCGTACCCAGGGTCTCGATGACCAGCGTCGCGAGCATGCAGCCGACCTGCGCCGCCCGCTCCAGCCCGACCCCCCAGCCCAGCCCCGTGAGGAACCCGGCACGGAAGGCGTCGCCGACGCCAGTCGGGTCGACCTTCGCGGTCTCCTCGGGGCAGCCGACGACGATCGGCTCGTGGCCGACGCGCTCGATCTTGACGCCGTTCGAGCCGAGCGTGGTGACGCGGGTGCCGACCTTGGCCAGGATCTCGGCGTCGGTCCAGCCGGACTTCGACTCGATGAGGCCCTTCTCGTACTCGTTCGAGAAGAGGTACGTCGCGCCCTCCATGAGGGTGCGGATGTTCTCGCCGTCCATGCGGGCGATCTGCTGCGAGAAGTCGGCGGCGAAGGGGATCCCCCGCGTCCGGCACTCCTCGGTGTGGCGCAGCATCGCCTCGGGGTCGTCGGCGCCGATCAGGACGAGGTCCAGGCCGCCCACGCGGTCGGCGACGGCCTTCAGCTCGATCAGCCGGGCCTCGCTCATGGCGCCGGTGTAGAAGGAGCCGATCTGGTTGTGGTCGGCGTCCGTGGTGCACACGAAGCGCGCGGTGTGCAGCACTTCGGAGATCCGGACGGATTCGGTGTCCACGCCGTGGCGGTCGAGCCAGGCACGGTATTCGTCGAAGTCGTAGCCGGCGGCGCCGACGAGGACCGGGCGGCTGCCGAGCTGCCCCATCCCGAAGCAGATGTTCGGGCCGACTCCGCCCCGTCGCACGTCGAGGTTGTCGACGAGGAAGGAGAGGGAGACCGTGTGCAGCTGGTCCGCGACCAGCTGGTCGGCGAAGCGGCCGGGGAAGGTCATGAGGTGGTCGGTGGCGATGGAGCCGGTGACTGCGATGCGCACGGCGTGGATGCTCCTGCGGAGGGCGGCAAGGGGACAGTCAAAGCTACCCGGTGGACGGCGAACGGCCGACCGTCAGAAACTACCCCGTAGTAGGTCTTTCTTCGTGGTGATCCCCCTGCCTACGGTGCCCCCATGACCTACACCGATGGCTTCGGGTACCCGCAGTACACCGCTCCCGAGCGGACCGCGGAAGTCTCGCGCCGGCCAGGATTCGCCCGGCTCCTCGGCGACTGCGCCCGCATGGCCCCCCACTGGTCGGTCCCGGCGGGCCCCCGCCCGGCGCCGGTGGCGCCCTCGCAGATCCACGGGGTGAGCGTGCCGCCCGCTTCCGCGCGGCTCATCGCCTCCACCGCGCAGTACGGTTACTGATCCGTTCGCCGCACCGGGGAACCGGTTGCGCTCCTGTTCCGTCCCACTCGCATCACGCACGGCGAGGCAGGCAAAGGAGCGAAGCGGTGACCACCGAGCAATCCGGTCCGAGCGACCACACCGACCCGGCCGAGCAGGCCGACCCGACCGGCCGGAACGAGCAGCCCGACCAGGCCGGGGAGCCCGACCAGAACGGACAGCCCGGCGGCGCCCGGCGACGGCGTCCCCGCTGGGCCGTCGCCTCCGTCGCGGCCGCCGTCCTGCTCGCCGGGGGCGGTACGGCGTACTGGGCGTCCGCGGCCTCCGGCGGCGGGGGCACCCCGGCGGCGGCGCTGTCCGCCCGTGACACGGCCCGGGCGGCCTCCCCCGGTTCCGTCGGCCCCTCCGCCCCCGGCATCGCTCCGGGTGAACCGGACCCGTCCGGCTCCGGGGTGACCTACCGGGCCGACGCCCCCCTCCCCCAGGGCCCGGCCACCGCGCCCTCCTTCAAGGCCGGCGGTGACGTGACCGAGGCCGAGGTGGCGCGGCTCGCGGCGGCCCTCGGCATCACGGGCGCGCCGCGGCTCTCGGGCGAGCTGTGGCAGGCCGGGGTGGTCGCGGACTCCTCGGGTCCGCGCCTCCAGGTGAACCTCAAGGCGCCCGGTACCTGGAGCTTCACCCGCTACCAGGCGGGCGGTTCGGACGACTGTCAGCGCGGCAAGGACACCTGCGGCCCCGCCACCCTCCCCGGCGGCGGCGCGCAGGCCCCCGACGCGGGCCGGGCCCCGGCGCCCGGCGCAGCGTCCGGTACGGACTCAGGCGCGGGGACACCGGTCGGCGAGGAGGCCGCGAAGGCCGCGGCGGCTCCGGTGCTCGCGGCGGCGGGCCAGGACGGCGCGAAGCTGGACGCCCGCCAGGTGCAGGGCTCCGTACGGGTGGTGACGGCGGACCCGGTGGTCGGCGGGCTGCCCACGCAGGGCTGGCAGAGCACGGTGAGCGTCGGTGCGGACGGCCAGGTGGTGGCTGCCACGGGTGAGCTGAAGACCCCGGTACGGTCCGCCGAGCAGCCGGTGGTGGGCGCGCGGGAGGCCCTGGACCGGCTGAACGCCGCGTCGGGCGGGGGCTCCGGCACGGGGCCCGGCACCGGGCCGAGCGGGTGCGCCACGTCCGTACCGCTGGAGCCGGACACCGCGGTCGGGCCGACCGACACCCTCCCGTGCAACCCGGAGCCGCGCCCGATGAAGCCGCCGCGGACGGAGACGGTCCGCTCGGCGGTGCTGGGCCTGGCCTCCGGAACCGTCGACGGCGGCCGCGGACTGGTCCCCGCGTGGCTCTTCGAGGTGGCGGGCACCGGGGGCGGCGCCGACCGCACGGTGGCCCAGCCCGCCGCGCGGGACGGCGGCACCGCCCCGGGAGCGGGTCGTACGGTGCCCGGGTTCTCGTACTCCTCGGCGGACCGGAAGCTGACGGTGAACTTCTGGGGCGGGGCGTGCAGTACGTACGCCGCGCAGGCCCGGGAGAGCGCGGAGGCGGTGACCGTGAAGATCACGGACACCCCGGCCAACCCGGGCGGGTCCTGCATCATGATCGCCAAGGACATGTCGGTGACGGTGACGCTGGAGCAGCCGCTGGGCGCCCGGAAGGTGGTCGACGGGACCACCGGCAAGCCGCTGGCCCGCCAGTAGGCCTCAACGGCACAGCCGGACCCCGCTACGCAGAGGGGCCCCACCGTCGGTCTCGACGGTGGGGCCCCTCTGTCGTGCTGTCGTGCGCGTCGGCGTTTAGCTGAACGAGTCGCCGCAGGCGCAGGAGCCCGTGGCGTTCGGGTTGTCGATCGTGAAGCCCTGCTTCTCGATGGTGTCGACGAAGTCGATCGACGCGCCGTGCAGGTACGGGCTGCTCATGCGGTCGGTGACGACCTTGACGCCGTCGAAGTCCTTGACCACGTCGCCGTCGAGGGAGCGCTCGTCGAAGAAGAGCTGGTAGCGCAGGCCGGAGCAGCCACCGGGCTGGACGGCGACGCGGAGCGCCAGGTCCTCGCGGCCTTCCTGCTCCAGCAGGGTCCTGACCTTCTCGGCGGCGGCGTCGGACAGGAGGATGCCGTCGCTCACAGTGGTCTTTTCGTCCTGAACGGACATCTGCATTCACTCCCGAAGTGGGCGGCTTCCCGGCGGGGGCAGGGAAACGTCGGACTCTTGCCGTCGGTGGCAACCAGCGCGGCCGCCGATTCATTCCGGTGTCCGGCACTCGTTCCAGATATTCATGCTCGCACACCGGCGCGCGGGGGTGGGCCCCTCGGCGGGACGCGGGGCGGCGGCCCGGGCGAATGCGTCACATCGACACTATCGGCATCGTCAAAGTGACGTGAAGAGGTTATGATAGATAATGTCAAATAGACGAGAAGTCGCAGTTGTCGCAGAACAGAAAGGGTGCGTGTCGTGACCACCGCCCAGCCTTTGGACGTCCAGCCGACGCCCCTCGCCCTGCTGCTGCTCGGCCGCGAGGCCGACCCCAAGAGCGAGCGCGGGGTGGAGTGTCCCGGCGACCTGCCCTCGCCGTCGGACCCGAACCTGGTGGCCCGCGCCCGCGCGGCCAAGGAGAAGCTCGGGGACAAGGTCTTCATCCTCGGGCACCACTACCAGCGTGACGAGGTCATCGAGTTCGCGGACGTCACCGGCGACTCGTTCAAGCTGGCGAAGGACGCGGCCGCCCGTCCGGAGGCCGAGTACATCGTCTTCTGCGGCGTCCACTTCATGGCCGAGTCCGCTGACATCCTGACCACGGACGACCAGAAGGTCGTCCTGCCGGACCTGGCCGCGGGCTGCTCGATGGCCGACATGGCCACCGCGGAGCAGGTCGCGGAGTGCTGGGACGTGCTGACCGAGGCCGGCGTCGCCGGGACGACGGTGCCCGTCTCCTACATGAACTCCTCCGCCGACATCAAGGCCTTCACGGGCAGGCACGGCGGCACGATCTGCACCTCGTCCAACGCGAAGAAGGCCCTGGAGTGGGCCTTCGAGCAGGGCGAGAAGGTGCTGTTCCTGCCGGACCAGCACCTGGGCCGCAACACCGCCGTGCGCGACATGGGCCTGTCCCTGGACGACTGCGTCCTGTACAACCCGCACAAGCCGAACGGCGGCCTGACCGCCGAGCAGCTGCGGAACGCCAAGATGATCCTGTGGCGCGGGCACTGCTCCGTGCACGGCCGCTTCTCCGTGGAGTCGGTCGAGGACGTGCGCGCCCGCATCCCCGGCGTGAACGTCCTGGTCCACCCGGAGTGCAAGCACGAGGTCGTGGCGGCCGCGGACTACGTCGGCTCGACGGAATACATCATCAAGGCGCTGGAGGCGGCCCCGGCCGGTTCCAAGTGGGCCATCGGCACCGAACTGAACCTGGTCCGGCGCCTGGCGAACCGTTTCGCCGCCGAGGACAAGGAGGTCGTCTTCCTCGACAAGACGGTCTGCTTCTGCTCCACGATGAACCGCATCGACCTCCCCCACCTGGTGTGGACCCTGGAGTCCCTGGCCGAGGGCAACCTCGTCAACCAGATCCGGGTCGACAAGGAGACCGAGACCTTCGCCAAGCTGGCCCTGGAGCGCATGCTCGCGCTCCCGTAGGGCGAGGCGCAGTGACGCCGAAGGGTCGCCCCTCCCGTGGGAGGGGCGACCCTTCGGCGTGTGTCCGGACGGGCGGTCAGACGCTGACCGGGTCCTCGTCCGCCGCGGTGGCGGACGGGGTGGGGGCGGCCGTCGGGCGGGCCGAGCGCTTGGCGGCGCGCTTGGCCGCGCGGCGCTCCTTGCGCAGTTCCACCATCGTGTAGATGGCCGGCACCAGGAGCAGCGTCAGCAGGGTGGAGCTGATCAGGCCGCCGATGACCACGACCGCCAGCGGCTTCGAGATGAAGCCGCCCCCGCCCGTGACGCCGAGCGCCATCGGGAGCAGCGCGAAGATCGTCGCCAGGGCCGTCATCAGGATCGGGCGCAGCCGGTGGCGGCCGCCCTCGACGACGGCTTCGACGACGCCCAGACCCTGGGCGCGGTACTGGTTGACCAGGTCGATCAGGACGATCGCGTTGGTCACCACGATGCCGATGAGCATCAGCATGCCGATCATCGCCGGGACGCCCATCGGGGTGCCGGTGACGAGCAGCAGGCCGAGCGCGCCGGTGGCCGCGAAGGGGACGGAGACCAGCAGGATCAGCGGCTGGACGAGCGAGCGGAAGGTCGCCACCAGCAGCATGAACACGATCGCGATGGCCGCGAGCATGGCCAGGCCCAGCGAGCCGAAGGCCTCGCTCTGGTCGGAGGAGACGCCGCCGATGGTGGCCGTGGCTCCGGCGGGCAGGTCCAGGGCCTTGAGCTTGGTGCTGAGTTCGGTGCTGACGGCGCCGGTGTTGTCGCCGTTCGGCTTCGCCGTGACGGTGGCGGCGCGGGCGCCGTCGATCCGGGTCATCGCGACCGGGCCCGGGACCAGCTTGACGTCGGCGACGTCACCGAGCCTGAGGGGCCCGACGGGCAGCGCCTGGAGTTCGGCGAGGGTCCTGGCGGGCTGCGCCGGGGCGATGACGATGTCCCGCTCGGTGTCGCCGAGGACGGCCTTGCCCGCGGGGGTGCCGTGGACGGCCTGGGCGACGAGTCCGCCGAGCGCCGCCTGGTTCAGACCCGCGTCGGCCGCCTTGGCGGTGGCGGTGACCGAGATCCGGGGCACGGACTCGGAGAGGTCGCTGCGGACCTCGCTGACGTCCTTGATGGTGGCCACCTCGGCGCGGACCTGCTCGGCGGCCTTGGCGAGGACGGCGGCGTCGCCGGCCTTGACGACCACGCTGAGGTCCTGGCTGCCGAAGGCGGCGCCCGCCGAGACGGCGGTGCGGCCGATGCCGGAGAGCGCGGCCAGGCGCTCCTCGATGCGCCGCTGGACGGCCTCGCCGTCCTTGGCGTTCTTCAGGGTCACCTGGTAGGAGGCCTGGTTGGTGCCCGTACCGCCGCCGAAGGCCGCCATGAAGCCGGAGGAGCCGACGGTGACCTGGTAGTCCTTGACGCCGTCGGTCGAGGCCAGCACCTTCTCCACCGCGCGGCTCGCCTCGTCGGAGGCGGCCAGGGAGGTGCCGGGGGCCAGGGACTGCTTGATGGTCAGGACGTCCTGCTCGCCCTTGTCGAAGAAGTTGGTCTTCAGCAGGGGGGCCATGGCGAAGGTGGCGACGAGGACCACGCAGGCGACGGCCACGGTGGCCAGGCGCCGACGGGCGACGAAGCGCAGCACCCGGACGTAGGAGGTCTGGAGGCGGCTGTGCGACTCCTTCTCCTCGGCGGCGCGGCGGGCGGCGGCCGGGTCGACGGGGGCGCCGTCCGCGCCCTTGGGGGCGCTGAGGAACCAGTACGACAGGACCGGTACGACGGTCAGCGAGACCAGCAGCGACGCCAGCAGGGCGGCGGTCACGGTGAGCGAGAAGGAGCTGAACAGCTCCCCGATCATGCCGCCGACCAGGCCGATCGGCAGGAAGACGGCGACGGTGGTGAGGGTCGAGGAGGTGACCGCGCCGGCCACTTCCCTGACCGCGGTGATGATCGCGGCCTCGCGCTCCTCGCCGTAGGACAGGTGCCGCTTGATGTTCTCCAGCACGACGATGGAGTCGTCGACCACCCGGCCGATGGCGATGGTGAGCGCGCCGAGCGTCAGCATGTTCAGCGACAGGTCGCGGGTCCACAGCACGATCAGGGCCAGGACGATGGACAGCGGGATGGAGACCGCGGTGACCAGGGTCGAGCGGATCGAGGCGAGGAAGACCAGGATCACGATCACCGCGAAGACCAGGCCGAGCAGGCCCTCGGTGGTGAGGCTGGAGATGGCGGTGGCGACGGCGGGGCCGTTGTCGCTGACCATGGTGAGGTTCGCGCGGGATCCGAGCGCGGTGCGCAGCCCGGGCAGTTCGTCCTTGACGGCGTCGGAGATGGCGACCGAGCTGCCGTCCTTGTCCATCGTGACGACGACGGCCAGGCTCGGCTTGCCGTTGGTGCGGGTGAGGGAGACGGCCTTGGCGGGCTCCTGCCGGACGGTGGCGAGGTCGCCGAGGCGGACCGCCTGCCGGCCGGGGCCGGGGCTCAGGCGCAGGTCCTCCAGCTGGGCGAGGGAGGTGTAGCCGCCGCCGACGCGGACGGTGCGGTTCTTGCCCTCCTCGTCGAAGGAACCGGCCGGCAGCGTGGCGCCGCCCGCTTCCAGGCCCTTGGCGAGCGCAGCGGTGTCGAGGCCGGCGGCCGCCAGCTTCGCCCGGTCGGGGGTGATGGTGACCTGGAGGTCCTGGACGCCGTTGACGCTGACCTGGCCGACGCCGGGGATGTCCTGGAGGACGGGGACGACGCTGCGCTGGAGCTGGTCGGCGAGGGCCTGCTGGTCCTTGTCGGAGGTGGCGGCGAGGACGACGGTCGGCATGTCGTCGGTGGAGCCGGCCACGACCTGGGGATCGACGGTGGCGGGCAGCCGGACGCGGGCCCGGTTGACGGCCTGCTGGACGTCGGCGACGAGCTGCTTGGTGCCGCTGTCGCCGAAGTCGAACTTCGCCATGATGAGGGCGTTGCCCTCACTGGCGGTGGAGGTGATGCCGGTGATGCCGTCGACGCCCTTGAGGGTGGCTTCGATGGGCTCGATGACCTGCTTCTCGACCACGTCGGGCGAAGCGCCCTGGTACGGCGCGAGGATGGACACCATCGGCAGCTCGATGGAGGGCAGCAGCTGCTGCTTGAGCTGCGGGATGGCTATGGCGCCGAACAGGAGCGCGACGATCGACACGAGGCCGATCAGCGCCCGTTGGGCAAGGCTGAAGCGGGACAGCCAGGACATGGATGAGATCTCTCTGCCGAGTCGAGCGAGGGTCCCCCCACTGTGTCCCCCGCCGTGGGGTCCCGGCGTCGCCCGCAGGTCCCGTCCTTATCCGGCGTGTACCGCGTCCGCAGTACGCCGCCCCTGCTCCGTCACTCGGACCGGGCCCGCACGAGGCCCGATTCGTACGCGATGACCACCAATTGCGCCCGGTCGCGGGCGCCGAGCTTGGCCATCGCCCGGTTCACGTGGGTCTTGACGGTGAGCGGGCTGACCTCCAGGCGGCCGCCGATCTCGTCGTTGGACAGGCCGCCGGCGACCAGGCCGAGCACCTCGCGCTCGCGGACGGTCAGCGCGGCGAGCCGCTCCGCGTGCGCGCCCGGGGCGGCGGCGGCCGGGCCCGCGCCGCCGCCCTGGGCCAGGAAGGTGGCGATGAGGCCCTTGGTGGCGGCCGGGGAGAGCAGGGCCTCGCCCGCGACGGCGATCCGGATGGCGTTCAGCAGTTCGTCCGGTTCGGCGCCCTTGCCGAGGAAGCCGGAGGCGCCCGCCCGCAGGGCCGCGGCGACGTACTCGTCGACCTCGAAGGTCGTCAGCATCACCACGCGCACGCCCGCGAGTTCCGGGTCGGCGCTGATCATCCGGGTGGCGGCGAGCCCGTCGGTGCCGGGCATCCGGATGTCCATGAGGACCACGTCGGCGCGCCGCTCGCGGGCCAGCGCATAGGCCTGCGCCCCGTCGGCGGCCTCCCCGACGACCTCCATGTCCGGTTCGGAGTCGACCAGCACCTTGAAGGCGCTGCGCAGCAGGGCCTGGTCGTCGGCGAGCAGCACCCGGATGGGCGCGGCGGGGGGCTGCGGGTCGCTCGGCGTGTGGTCCACGGGAAGAGAGCGTACGGCGCCCCCGCGCCCGGCGGTCCGTCGGGCGCGGGAGCGGCCCGCACCGCCGCGCCCGGACCCGGCTCAGCCGAGGGCGAGGACCACCAGCGCCACCGTCGCCGCGCTCTCGGCCAGGGCGCCGAAGACGTCCCCGGTGACCCCGTCGAAGCGGCGTACGCACCGGCGCAGCAGGAGTTCGGCGGCGCCAAGCCCGGCCAGGACCGCCAGGGCGTGCTGCGCGGCGGCGGCCGGGCCCAGGGGCAGGGCGGCCGCCGCGGCGGCGGCCATGGTGATGGCGGCGACCGCGGCGGCGGCCCCGGCGGGGACGGCTCCGGCGACGGCCGCGCCGAGGCCTTCGTGGCGCGCCGGGGGGACCCCGTCGCGGCAGGCCAGGGTCAGGGCGGTGCGGGCGGCGACGGCCGCAACCACGGTGGCGAGGGCGCCGCGGGCCCAGCCGTCGGCGTAGGCCTGCGCGAGCGCGGCGGCCTGCACGAGGAGGACCAGGACCAGGGAGATGACCCCGAACGGCCCGATGTCGGACTGCTTCATGATGCGCAGCGCGGTCTCGGCGGGCTTGGCGCTGCCCAGGCCGTCCGCGGTGTCGGCCAGCCCGTCGAGGTGCAGCCCGCGGGTCAGCGCGGCGGGCACGGCGACGGTGGCGGCCGCCACCAGCAGCGGCGCCGCCCCGAGCAGGAGCAGCAGGCAGCCGAGCCCCGCCGCGAGCAGCCCGACGACGAGCCCGGCCAGCGGGGCGCAGGCCATGCCGGTGCGGGCGGCCGGGCGGTCCCAGCGGGTGATGCGGGCGGGCAGGACGGTGAGCGTCCCGAAGGCGAAGCGCAGGCCGTCGCGGAGCGCGGCGCGCTCGGCGGGCGGGCGCGGCGACGAGCCGGGCAGCGGTGCGGGCGGGGGCTCGGCGCCGGGCTCGTACGGGGGCTCCGGCGGCGGCTCGGAGAGCGGATCGGGGCGCGGATCGGTCACCGCGGGAACGCTACCCGCTCGATGCTGACGGTAAATTGCCCATTACAGGCCAAATGGGGAGCTGGTGTCATGGGTCACTGGTGGTACCGCAACATCCTGGAACCGGGGAAGCTTCCGCTGCTCCTCGCCCTGTTCTCGTTCGTGCTGTCCTTCCTGGTCACCCGGACGATCACGCGGCTGATCCGGGCGGGCCGCGGCCCCTTCAAGAACATCACCCCGGGCGGCATGCACGTCCACCACGTGGTGCCGGGCGTGGTGCTGACGATCATCGGCGGCTTCGGCGCGGTGGGCAGCGGTCGGCACAGCGTCGGGGCGCTGATCTCCGCCGTGCTGTTCGGGCTGGGCGCCGGTCTGGTGCTGGACGAGTTCGCGCTGGTCCTGCACCTGGACGACGTGTACTGGAGCGAGCAGGGCCGCAAGAGCGTGGAGATCGTGGTGCTCACCGCGGCGCTGGTGGCGCTGGTGCTCGGCGGGTTCCTGCCGTTCGGGGTCAACGAGCTGACCTCCGCCGAGCGGCAGAACCGGGGGCTGGTCGTGATGAACACGGCCACGAACTTCTTCCTGGCCCTGATCGCCCTGTGGAAGGGGAAACCGCGCACCGCGCTGCTGGGGACGGTGATCCCGTTCGTGGCGCTGATCGGCTCGGTCCGCCTGGCCCGGCCCGGTTCCCCGTACGCGCGCAGGTTCTACGCGAAACGCCCGCGGGCCCGGGCGAAGGCCGGGCTGCGGGCGTTCCATCACGACCGGCGCTGGGCGGCGCCGCGCCGCCGGTTCGAGAACTTCATCGGCGGAACGCCCGACCCGGAGCTGGGCGCCCCGAAGACCACGCGGGCACTGCGCGAGCGGATCAGGAAGGAGCGGGACACCAAGTTGTGACGGCACGCCCCGGCGCCGCCGCGGGCCCCGGGCGCCTCAGCCCGGGAAGGCCGTCAGCCCGGGACCAGGCCCTCAGCCCGGGATCAGGCCGTCGTCGCTGAGCATCTCCCTGACCTCGTCCAGACTCGCGTCCGGCGCGGGCAGGATCAGCTCGGAGGGCTCCAGCTCGTCGTCCGAGAGCGGGCTGCCCAGGCGGCGCACGGCGTCGAGGAGGCCGCCCAGCGTCCGCCGGAAGCCTTCCTCGTCACCCGCTTCCATCTCCGCGAGCAGTTCGTCGTCCAGCGCGTTCAGCTCGGTGACGTGCGCGTCGTCGAGCCGGACCTGGCCTTCCCCCATGATGCGGACGATCATGACGGGCCCCGTTCCTACTGCTTGTCGAAGCGGTGCTGGGGCTGCGGCTGCTGGCCGCTGCCCGCGCCGCCGCCCTCGATGGCCTGCTGCTGCGCGGACGGGCCGCCCGCCAGCTCCTGCTTCATCCGGGCCAGCTCCAGCTCGACGTCCGTACCGCCGGAGAGGCGGTCCAGCTCGGTCTGGATGTCGTCCCGGGAGCCCAGGCCGCTCTGGTCGTCCAGGGCACCGGAGGCGAGCAGCTCGTCGATCGCACCCGCGCGCGCCTGGAGCTGGGCGGTCTTGTCCTCGGCGCGCTGGATGGCGAGGCCGACGTCGCTCATCTCCTCCGAGATGCCGGAGAAGGACTCCGCGATCCGGGTCTGGGCCTGGGCCGCGGTGTAGGTGGCCTTGATGGTCTCCTTCTTGGTGCGGAAGGCGTCCACCTTGGCCTGGAGGCGCTGCGCCGCGAGGGTCAGCTTCTCCTCCTCGCCCTGGAGCGTCTGGTGCTGCACTTCGAGGTCGCTGACCTGCTGCTGGAGCGAGGCTCGGCGGGACAGGGCCTCGCGGGCCAGGTCCTCGCGGCCGAGCGCCAGCGCCTTGCGGCCCTGGTCCTCCAGCTTGGCGGACTGTCCCTGGAGCTGGTTGAGCTGGAGTTCCAGGCGCTTGCGGGAGGTCGCGACGTCGGCGACCCCGCGGCGGACCTTCTGCAGCAGTTCGAGCTGCTTCTGGTACGAGTAGTCGAGGGTCTCGCGCGGGTCCTCGGCCTTGTCGAGGGCCTTGTTCGCCTTCGCGCGGAAGATCATCCCCATACGCTTCATGACACCGCTCATGGGCTTCGCGCGCCCCCTTCTGAAGGACTTCGGCTCGTGGTGACCTACAGAACCCACAGTACGGGCCCTGTCTCCATTACCGCACTGTTCCGGTACGGATGCGCTCCTCCTCCAGGACGACTCCCGCTCCGCCCCGTCACGCTGGAGGAGTAGGTGGCCCCCGGGAGGCGGCGCGCGACGGGCGGACCCGTCACCGGTAAGACGCCCGCCGTTGCGGGATCGTTCCCCGCCGGGGTGGGGGGGCGTGCCCGCGACCACGTAGGGTTGGTTTCGTGTTTGGTAGCCGCTCCTCCAAGGAAGAGAAGGCCGCCGCCACCGACAAGGTGAGCGCCGACCTCTCGCAGACCCGTGACCCGCAGGCCCCGAAGGGCCGCCCGACGCCGAAGCGTGCTGTGGCCCAGTCGCAGCGCAAGGCCGTGGTGGCCTCGACCGGCAATCGCAAGGAGGATGCCAAGCGCGCCCGTGAACGCCGCCGGACCGAGATGGCCAAGCAGCGCGAGGCCCTCGCCAGTGGCGACGAGCGTTACCTGCCCGCCCGTGACAAGGGCCCGGTCCGCAAGTACGCCCGTGACTTCGTGGACTCCCGCTTCTCCGTCGCCGAGATGTTCCTGCCGCTCGCGGTGATCATCCTGGTGCTGAGCATGGTCCGGGTCCCCTCGATCCAGAACATCGCCCTGCTGCTGTGGCTCGGCGTGATCGTGCTGATCATCATCGACTCGATCGGCCTGTTCATCCGCCTGCGCAAGGCGCTGAACACCCGCTTCCCGGACGAGCCGAAGCGCGGCGCCGTCGCGTACGGCCTGATGCGCACGCTCCAGATGCGCCGTCTGCGCCTGCCGAAGCCGCAGGTCAAGCGTGGGGAACGGCCCTGACCGCAGGGCCGTCCGCAGCCGCGGGCGACGGCTTCGCGGCCGGCGCCCGGCTGTGGCTGGAGGGGCTGGGGGGCCTGCGTAACGCGGTCCGCCAGGAACTCGTCGGCCGACAGGTCGACGAGCAGATAGCGCAGCGCTTCCCCGTCGGGCAGCGGCTGCGCGTCCTCGACGTCGGCATGGGCCAGGGCACCCAGGCCCTGCGCCTGGCCCGGGCCGGGCACCGGGTGACCGGCCTGGAGCAGGACCCCGCCATGCTCGCCGTGGCCCGCGAGGCGCTCGCCGGCGAGCCGGCCGGGATCCGCGACCGCGTGCAGCTGATGGAGGGCGACGGCCGCGAGACCGGCGTGCACTTCCTGCCGGGCAGCTTCGACGTGGTGCTCTGCCACGGCGTCCTGATGTACGTACCGGAGCCCGACGCCATGCTCGCCGGGCTGGCCCGGATGCTGGCCCACGGCGGCCTGCTCTCGCTGCTGGTGCGCAACGGCGACGCCCTCGCGATGCGCCCCGCGCTCTGCGGTGACTGGACGGGCGCGCTGGCCGCCTTCGACACCGTCGGCTACACGAACCGCCTCGGCCTGGACGTACGGGCCGACCGGCTGGCCACGCTCACCGCGACCCTGTCCGGGATCGGCGCGCCGCTGCAGGCCTGGTACGGCGTACGGGTCTTCACCGACGGCAGCGAGGCGGGCGAGGCGCTGCCGCCCCAGGACCAGCTGGACCTGCTGCTGGCGGCCGAGGACCGGGCCGGGCGCACCGACCCCTACCGCGGGGTCGCGGCGCTGCTGCACCTGTGCGGGGTCCGGGGCTGAACCGCGGTCCGGGGGCCCGGCCCCCGGACCACCGCCCGGCGCCTCAGGCGTCCAGGGCCTCGCGCAGGCTCATCGTGTAAAGCTCGGTGCCGCCGTCGTCGGACAGCTTCACCCGCTCCGTGCCGCCTTCGAGCAGTTCCTTCCAGTACTCGCCGACCCAGGACTCCGCGTCGCCCTGCGTGGTGAATTCCTCCGGCGTCACCGCCGGGGTCGACTCGCTGCCATCGGCCGTCTCGAACCGCCAGGTCCACGCCATGTCCGCCTCCGTTGCTCGTCCGGCACCCGTCCGGTCCGCGGCCGGGTGCTCCCCGTGAAGTCTGCCCGCAGACTAACCGCGCGCGCAGCACTCTCGCGGACGCGGGAGGATCATCGGGTGGAACTGACTCTGCTGGGCACCGGCACACCCGAAGGACTGCCCCGCCCCGGCTGTCCCTGTGCGGCTTGCGCCGTCTCCGTGGGCACCCGGGCGCGCGCCGCCACCGCCGTCCTGGTCGACGGCGCGCTGCTGCTCGACCTCGTCCCCGGCGCCGTACTGGCCGCCGCCCGGGCCGGGCATTCGCTGGGCGGCGTGCGCCAGGTGCTGCTGACCCATCCGCACGACGGGCCCGCGGTGGAGCTGCCGCAGGGGCTGCCCGCCGCGGGGCGCGTGCCGGACGGGCAGCGGCTGGCGGTGATCAGCGGGCACCGGGTGCGGGCGGTGGCGATGGACGCGCCGGGCACCGGGTACGAGGTGACCGGGCCCGACGGTGACCGGCTGCTGTACCTGCCGCCCGGCGGGGCGCCCGCCGGCACCGACGGGACCTCCGAGCAGCCCTACGACATGGTGCTCCTGGACGTGCTGGGGCGTCCCGAGGCGCTGGCCCGGCTGCGGGCGAGCGGCGCGGTCGGCCCGGCCACCGACGTGATCGCCGTCCACCTCGACCACGACGTGCCGCCGGGCAGGGAACTGGCGCGCCGGTGCGCGGCCGCGGGGGCGCGGGTGGTGCCGGACGGGACCACGCTGACCGCAGGCGCCTACCACGCGGTGCCGGACGTGCCGCGGCGCACGCTGGTGCTCGGCGGCGCCCGGTCGGGCAAGTCCCTGGAGGCGGAGCGGCGATTGGCCGGTTTCCCCGAGGTCCTCTACGTCGCCACGAGCGGCACCCGCGAGGGCGACCCGGAGTGGGCGGCGCGGGTCGGGCTGCACCGGGAGCGGCGGCCGGGCGCCTGGCGGACGGTGGAGACCTGCGAGCTGGTGGAGCTGCTGGAGGACGACGGCGCGCGCGGCCCGGCACTGCTGATCGACTGCCTGGCGCTGTGGCTCACCGACGCGATGGACCGGGTCGGCGCCTGGGACGACGCGACGTGGGCGGCCGGTGGCCGCAAGGAGCTGCTGGCGCGCACGGCGGCGCTGGTGGAGGCCGTCCGTACGACCCGGCGCCGGGTGGTGCTGGTGAGCAACGAGGTGGGGTCCGGCATCGTCCCCGCGACCGCGTCGGGGCGGCGGTTCCGGGACGAGCTGGGGCGGCTGAACGCGGCGGTGGCGGCGGAGTGCGAGCACGTCCTGCTGGTGGTGTCCGGCCAGCCGCTGGTGCTCAAGGACTGACGGACCGCCAGGAGCCCGCGGCCCGCCCGGCGTCGCCGCCGCCGAGGGCGCGGGCTCCGCGGCCGCGCGGGCCGCGAACCCGCGGGCGGCCGGGGCACGGACCGGCGGGCGGTCACGGGTACTCTTCGGCAGATGACCACGCTGAATCTCGACGACTTCTCCGATCTGATCGAGCGCCCCGACGGGGGCGTCCGGCGAGACGCCGAGGAGCGCCGCGAGCGGCTGGCGGTGCCCGTGGGGGCGCTGGGGCGCCTCGACGAGCTGGCCGAGTGGCTGGCGGCGGCGCAGGGCTCGGTACCGGTGAAGCCGGTCGCGCGCCCGCGCGTCGTGCTGTTCGCCGCCGACCACGGGATCGCGGCCGGGGGCGTCTCCGCGCGCCCCGCCGGCTCCGCCCACCTGCTGGTGCGCTCCGTGCTCGACGGGAACAGCCCGGTGTCGATCCTGGCCGCCCGCTTCGGCGCGGGGCTGCGGGTCGTGGACGCGGGCCTGGACTGCGACCCCGGGCTGCTGCCCGAGGACGTCGTCAGGCACCGGGTCCGCCGGGGCAGCGGGCGCATCGACACCGAGGACGCCATGACGGTCGAGGAGGCCCGGGACGCCCTGCGCCTCGGCATCGCGATCGCCGACGAGGAGGCCGACTCCGGTACGGACCTGGTCGTCCTCGGTGATCTCAGCGTCGGCGGCACCACCGTGGCCGCCACCCTCGTCGCCGCCCTGTGCGGAACGGACGCCTCCGTGGTCACCGGGCGCGGCGGCGCGCCCATCGACGACCTGACCTGGATGCGCAAGTGCGCGGCGATCCGTGACGCGCTGCGCCGCGCCCGCCCGGTCCTCGGGGACCAGGTGGCGCTGCTGGCGGCGGTCGGCGGGGCGGACGTCGCCGCGATGACCGGGTTCCTGCTCCAGTGCGCGGTGCGCCGTACGCCGGTGATCCTCGACGGAATCGTCTCGGCGGCCTGCGGCCTGGTGGCCCAGCGGGCCGCCTTCCGCGCCCCGGACTGGTGGCTGGCGGGCCAGGCGAGCGGCGAGCCGGGCCAGGCGAAGGCGCTGGACCGGATGGCGCTCAACCCGGTGCTGGACCACGGCGTCACTGTGGGGGAAGGAACCGGGGCGTTGCTCGCCCTTCCCCTGGTCCAGGCGGCCGCCGCACTCGCGGCGGACCTCCCGGAGCGGACGGCCGAACCGGCCGGACCCGCCGCGCCGACCGGGCCGGCCGAACCGGCCGGACCGTCGGCGCAGTAACGGGTCGGGGACCCTTGGCGCCCTGACCCGGCCCGGGGTCCTCCGGCCCTTCCGGGGAAGGCGGGCCCCATATCATCGCTTTCCATGGGAGAGGTCCGTTTGACCAGCGCAGACACCGACCGGAACACCGACCGCGGACCCGGCGGCGTTCCGAGCGGCAGGAAAGACTCCGGCGCGGACGCCGGAAAACCGGGGGCCGGGGGCCGCGACACCGGCAGGGGGAGCGCCCGTTCGCGGCGCAGCGCCGCCTTCGCGGTGTGGTACCTGCGGGCCGTGACCTTCGTCAACTTCCTCAGCGCGGTGTGGCTTTCGCTCGGGCAGGACCTGCGCGACCACAACACCGCCGACTTCTACACGCCGTACCTGCTGACGGCCGGTTTCGCGTCCGGCCTGTTCTCGCTGATGCTCGCGGTGACGATGGGCCGCCGCAAGCGGGCCGCGTGGATCCTGAACCTCGTGCTGAGCGGGCTGCTGCTGCTCGCCTTCGCGCTGGTCACCTTCACGTCGTACTACCCCGAGTTCCGTCAGCACGCGCAGAACTGGATCTCGCTGGTCCTGACCGCCTCGTTCGTCGGGGCGCTGCTGCTGGGCCGCAAGGAGTTCTACGCGCGCGGCGACCGCTCGAACCCGAAGCTGGCGACCGTCGTCGGGGCGGTGGGGCTGCTGCTGACCTCGCTGGTCGCGGCGCTGCTGGTGGGCGCGACCAACGACGCCCCGGACCAGTCCGGGGTGACGTTCCTGACCCGCTGGCGCTACGGCGTGATGCGGCTGGTCACGCTGGCCCCCGACGACCAGGCGCTGAGCGGGATCAGCACCCCCGCCTGGGTGGACGTCTTCATCAACGTGATGTCGACCGTGCTGCTGCTGGCGGTGCTGTTCGCCGCCTTCCGCTCCCGCCGGGCGGTGGACCCGCTCACCGAGGCCGACGAGGAGCAGCTGCGCGCGCTGCTCGCCAAGCAGGGCGACCGCGACTCGCTGGGCTACTTCGCGCTGCGCCGCGAGAAGAGCGTCATCTGGTCCCCCACCGGCAAGGCCGCGGTCACCTACCGGGTGGTCGGCGGGGTCTCGCTGGCCTCCGGCGACCCGATCGGCGACCCCGAGGCGTGGCCCGGGGCGATCGACCCGTGGCTGGCCGAGGCCCGGGAGCACGGCTGGGTGCCCGCGGTGATGGGCGCCAGCGAGGAGGCCGGCACGATCTACGCCCGGCACGGCCTGGACGCCCTGGAGCTGGGCGACGAGGCGATCGTGGAGACCGACGAGTTCACGCTGGACGGCCGCGCGATGCGGACCGTCCGGCAGGCCTACAACCGGGTCAAGCGGGCCGGGTACACCGTGCGGATCCGGCGGCACGAGGACATTCCCGCCGAGGAGATGGACGTCCTGCTGCAGCGGGCCGACGACTGGCGCGACGGCGCGACCGAGCGCGGCTTCTCGATGGCGCTGGGCCGCCTCGGCGATCCGGCGGACGGCCAGTGCGTGATGCTGGAGTGCACCGACGGCAACGGCGACCTGCGCGCCGTGCTGTCGTTCGTGCCGTGGGGGCCCAAGGGCCTCTCGCTCGACCTGATGCGCCGTGACCGGGATTCCGAGAACGGTCTGATGGAGTTCATGGTCATCGAACTCCTGGAGCGCTCCAAGGAGATCGGGGTCACCCAGGTCTCGCTGAACTTCGCGATGTTCCGTTCCGTCTTCGAGCGCGGCTCCAAGCTCGGCGCGGGCCCGGTGCTGCGGATGTGGCGCTCGCTGCTCAGCTTCTTCTCTCGGTGGTGGCAGATCGAGTCCCTCTACCGGGCCAACGCCAAATACCGGCCGATCTGGGAACCGCGGTTCATGCTCTTCGAGAAGAGTTCGGACCTGCTGCGGATCGGCATCGCGGCGGGCCGCGCCGAGGGCTTCCTGGAGGCTCCCGGCCTGCCGAAGTGGCTGCACCGCAGACACCTGGAGACCCGTCGTTGACCGCGAGGACCGCATCCTCCCTGCGGCGGTTCGCGCGCCGTGAGTGGGGGCCCCTGTACCGGACCGTGCGGGACGCGCTCGCCGCCAAGCGGTGGCGGGCGGTCCCGATGTCGCTCGGTGCGGTCGCCCTGACCTCGGTCTTCCAGATCCTGCAGAACCAGCCGTGGGGCTTCCAGCCGGTGCAGAACCTCGGGTCGGTGAAGGCCGCCGACCCGTTGTGGCTCGCGCTGATCCGCACCCCGCTCTCGCTGTTCGTGCCCGCCCTGGACCTGCCGGTCTGGGGCGCGCTGCTGCAGATGCTGCTGGTATTCGGGATCGCGGAGATCTGCATCGGCTGGTGGCGGACGCTGCTGATCGGGTACGTGGCCACGCTGGCGGGGACGACGTACGCGCGGATCGGGCTGTCGCTGAGCCCGGAGCACCCCTTCGGGCTGCCGCTGACGGACCGCGTCGTCAACGACACCGGGCCCTCCGCGGCGGTCGTCGGCCTCGCGGTGTTCGTGTGCTGGCGCTACCGGGCGTACGTCACCGGGGGCCTGGTGATCGCCGCCATGATCATCGAGGTGGCGGTGAAGAACAACCTGGCCGGCAAGGAGCACCTGGCCGCCATCGCCGCGGTCATGGTGGTGTGCCTGGTCCGCGCCAGGTGGGGAGCGCGGCACCGCGACGTCCCGCCGGGGTGCGGACCGCCGCCCGGGGCGCCGCCCGCCCGCTCCTCCCCGGGCGGCCCGCACGCCGTACCGTAGCCTCCCGTGACCACACCCTTCGGTCCGCCCCTGGCCGGTACCCGGCACTGGATGCGCGCCCACCCGCTGGCCACCGACGCCCTGCTCTCGCTCGGGGTGTTCGTCGCCATGGTCCTCATGTCGTTCGCCGACCCGCACGGGCCGCACGGCCAGCCGACCTTCGGCACCCGCACCCCGCACGTCCTGTCGCTGGTGCTGATGGTCCTCGCGGCGGCCGCCCTCGTGTTGCGGCGCCGCCACCCGCTCGGCGTGCTCGCCGCGACCAGCGCGCTCGCCCTGGCCGAGCTGGTCACCGGGGAGCCCCGGGCGCCCGTGGCGATGGGCGCGGTGATCGCCCTGTACACGCTGGGCGCGCGCACCGACCGGCCGACGACCTGGCGGGTCGGCCTGCTGACCATGGCCGGGCTGACCGGCGTGGCGATGCTCGCGGGGCCGCTGCCCTGGTACGCGCAGGAGAACCTCGGGCTGTTCGCCTGGACCGGGATGGCCGCCGCCGCCGGGGACGCCGTCCGCAGCCGGCGCGCCTTCATCGACGCGATCAGGGAGCGGGCCGAGCGCGCGGAGCGGACCCGCGAGGAGGAGGCCCGGCGCCGGGTCGCCGAGGAGCGGCTGCGCATCGCCCGCGACCTGCACGACGTGGTGGCGCACCACATCGCCCTGGTCAACGTGCAGGCCGGAGTGGCCGCGCACGTCATGGACAAGCGCCCCGACCAGGCCAAGGAGGCCCTCGCGCACGTCCGCGAGGCAAGCCGCTCGGCTCTGAACGAACTGCGGGCCACCGTCGGGCTGCTGCGCCAGTCCGGTGACCCGGCGGCCCCGACCGAGCCCGCGCCGGGGCTCGCCGTGCTGGACGCGCTGGTGGACACCTTCCGCCACGCCGGGCTGCCGGTGGACGTGGTCGTCCAGTTGGGCCCGGAGGGCGGGGCCGCGCTGCCCGGCGCCGTGGACCTGGCGGCTTACCGGGTGATCCAGGAAGCGCTGACGAACGTGCGCAAGCACGCCGGGCCCGGGGCCCGCGCCGAGGTGAGCGTGGTCCGGGTCGGCGGTTCGGCCGAGGTCACGGTGCTCGACGACGGCGGCACGGGCGCGGATCCCTCCCCCGCCCCCGCCGACCCCGGGGGCGGCCACGGGCTGCTCGGCATGCGGGAGCGGGCGGGGGCGCTGGGCGGCTCCTGCTTCGCCGGGCCCCGCTACGGGGGCGGCTACCGGGTGCACGTCATCCTGCCGGTTTAGCCCCGGCGGTTCCTTCAGCAGGCCTTGCGCCAGGCGTCCAGGTCGTACTTCTTCAGCAGCGAACTGAGCCCCAGCTCCTTGGAGCGGGCGCAGAACCGGCCGAGCGGCAGCTCGTACTCGACGTGGAAGACGGCCTTGCCCGCCGCCACGAAGGGGGTCAGCCGCTCGCACTCCGCGTACTGCGCGCACTGCTCGTTGACCGCGAAGTCGAAGTCGCCGACGAGCTGCGGGATCTGGTCCAGGTCGTTCTTGAGGCCGACCGCCATCCCCCGGTCGTGCGCCAGCTTCGCGATCAGCCGGTTGTAGCGCAGTTGGTCGTCGGCGGTCAGCGGGAAGCCGGTGTCGTTGCGGTAGCCGTCCATGTTGTCCGGTTCCACGGCGTCGAAGCCCTTGTCCCGGCACATGTCCAACCGCTTCGCGATCAGCGGTTCGAGGGCGGCGAGCCGCCGGACGTCCAGCCAGCGCTCCCCCTCCCAGCCGTTGCCCTTGCCGAGCATCTCCTTCGGGAAGTCGGCCGCGTCGGGCCGGAAGTCCTCCCACGCGCCGGTCGACAGGTAGCAGACGGCCTTGCGGCCGTCCTTCCTCAGGCCCGCGACCTGCTCCGCGCTCGTGGTGAAGCCGTCCACGTCGTAGACGGGCACGTCGACCGAGGTGTCCAGCTTCCCGGTGAGCTGCCACTGCCAGCCGAGGCCCGGCCGGGGCTGCCAGCGCTCCCCCGGCGCGCGGGTGGGCGCCGGATCCGGTCCCGGGCCGTCGTCGCCGTCGTCCTGCGGGCCCGCCGTACAGGCCGCGAGCAGCAGCGCCGGCAGCAGCCACAGCAGGCGCCACCGCGGCCCGACTCCGGGCGTCCTCCTCATCCGGCGGCCTCCAGCGCGTACGGCAGCGTCCCCCACGGGTGCGCCCCGGTGCCCGGCACCGCGCAGTGCACCGCCGCCCCGCGCTGCGCGGCCAGTTCGGCGGCGGGCGCGCCCGGCGGGACCGCGTACACCAGGTGGCAGAACCGCTGCGCGGGATGGTCCGCGGTCCACGGCGGGGCCGCCGCCGCGTCCCGGTAGGCGTCCCACGGCCCCTCGAAGGTGACCAGCAGATCGGCGAGTTCGGCGTAGCCGGGGTGCGGGTGCACCCCGTGGTTGAGGACGAGCGTACGGGCGCCCGCGGCCCGGGAGGCGACGGCGAGCCGCCGGTAGTGGGCCAGCTGGTCCGCCTCGGCGGCGGCCTGGTCCAGGAAGGCGCCGTCCGCGCCGTACCACTCCCGGTGGCGCAGCAGGTCCTGGACGACGGCCGCGTGCGGGCGCCGCCCGTAGTCGGTGTCGGCGTAGCCCAGGACGGGCACGCCCGCCGCGCGCAGCCGCTCCGCGACCGCGGCGAACCGCGCGTCGGGAGCGGCGCCCGGGCCGCTGTCGGGGTTGAGCACGACGGAGTGCAGGCGGCCGGCGGCACGGATCAGCGCCTCCCAGGCCTCCGGCCGGTCGGCGGGGTGCTCGTACAGGGGCACCAGCAGCATGGGTTCCTTCACTTCTCTCGGGTCATGTCAGCGGTGCGCCGTCGCCCGGCCGAGGAGTACGCAGACCAGCGCGGCCAGCGCCACCGCCGCCGTCCCCGCCACCACCAGCTGGACCAGCCGCGGCTGGCCGAAGCCGGTCAGCAGGGCGAGGCTCTGTGCGGCGGCGGCCGTCGCGCACACCCCGGCCGCGGCCCGGACCGCGCCGAAGGACTGGAGCAGCAGCCCGGTCCACATCACGGCGCCGAGCAGCAGCAGGGTCGCCACCCGGACCCAGGTGAGGCCGGGCGCCCCCGGCCACAGCAGCGTTCCGGCGGCGCCGAGGGCCAGCAGCACCGTGAGGTACGCGGCCAGGCAGCGGGCCAGGGTCCCCAGCATCCGCCCCCAGAACCCCCGGGCGGAGCGGGCGGCCCGCAGCCCGGCGAGGGAGCCGCTGCGGAAGCGGTGGAGCAGCCATTCGGCGGGGCCCATGCTGAGGGTGAGGGCCACCGCGGAGGGGGCCGCGACCGCCTCGGCGGGGCCGCCCGCGAGCACCTCGCCGAGGGCGGCGTAGAGCACGAGCAGGCCGGTGCCCAGGCCGAACACCCCGAAGGGCACCGAGTCCGCGAGCCGGGGCCCGCGCGGCGCGAACTCCTCCTCGGCGCCCCGGAGCATCCGCCAGCGCACCGTGCCCTCGCCGGGCCCCCGCCGGATCCGGCCGCGGACCCGGCGCACCGCCGCCCGCACCCCCGCGGCCAGCGGCAGTTCCCGCAGGGCGAGGGCGCAGGCCGCGGCCAGGGACAGCGCGAGCAGCCCCACCCGGGCCGGGGTGGGCAGGCCGACGGTCAGCGAGAGCACCGCGCCGACCGCCATCGGCAGCAGGGCGCACAGCAGCAGCCGCTCCCGGCCGAGCACCAGCAGGACCGTCGCGGCCCCGACGTACAGGGCCTGCCCGGCGGCGAAGGCGGACGAGAAGGCGGGGCCCCCGGGGACGGCCAGCGCGGCGGCGCTGCCCAGCAGGGCGCCCGCCGGGGCGCCGACGAGCAGGGTCCGCCCGGCGGCGGCCCGGTCGCCCAGGCCCAGCCAGGAGTAGGCACGGTGGGACAGGGTTTGGTCCCAGACCCAGCCGATCAGCGCCCCGGCGAGCAGGGTCAGGGTGCCGGCGGGCAGCCCGAGCCGGTCGGGCGGCCCCTCCAGCAGGGGCGCGCCCAGGACGTAGGCGAGTCCCGGCAGCGCGAAGATCACCCCGCGCAGCAGGCAGCCGGTGAGGGAGACCTTCCACGGGTCGGGGGCCTCGGCCGGTTCGGGGAACGAGCGGGGCACCCGGGCGTACAGCTCCTCGGCCAGCGCGAAGGAGTCGTGGCGGCCGTAGGCGAGCCGGATGTGCTCGTCCGTCATGCCGTCGGATTCGAGGACCGCGGCGATCTCGTCGGGGTGCACGGCGGCGACGAAGGGACCGAACCGCTCGGCGAGTTCGTCCATCGGGTCGGCGGCGGACGCCCCCGGCCCGGCGCGCCGGGGCCGGGGGACGGCGGGCAGCGTGTCGCCGCCGGGGATCTTGAGCCAGAGGGAACCGCTCACCACAGGCTCCCGTCGGCGGCGAGTTCGCGGTACCAGGGGTCGGCGAGGCGCTGGGTCCAGTCGTCGCCGGCGTGGACGGGCAGCAGGGGCTGCCCCGCGAGTTCGCGGTAGATGTGCCGGAAGCCGTCCACGGACTGGTGGAGGGTGAACTTCTCCACCACGCGTCGGCGCGAGAGCCGGCCGAGTTCCGCGCGGCGGGCATCGTCGCGCAGCAGGGCCAGGGTGGCCTTCGCCATCAGTTCGGGTTCGCGGGGCGGCACGACGAGACCGGTGTCGCCGACGGCTTCGCGGACCCCGCCGACGTCGGTGGAGACGGTGGTGCGCCCGCAGGACATGGCTTCGATGATGCTGAAGGGGAAGCCCTCGCTGATGCTGGAGAGCATCACGATGCTGCCCGCCGCGTAGGCCTTCGCGACCTCCTCGATGCGGCCCTCGTAGGAGATCCCGTCGCTCACGCCCAGTTCGGCGGCGAGCTTCTCCAGCCGCAGCCGGTAGTCCTCGCAGCCCGCGGGGACGGGGCCGAAGAGCCGCAGCCGCAGGGCGGGCAGTTCCGCGCGCATGAACGCGTAGGCGCGGATGAGGGTTTCGAGGTCCTTGATCGGGTCGATGCGGCCGCACCAGCTGAGGGTGGGGACCTCGGGTTCGGGCCCGGCGTCGGGGAAGGCGTGCGGGTCGACGCCGTTGTAGACCGTGCGGATCTTCTCGGAGGGCGCCCCGCCGCGCTCCTCCCAGCGCCGGTTGTACTGGTTGCACGGGGTGATCAGGTCGGACTCGCGGTACCCCTCGGAGTTCAGCTCGCGGTAGAAGCCGAGCATGAGCGCCTTGACGGGCCAGCGCTGCGCGGCGGTGCGGTAGCCGAGGTAGCGCTCCCGCAGGTAGATGCCGTGCTCGGTGAGCAGGAACGGGACCCCGTCGAGGCGTTTGGCGGCGAGCGCCGGGAGGGTGGCGAGGCCGCTGCTGACCGCGTGCGCGACGCTGTCGGGCGGGATCCGCACCGCGAGCGGGCGCAGCGCGTGCTCCAGCAGGTCGGTGGCGGTGAGCGCGTCGTGGATGGTGGGGGCCGCGCCCGCGGTGGGCAGCTCCGGGCGGGTCCACACGGCCATGAGCGTGCGCAGGACGGTCTCGGAGCGCAGGGCGGTGGCGAGGAGGCCGTTGCGGGCGTGCAGGGCGAGTTCGTGCAGCGCGGCGGAGAAGGCGGCGTTGCCGGGGCCGGGCGCCGGGGCGAGCAGCGAGAGCAGGAACTGCTCGTAGGTCTCGGTGAAGCGGCGGTGGGCCCTGCCCCGCAGGGTCCGGCGGCGGCCGCGGCCGGGGGCCGGTCCCCAGAGGGGCACGGCGGTGTGCCGGTAGACGTTGCGCGGCAGTTCCCAGGTGACCGGCTCGCGACCCGAGCCGGTGAGGGCTATGACGTTGAAGTCGACCTCCGGCATGCCGCGGACGAGCTGGTCGCACCAGGTGCTGACGCCGCCGTGGACGTGCGGGTAGGTGCCTTCGGTGAGCATGGTGACGTGACGCCCATGGCTCATGCGGTGTGTCCCCCCAGGACGGAAAAGGGGCCGGCGTCCGTGGGTTCGCGGAGCGCCGGCGCTGTGGTGCTGCGTGTGGGCGGGTGGTGCGAGGCGCTGCCCGCGCCTCGTCGTACGGCCGTGCGGCCGGCGGCCGGGCGGTCCGGCCGGGCAGCGCGGGCGGTTCGGGCGGGACGGGTCAGCTGGGCAGCTTGAGCGTCACGGCGGACTGGAGGACCTCCGGTGCGGTCCAGGCGGAGCGGTTGCCCGCGTAGGCCGTGCCGAAGGCGGAGGTGCCGAGCAGCATCTGCTTCCTGGTGCCCTCCGGGGCGGTGACCGGCGCGAGGACCCCGCCGGGGGCCTTGACCGTGACGTCGGTGCCGATGCGGTAGGCGGTGACCTGACCCGCGGCGAGCGCCCTGTCCCAGGCGGCCCGGCGGCTCAGCTCGACTCCGGAGTCCTTCTGGCTCTGGTTCACGATCGGGGCGCTGGGCGCGTACAGGGTCCGGTAGGTGTCGAGGACCTGGTCGAGGACGGGGTAGAGGGTGCGGTCCTCGGCGAGGTTGGCCTGGTGCACGTAGTGCGGCCGGGGATCGTTGGAGAGCACGTGCCGCAGGGCGGTGCGGGCCTCCTGGGGGACGATGTAGTTCAGGAACCCGGTGTTCGTGTCGAGGGCGGCGGGCAGGCAGGTGGAGGTCGCCGGGTTGTCCTCGCACGCCCCGCTGCCGCCGTCGGCGCGGCTGGTGTAGATCCAGTTGTACTCGTCTGCCATCTCCGCGTTGGTGCCCGTGTTGTAGTACACGTTCATCGGGTACCGGGGGACGGTCTGGGCGGCGCCGACCGCCCGCATGGCCGGCTCGCGGGAGTTGTCGCTCGCGGTCCACTTCACGCCGTTGTCGGCGAGCGCCGGGGCCAGGTTGGGGTTGTCGACGGGCTGCTGGGGCGCCACCTTGAGGCCCGAGTGCTCGCCGGTGACCAGTTCGGAGCGGTCGGTGGTGATCCCCTTGGACGCGGCCCAGTTGTTGTTGTCGCTGATCTGCTTCGAGATGTCGGCCCTGCTGGTCCACTGGACTGCGCCCAGGGAGTTGGTCTGGCAGGTCCAGGGGTTGGTGGCGACGTTCTGCAGGCACCCGAGGAACAGGTGCGTGTAGGTGTGGTTGACCCAGCGGTACTTCGCCTTGTCCGCGAGGAGCTGGGCGGTGAGCGCGTCGGTGTTGCCGTGCTCGGCCTTCCACTCCTCCCCCGCGCCGGCGTTGAAGACGATGTCGAGCTTGAAGTTCCTGCCCGTCTGCCACTGCGCGAGGTACTGCGCGTCGGCGGCGGTCATCCGGATCTCGCTCTCCTGGCCCTCGCCGCCCGCGCAGGCGTAGTCGCCCGGCGTGCAGTTGAGGTCCTTGCTCCAGCGCGCGTCCGGCGCCAGCACGTCGTCGACGTGGACCGCGAAGTAGCTGCGGCTCTGGCCGAGGTGGACGCCCTGGGTGAGCCACTCGACGATGCCGCGGGCCAGCAGCCGGAACTGCTGCTGGTACTGGTTGTAGCCGAAGGTGACCACCAGTTCCTTGCGGCCGTCGTGCGCGTACTCGCCGACGAGGGAGGCCCGCCCGGCGCCGACCGGGGCGTCCAGGTAGCTGGTGTAGCCCGCCCGCGGCTTGGCCATGAAGCCGTAACTCTCCGGAATCAGCGGCGAGTTGTCCTCGAAGGCGACCTGGCCCCCCAGGTAGCCGAAGGGACCGGTCCTGCCCGCCGCCGTGACGGCCGCCTGCGTGCCGTCTAGCGAGCCGCTGTACCCCCCGTTGTCCGTGTACTCCAGGCCGACCTCCGGGTGCGCCCAGGTGTAGGCGTCGACCTGGCGGATGCCGTACGTCGTCTCGTAGGCGCCGAGCGCGGCCATCTCGGCCGAGCCCGCTCCGAACGGGTTCTCGTTCGGCAGCACGACGCCCTGGAACTTGGCGCGCGGACGGCCGTCGACCGTGTCCGCGAGGTATGCCGCGTCGATCACCGGGCGGCTGCCGCTGCCCAGGTCGACGCGGGTGAACGGAACCCCGCTGCTCGCGAGTTCCGCCGCGATCGCCTGGACGGAGCTGCCGCCGTCGTCGACGACCAGCACCTTCAGGTCGATCCGTGGCGCCGTGACCGCCTGCGCGGTCGCGGCGGGTACCGCGACGGACGTGATGGCAGCCGCTGCACACACGGCGGCGAGCCTATACATCCTGCTCTTACTGACCATTTCGGCCTTCCCCCCGCAGGCATCCCCCGGCTGCGGCCTTGTGGCGGCCGGCCGGTCCGAGGAGGCTCTGTGGAAATCATGCAAAGGGACCCCGCGTCCCCTTGCGAGAGTGGCTCGAGTCTCTCGGACCTGCTCAGGTGTAAACGGGAAACCTGGAACGGAGACCACGGATGGGTGAACCTCCCGGCCTCCGGATCGAACAACTTGACAAACCTTCGAGTGACGTACGGACGAGTCCGTACGCGTAGGCTCATTTCTGGCGGCCGCCGAGCCGGAATACGATCGCTGCCGGAACGGCCGGCGATCCCGACCCGACCGCAGCCTCACACCACATAGACGGAAGCGAGACTTCACCACCGTGACTGCTCTGACTCTCAGCACTGCCGGCGCTGCGACGCTGCGCGCCGACGCCCTCGTGGTCGGCGTGGCGAAGGGCCCCAAGGGTCCCGTAGTCGCCGCCGGCGCCGAGGCCGCGGACAAGGCGTTCGACGGAAAGCTGGGCGCCGTGCTCGAAGCCCTCGGTGCCTCCGGCGCCGAAGGCGAGATCACCAAGCTGCCCGCCCCGGCCGGCCTGAAGGTCCCGGTCGTGCTGGCGGTCGGGCTCGGCCCGGTTCCGGACACCGACGAGTCGTACGACGAGGAAGCCCTGCGCCGCGCCGCGGGCGCCGCCTCGCGCGCGCTGCACGGCACCAAGAAGGCCGCCTTCGCGCTGCCGCTGGACGACGCCTCCGCCGTGACCGCGGTCGCCGAGGGCGCGCTGCTGGGCGCGTACGCCTTCACCGCCTACCAGGGCGGCGAGAAGAAGGGCGCGAAGAACGGCGGCCCGAAGCTGCCCCTCGCCGAGGTGGCCCTGCTCGGCGCCAAGCCGCGCGACAAGGAGCACAAGGCCGCGGCCGAGCGCGCCGTGATCGTCGCCGCCGAGGTGAACATCGCCCGCGACCTGATCAACACCCCGCCGAACGACCTCACCCCCGAGGCCTTCGCCGCCGTCGCCTCCGCGACCGCGAAGGAGAACGGCATCAAGGTCCAGGTGCTGGACGAGAAGGCGCTCGTCAAGGGTGGCTACGGCGGCATCATGGGCGTCGGCAAGGGCTCCGAGAACCCGCCGCGCCTGGTGAAGCTCTCCTACACCCACGCCAAGGCCGAGAAGACCCTCGCCTTCGTCGGCAAGGGCATCACCTACGACTCGGGCGGCATCTCGCTCAAGCCGGCCGGCCACAACGAGACGATGAAGTGCGACATGTCCGGCGCCGCCGCCGTGTTCGCCGCCGTCGTCGCGGCCGCCAAGCTGGGCCTCCAGGTCAACGTCACCGGCTGGCTCGCGCTCGCCGAGAACATGCCCTCCGGTTCCGCCACCCGCCCGGGCGACGTGCTGCGCATGTACAGCGGCAAGACCGTCGAGGTCCTCAACACGGACGCCGAGGGCCGCCTGGTCCTGGGCGACGCGCTGACCCGCGCCTCGGAGGAGAACCCGGACGCGATCGTCGACGTCGCGACGCTGACCGGCGCGATGGTGCTGGCCCTCGGCAACCGGACCTTCGGCATCATGGCCAACGACGACGCCTTCCGCACCTCGATCCACGAGATCGCCGAGGAGGTCGGCGAGGCCTCCTGGCCGATGCCGCTCCCCGCCGACCTGCGCAAGGGCATGGACTCCCCCACGGCCGACATCGCGAACATGGGCGAGCGCATGGGCGGCGGCCTGGTGGCCGGCCTCTTCCTCCAGGAGTTCGTGGGCGAGGGCATCACCTGGGCGCACCTGGACATCGCGGGTCCCGCCTTCCACGAGGGCGCCCCGTACGGCTACACCCCGAAGGGCGGCACCGGCTCGGCCGTGCGCACCCTGGTGCGGCTGGCCGAGCGGACGGCCACGGGCGACCTGGGCTGACGTACCGCTGCGCGGCGGTGAACCGAGAGTGAGGGGGCGTCCCCGGGACCCGGCCGAGGTCCCGGGGGCGCTCTCTTTCGGCGCCGTGTTCACTCTCGACGAAAATCCACGGCTCCGTAGGTTTCTACGCCTGGGTAACCGTCGGTTCGGGCGGAACGACCCGTCGCAGGCCGGGCCCGGCGTCCCGCGTTCCCCCGACAAATGCGAAGATGGGTTCTCGGCAGGACAGGGCCCCCACCACAGGGCCGAAGAAAAGCGGCCGTTACCAGCCGCCGCCCGGTCCCAGAGGGCCGGCGCCCGGCGCACATGCATGGAGGACGTGACGTGGCGAACGACGCCAGCACCGTTTTCGACCTAGTGATCCTCGGCGGTGGCAGTGGCGGTTACGCCGCGGCGCTGCGGGCCTCCCAGCTGGGTCTCGACGTTGCCCTGATCGAGAAGAACAAGCTCGGTGGCACCTGCCTGCACAACGGATGCATCCCCACGAAGGCTCTGCTGCACGCCGGCGAGATCGCCGACCAGGCTCGCGAAGCGGGCCAGTTCGGTGTAAAGGCCACCTTCGAGGGCATCGACATCGCCGGTGTCCACAAGTACAAGGACGAGGTCATCTCGGGCCTGTACAAGGGTCTGCAGGGCCTGGTCGCCTCCCGCAAGGTGACCTACATCGAGGGAGAGGGCCGCCTCTCCTCCCCGACTTCCGTCGACGTCAACGGCCGCCGCGTCCAGGGCCGCCACGTCCTGCTGGCGACCGGCTCCGTGCCGAAGTCGCTGCCGGGCCTGGAGATCGACGGCAACCGCATCATCTCCTCGGACCACGCGCTGGTCCTGGACCGCGTTCCGCAGTCCGCGATCATCCTGGGCGGCGGCGTCATCGGCGTCGAGTTCGCCTCGGCGTGGAAGTCCTTCGGCACCGACGTCACCGTCGTCGAGGGCCTCAAGCACCTCGTCCCGGTCGAGGACGAGAACAGCTCGAAGATCCTGGAGCGCGCGTTCCGCAAGCGCGGCATCAAGTTCAACCTGGGCACCTTCTTCGACAAGGCCGAGTACACCGAGAACGGCGTACGGGTCACCCTCGCCGACGGCAAGACCTTCGAAGCCGAGGTGCTGCTCGTCGCCATCGGCCGCGGCCCGGTCTCGCAGGGTCTGGGCTACGAGGAGCAGGGCGTCGCGATGGACCGCGGCTACGTGCTGGTCGACGAGTACATGCAGACCAACGTGCCGACCGTCTCGGCCGTCGGCGACCTCGTCCCGACCCTCCAGCTCGCGCACGTCGGCTTCGCCGAGGGCATCCTGGTGGCGGAGCGTCTGGCCGGTCTCAAGACCGTCCCGATCGACTACGACGGTGTGCCGCGCGTCACGTACTGCCACCCCGAGGTCGCGTCCGTCGGCATCACCGAGGCGAAGGCCAAGGAGCTGTACGGCGCGGACAAGGTCGTGGCGCTCAAGTACAACCTCGCGGGCAACGGCAAGAGCAAGATCCTGAAGACCGCGGGCGAGATCAAGCTCGTCCAGGTCAAGGACGGTGCCGTGGTCGGCGTCCACATGGTCGGCGACCGGATGGGCGAGCAGGTCGGCGAGGCCCAGCTGATCTACAACTGGGAAGCCCTGCCGGCCGAGGTCGCACAGCTCATCCACGCGCACCCGACCCAGAATGAAGCGCTCGGCGAGGCCCACCTGGCCCTGGCCGGCAAGCCGCTTCACTCCCACGACTAATCCGCAGTCACGGGCGCGACGACCACTTCCGCACTTCCCCAAGCTCTCGACTTCGCTCGAGCTGGGGGAGACCCCACCGTTAGGAGCAACTGAAACCATGTCGGTTTCCGTAACCCTTCCGGCGCTCGGTGAGAGCGTCACCGAGGGCACCGTCACCCGCTGGCTGAAGGCCGAGGGCGAGCGCGTCGAGGCCGACGAGCCGTTGCTCGAGGTCTCGACCGACAAGGTCGACACCGAGATCCCCTCTCCCGTCGCGGGCATCCTCGCGTCCATCAAGGTCGCCGAGGACGAGACCGTCGAGGTCGGCGCCGAGCTGGCCGTCATCGACGACGGCAGCGGCGCCGAGGCCCCGGCCGCGGCCCCCGCCGCCGAGGCTCCCGCGGCTCCGGCCCAGGAGGCCCCGCAGGCTCCCGAGGCCGCTCCGTCCACCGAGGTCGAGACCCCGGCTCCCGCTCCGACGGCCGAAGCGGCCGCCGGCGGCGGTTCCGCCGAGGGCACGGACGTCGTGCTCCCCGCCCTGGGCGAGTCCGTCACCGAGGGCACCGTCACCCGCTGGCTGAAGCAGGTCGGCGAGTCGGTCGAGGCCGACGAGCCGCTGCTGGAGGTCTCGACCGACAAGGTCGACACCGAGATCCCGGCGCCGGTGTCCGGCACCCTGCTGGAGATCCTGGTCGCCGAGGACGAGAACGCCGAGGTCGGCGCGCGTCTGGCCGTCATCGGCGTGGCGGGCGCGGTTCCCGCGGCCGCTCCGGCCGCTCCGGCTCCGGCTCCCGCCGCCCCGGCTCCGGCTGCTCCGGCCCCGGCCGCCCCGGCTCCGGTCGCGGCGCAGGCTCCGGCCGCCGCTCCGGCGCCCCAGGCCGCTCCGGCCGCCCAGGCTCCGGCTCCCGCCGCCCCGGCCCCGGCCGCTCCGGCGCCCGTGGCCGCCGCTCCGGCTCCGGCCGCCGCGGCTCCGGCTCCGGTCGCCGCCGCCGCGCCGGTCACCCCCGCCCCCGCCGCGCCGGCCCCCGCCGGTGACGAGGGCGCGTACGTGACCCCGCTGGTGCGCAAGCTCGCCTCGGAGTCCGGCGTGGACCTGTCCACGGTCTCGGGCACCGGTGTCGGTGGCCGCATCCGCAAGCAGGACGTCCAGGCCGCCGCCGAGGCCGCCAAGGCCGCCGCCGCTCCGGCGCCGGCTGCCGCTCCCGCCGCGAAGGCCCCGGCCGCCGCGGTGTCCGAGCTGCGCGGCCAGACGGTCAAGATGACCCGCATGCGCAAGGTCATCGGCGACAACATGATGAAGGCGCTGCACTCGCAGGCGCAGCTCAGCTCCGTGGTCGAGGTGGACATCACCAAGATCATGAAGCTGCGCGGCCAGGCCAAGGACTCGTTCCTGGCCCGTGAGGGCGTCAAGCTCTCGCCGATGCCGTTCTTCGTCAAGGCCGCGGCCCAGGCGCTGAAGGCCCACGCGGTCGTCAACGCCCGGATCAACGAGGACGAGGGCACCATCACCTACTTCGACTCGGAGAACATCGGCATCGCCGTGGACTCCGAGAAGGGCCTGATGACCCCGGTCATCAAGGGTGCCGGTGACCTCAACCTGGCGGGCATCGCCAAGGCGACCGCCTCGCTGGCCGCCAAGGTCCGCGGCAACAAGATCACGCCGGACGAGCTGTCGGGCGCGACCTTCACCATCAGCAACACCGGCTCGCGCGGTGCGCTGTTCGACACGGTCATCGTGCCGCCGAACCAGGTCGCCATCCTGGGCATCGGTGCCACGGTCAAGCGCCCGGTGGTCATCGAGACCCCCGAGGGCACGAACATCGGCATCCGCGACATGACGTACCTGACCCTGTCCTACGACCACCGCCTGGTGGACGGCGCGGACGCGGCCCGGTACCTCTCGGCCGTCAAGGCGATCCTGGAAGCCGGCGAGTTCGAGGTCGAACTCGGCCTCTAGCAGTGCCGTTGCTGTAACGAGCCTCACCGTCGGCGCCCCCGTCCGGAATACTTCCGGGCGGGGGCGCCGCCGTATTGTCTAGGGGGTGTCTGATGGATCTCCGTGGGTAAGGAGTGGCGTCCGGTGCGTGCTCTCGGTGTGCCGGCCGGAAGCTCGCGTACTGGACGTACTTGGGCTTTCGGCCGGTGCGGCGAGAGCGCGTGCCGGGCGTCGCGACGCCACGGAGATCCATCAGACACGCCCTAGGCATCGGGCCGCCGCTCCCCCTTCACCGCCCGAGTCCGGTCCGCACGGCCCTGTACACCCATCAGGAGATGAAGACCCGATGATCACGCCACCCGTGGTGCACTCGCTGCGCGAGCAGATCCGCGAGCACATCGTGGAGGGCATCGTCAGCGGGCGCTGGAAGCCCGGCGAGCGCATCGTGGAGCGCCGGATCGCCGTCGAGCTGGAGGTCAGCCAGACGCCGGTCCGCGAGGCCCTGCGCGAGCTGGAGACCCTGCGGCTGATCGAGTCGGCGCCCAACAAGGGCGTGCGCGTGCGCAACCTCTCGGCGGCCGACCTGGAGGAGATCTACCCGGTCCGCGCGGGCCTGGAGCAGATCGCCGCGGAGCTGGCGGCGCCGCGCCTGGCGGCCGACTGCACGGCCCTGGAGCCGCACGTGGCGGCCCTGTGGGAGGCCGACCGCAGCGAGGACGGCACCGCGCAGGTGCGGCACACGGTGGGCTTCCACCGGGAGCTGGTGCGGGCCGCGGGGAACAGCGTGCTGCTGCACACCTGGGAGAGCCTGGGCATCGAGGTGTTCACGGCGCTGTCGATCCGCTGGCTGGGGACCGTGCAGAAGTCGTACGCGGAGGAGCACGCGGCGCTGGTGGAGGCCTTCCGCAACCAGGATCCGGAGATCGGTCTCCTGGTGAAGCGGCACGTCCTGGGGTGCGCTCCGCGCGCCTGAGTCAGGCCTTCCGCAGGCCCGCTCCCGCGCCCGGTTCGACCCGTTTTGCCCGGCACTGCGTGCCCTGAGCATTGGCACGCAGTGCCGACTTTTGCCCTGTGGCCATTTTTTCGCCACTTTCGTTTGATCGATCATCGATCAGCGCTTTACAGTCATCGCGGACCCCAACAGGGTCCGACGACCCTGTCCTGCCCGTCAGGGATTTCTCCACCACCTCTCCTTGTCCGGAAGGCGGCGCACACCGATGTCCGACCCCGTAGGAAAGCTTCCGAGCGAGCTCGACCAGCTCCCGGACCGCGACACCGAGGAGACCGCCGAATGGGCGGCCTCCCTCGACGCCGTCGCCCAGGCCGCCGGTACGCGCCGCGCCGAATACCTGCTCCGCCGCACCCTCCAGCACGCCGAGGCCGCCGGCCTCGCGCTGCCGAAGCTGCTGGAAACGGACTACGTCAACACCATCCCCACCGCCGCGGAGCCCGAGTTCCCCGGTGACGAGGCGATGGAAGCCCGGATCACCGCCTGGAACCGCTGGAACGCGGCGGCCATGGTCACCCGCGGCTCCAAGTACGGCGTCGGCGGCCACATCGCCACCTTCGCCTCCGCGGCCTGGCTCTACGAGACCGGCTTCCAGCACTTCTTCCGCGGGAAGGAGGCCGACGGATCGGGCGACCAGCTCTACATCCAGGGCCACGCCTCCCCCGGCATCTACGCCCGCGCCTTCCTCGACGGCCGGATCTCCGAGCAGCAGCTCGACCTCTTCCGCCAGGAGTCCGGCGGCAACGGCCTGCCGTCCTACCCGCACCCGCGGCGCCTGCCGTGGCTGTGGGAGTTCCCGACGGTCTCCATGGGCCTCGGCCCGCTCTCCGCGATCTACCAGGCGCGCTTCAACCGCTACCTGCAGAACCGGAGCATCAAGGACACCGCGAACTCGCACGTCTGGGCCTTCCTGGGCGACGGCGAGATGGACGAGCCCGAGTCGACCGCCGCCCTGGCCCTGGCCTCGCGCGAGCAGCTCGACAACCTGACCTTCGTCATCAACTGCAACCTGCAGCGCCTCGACGGTCCGGTCCGCGCCAACTTCCGCGTGGTGCAGGAGCTGGAAGCCCAGTTCCGCGGCGCCGGCTGGAACGTCATCAAGTCCCTGTGGGGCTCCGCCTGGGACGAGCTGTTCCAGCTCGACACCACGGGCGCCCTGGTGCGCCGCCTGCGCGAGGTGCCCGACGCGCAGTTCCAGACGTACGCGACGCGCGACGTGGCGTACATCCGGCAGCACTTCTTCGGCGCGAACGCCGAGCTGACGCAGCTCGCCGCGGTCCTCACCGACGCGAAGATCGCCGAGTGCTTCCACAGCTCCCGCGGCGGCCACGAGCCCCGCAAGGTCTACGCCGCGTACAAGGCCGCCCTGGAGCACAAGGGCGCGCCGACCGTCATCCTCGCGCAGACCGTCAAGGGCTACACGCTGGGCGCCGGGTTCGAGTCGAAGAACGCGAACCACCAGATGAAGAAGCTGACGGTCGACGAGTTCAAGGACATGCGCGACCTGCTCGGCCTCCCGATCCCGGACAGCGCCTTCGCCGACGGCCAGGTCCCGTACGGCCACCCGGGCGCGAACAGCCCCGAGGTGCAGTACCTGAACGAGCGCCGCGCGGCGCTCGGCGGCCCGGCCCCGGCCCGCAAGGTCAGGCACGTGGCCCTGCCCGCTCCGGCGGACCGTTCCTTCGCCCCGCTGCTCAAGGGCTCCGGCAAGCAGGAGATGGCCACCACCATGGCCTTCGTCCGGCTCGTCAAGGACCTGATGCGGGACAAGGAGACCGGCAAGCGCTGGGTGCCGATCGTCCCCGACGAGGCCCGCACCTTCGGCATGGAATCCCTCTTCCCGTCGGCCGGCATCTACTCGCCGCTGGGCCAGACGTACGAGCCGGTCGACCGCGACCAGCTCATGTACTACAAGGAAGCCAAGGACGGCCAGATCCTCAACGAGGGGATCACCGAGGCCGGCGCCATGGCCGACTTCATCGCCGCCTGTACGTCGTACGCGACGCACGGCGAGCCGATGATCCCCTTCTACATCTTCTACTCGATGTTCGGCTGGCAGCGCACCGCCGACCAGATGTGGCAGCTCGCCGACCAGCTCGGCAAGGGCTTCATCGTCGGCGCCACCGCCGGCCGCACCACGCTGACCGGTGAGGGCCTCCAGCACGCGGACGGCCACTCGCACCTGATCGCGTCCACGAACCCGGCGTCGCTGAACTACGACCCGGCCTTCGCGTACGAGATCGCGGTGATCGTCAAGGACGGTCTGCGCCGGATGTACGGCGAGAAGCCGGAAGACGTCTTCTACTACCTGACGGTCTACAACGAGCCGAAGGTGCAGCCCGCGATGCCCGAGGGCGTCGAGGAGGGCATCCTCAAGGGTCTGTACCGCTTCAACACCGCGGCCGACCTGGCGGAGGCGGCCCCGGCCGCCGACGCGCCCAAGATCCAGCTCATGGCCTCGGGCACGGCGATCCACTGGATCCTCGAGGCGCAGAAGCTGCTCGCCGCCGACTGGAACGTCTCCGCCGACGTCTGGTCCGCCACCTCGTGGGGCGAGCTGCGCCGCGAGGCGCTGGAGTGCGACGAGGCGCTGCTGCGCGGCGAGGTGCGCACCCCGTACGTGACCCGCGCGCTGGAAGGCGCCCAGGGCCCGGTGCTGGCCGTCTCCGACTGGATGCGCCAGGTCCCGGACCAGATCAGCCAGTGGGTCGAGCAGGACTACACCTCGCTGGGCACGGACGGCTTCGGCCTCTCCGACACCCGCGAGGGTGCGCGCCGCCACTTCGGGGTCGATGCCCAGTCGATCGTGGTCGCGTCGCTGGCCCAGCTGGCCCGCCGCGGCGAGGTCCCGGCCTCGTCCGTCAAGGAGGCCCGCGAGCGCTACGGCCTCTGAGCCGTACCGCACGAGCCGCACGCGCGCTGAGCCATAAGGCCGGTGTCCGGCCCCGGAAGGGGCGGACACCGGCCTTTCGCCGTACGCGCGGTGGCGGGTGGGGGGCGCAGCCGTGATGCTGGAGCCGTGATGGACGAGACGGAGTTCTGGGAGATTGTCGACAGCACCCGCGCGGCCGCCGGAGGCGACCCCGAGGAACACGCCGACCTGCTGGTCGAGCGGCTGGTGCGCCTCGACCCGGATTCCGTCCTGGACTTCGCCCGGCACTTCGAGGCCCGGTACAACCGCGCCTACACCTGGGAACTGTGGGGCGCGGCCGCGATCCTGCTGAACGGGGCGAGCGACGACGCCTTCGACTACTTCCGCTGCTGGCTGATCGGCCAGGGCCGGGAGGTCTTCGAGGGCGCCGTGCACGATCCGGACCACCTCGCCGAGCTGCTGGACGAGTTCGACGAGGAGATCGACGGGGACGGCGAGGAGCTGGGGTACGCGGCGGACGAGGCGTACGAGCAGCTGACCGGCGCGGAGCCGCCGGACCTGGGCGTCCCGCAGCAGGCCGCGGAGCCGGAGGGCACCGTGCTCGACCTGGAGGACGAGGCCGCGCTGGCGGAGCACTTCCCCCGGCTGTGGGACCGCTTCGGCGACTGATCCGCCGCGGGGCGCCCTGTGGCAGGGCGCTGTTCAGTAGTGCTGTCAGTAGTGCGTGCCGCCGTCGATGCGGATCTCCGTACCGGTGATGAAGGCGCCGTCCTCGGAGCCGAGCATCGCGACGACGCCCGCGACGGTCTGCGGCCCGGCGAAGCCCTGGCCGAGGGCCGGGGCGAGCTTCGTGAACAGGCTCCAGTCGGTGTCCTCGGGCAGGCCCGGGCCGTTGCCGGTGGTCATCCCGCTCTCGATGGAGCCCGGGGCGACGGCGACGAAGCGCACGCCCTGCTTGCTGTACTCGGCGGCGAGGGCGTGGGTCATCGACTGGATGCCGCCCTTGCTCGCCGCGTAGGCGGCCATGTAGGGGTGGGCGAAGGACGCCGAGGTGGAGCTGAAGTTGACGACGACCGGCTGGTCGCCCTCGATCAGCGCCGGGATGGCCTCGCGGATCATCAGGAAGGTGCCGGTCAGGTTGACCGTGATGACCTTGTTCCAGAAGTCCAGCGTGGTCTGGTGGGTGTGCGCGGAGCGCAGGATCCCGGCGGCGTTGACGAGTACGTCGAGCCCCCCGAGTTCCGCGACGGCCGCGGCCACGCCCGCCCGTACGGCGGCTTCGTCGGATATGTCGAGGACGGCGGTGGTGAGCGCCGCCGCGTGTCCGTCGGCCGCGGCCTGCTCGGCGGTGGCCTTCAGACCGGCTTCGCTGACGTCCACGGTGTGGACGCGGCCGCCCTCCGAGAGGATGCGGTGGACAGTGGCCCGGCCGATGCCGGAGCCACCGCCGGTGATGAGGACGCGACGTCCTGCGTAACGGTTCATGGGTGCGAGCGTACGACCCCATGACACGTTTTGCCAGAGCGACAATGAATGCACTCCCTCTCCGCGCCCAGGGGTAGGCTTCAGGGGTGAGATCCCCACGCCCCTACGCGCCCCAGCCCGGCCCCGGAGCGCGGTCGCTGACCGAACGGCGCAAGGCGGCCACCCAGCTGGACATCGCCCGCGCCGCCTGCGAACTCTTCGCCGAACACGGTCCCGACGGGACCACCGCCGAGGACATCGCGCACCGGGCAGGCGTGGCGCTGCGCACGTTCTACCGCTACTTCCGCAACAAGCAGGAGGCCGTGGCGCCGCTGCTGGCGGGCGGCGGCGACGCGTGGCGGGCCCTGCTCGCCGAGGAGCGGCCCGGCACCCCCCTGGCCGAGGCCCTGGAACGCGCCGTCACCCGCTCCCTCACCGACCTGCTCGCCGTCGGCGAGGGCCTGGCCGTGACCCGGGGCCTGCTGCGCGCCGCGGCGCACGACCCGGCCCTGCGGGCCGTCTGGTACCGGGTCAACCAGGAGTCGGAGGAACAGCTCGTCCCCCTGCTGGCCCGCCTGGCCGGCCCGCAAGCGGACGCCCTGTCGGTCCGCCTCCTCGCCGCGGCGGCCACCGACGCGATCCGCATCGCCCTGGAGGTCTGGTCCACGACGGACGCCCCCACGACGGGCCCCACCTCCCCCGCCGCCCTGGCCCTCCAGTGCCTCCACGACCTCACGAGCGGCATGCCACTGCTCCGCTGACGACCTCGCCGCCCCCGCCGGACATCGACCGGGGCGGCCGTCCGAACCCGTGTGGATCAGCAATCGATGACCAGCTGGAAACTCCCTCCCGGAAGCCGATGCCCGGCGGCCCATCGCGCACCGGCTTCTATGTCGCTCAGGTGTACGGGCACCTCCTCGATGCCGAGGCTGCGCAATAGGTCGGCGGTGGGTACCCGGAACTTGCGGCCCACCCGTACGACGGCACACGGGAATCCGCCGCCATGTACCAGCTTGTACGCCGTCCCCATGCACAGGCCGAAGGCCCGGGCCGCAGTGCGCAGGTCGACCGACAGCGGCAGACCGAACGCCTCGGCGAAGGTGAGCGAGGGCTCCGCGCGCCCGTTCATCGGCCGTCCCGGCCGTCACACAAGGCCAAGGACCCTACGCGGCGGCCGCGACGCGAGCGCCGGGCCCGGAACACCACGTCTTCCAAGCCCAGCCGCTCCGCCAACACCCCGAGCCGCTCCCCCTCCAGACGCGCGGCGGATCCGGTGAAACGGACGGTCGCCGAGAGCCCTGCGGTGGTTGGTTCCGACGAAACCTCCAGGGCCCAAGAGGGATCGGAGTCCGCGGAGTTCCCCTCACGGAGTGGATCCCACGATGCGTGCTGTTCCGTCACCTCCGCCACGGCTACCTCCTGGCGGCCCGTCCGGGCGTAGGTCCACGCCCGCCCGTGGACCGCCCGGAGCACTCGGGTACCCACGTCAGGAGCGTCCGGGTCACACGACCGGATCTCTTCGATCAGCGCGAGCAGCAGTTCGGCCTCCACGTCCTTGCGCTCGGCGCCCATGCGCGATGCTGCGCGGTAGCTCGTGCGCCGCAGTCCCGGCGAGGCGAGCCACACCGCGTACATGCGCCAGTCCTCCTCTTCGCTGCACTCGTCGCGCGCGTTGCGGACCACCAATTGCCAGAGAGCAGCACGTAGTGCGACATCACACTGCGGCCCGTAGACCACGTCACGACCTTCCGACGCCGCTACGGGGATGGTCCGCGTCCCCATCGGCACGAGGAACTCGGTCCGCCCGAAGAACGCCGAGCCCCGGACGTGCTCTTCGATCGCTTCATGGATGCCATTCCAACGGATGAGCGCCACGGTGTGCTCCTCAGCTCGCAGATGCGGGAAACATGCTGGTAGAGGGGTCGGGCATCCATCTGGGAGATGCACACCCGACCCCCTCGATCAGGTCCGGCTGGGCGGCTGATCAGCCGCGTTCGTGCGCTCCTGCGTCACCTCCTGGGCCGGCGGCGTCGCAGGCGACACGACGCGGGGAGAGCCGTCCGAGCGGCCCAGTCCGAAGCGGCCACGACTTTTCCTCTTGCGCTTGAGCACGGGTATCCCTCTCTCTTCAATACAACGGAACGAACGGTCGTACGAATATTCAGGAGAGGTGGAATTGCCGACGAACAACGTTCGAAGGTCACCGCCCCCCTCGGACGAAATCGATGTTCGCAGCACCCAAGGGCCGCCCCAGTGGCACAGCGCCAGGCGGGCGCCAGGTGAGCGCCAGCCACAGGGTCCAATAACCGCCATAACTGAAATCCAGGCATGAAGGACGGCCTCAAGTGCCAGGATCCAGACGGTGCTTGACCGATCCGCCGCAGTGACGGCGTGTGCACATTTGAAGGAACACCCATGACATTTGCGGTACTCGGGCCGTCCGATGCCTTTTTCGCAGCGTGTCCCGCCCTCCGTGGACACCAGACGAAGACACGACTCCTCACGGCCCTCCTGATCTCACCGGGGTTCCGGGCGTCGGCCGACCACCTACGGGCGACAGTCTGGGGCGATCCCGCCGTGAAGGGCTCGACGGTTCGTCAGTGCTTCACGGAGCTCCGCAGGGCCGTTCCCTGCACCCCAATGGACTTCTCACGGGATGGCTCGTACGCACTGGACCTCGCGAGTAAAGACGTTGACCTCGCGCACTTCCGCGATGTCCGTGACCGAGCCCTGGCTCAGGGGCCTACCGAACGGGTACGGGCGCTCCGCGAGGTGCTGCCCCTGCACCATGGCGTCGGCCCCCTCCAGCACTGCCGGTCGGCGCATTTCGAAACGGAGCGTTCCCAGCTGGCCGGGGAAGCACGCCGGGCATGGCTGGAATGCCTGAAGGCAGAACTGACGCTCGGCAACGTGGGAGCTGTGCTTGAGGACACGGAGCGGCTGGCCACACGCTGGCCGGGCGACCAGGACCTCTTGGAGTTCCGAGTGCAGGCCCTCCTCCGGTGCCACGGCACCTGGACCGCCAAACGGGAGGTCGAGGAATGGGCGCCCCGTTGGGGCCCGCTGAGCGCTGCGGTACAGGCACGTATCGAGTCGTGGATCACGTCCCACCCGAAGGGGCGCCGCATGGACGGATACGGCGTCCTCCCCCGGGTACCGCGGCAGCTTCCCGGTGGCCGCCGGACGCTGGCCGGACGTTCCGGCGAACGCGCGCAGATCAAGCGGGCGCTCGTCGGCGGCGCGAGGCACCGTTGGCGGGTCCTGGTGCTCTGCGGCCTTCCCGGAGTGGGGAAGACCGCTCTCCTCCTGGCGTGCGTCCCCCATTTCCAGGACCGTTCGTTTCCTGACGGAACGCTCTACGCGGACCTGCACGGCTACACCGCAGGACACGCCGACCGGGCGGACCCCGCGGAGGTCCTGTCCGGATTTCTGCATTCCCTCGGCGAACCCGTTCCAGCCTCACTGAGTGACAAGGTCTCCTCCTACCGGTCCGTCCTGGCGAGGCGCTCGGTGCTCGTCGTCCTCGACAACGCACGGGACATGGAACAACTCCAGCCCCTGCTGCCCGGGCCGGGTACCAGCGCCGCCATCGTGACCAGTCGCAACGCCCTCCGTGGGCTGTGCGACAACGAGGAGGCACTCAGCATGCGCATCAATCCCCTCGACAGCACGGACGCCGCCACCCTGCTCCGGAATGCGGTAAGGGCGGAGCACAGGGCCGGCAATCCGGCATGGATCGAGCAACTCGTCAGCGAACTGGTCGAAGTGTGTGAGGGACTTCCGCTGGCCCTCACCATCCTCGCGAGCCGCATCCGGCACCGCCCCACGTCCGATCTCCGGCATCTCGTGGCAGAGATCCGTGGCCACCACGCCCGGCTCGACGCGCTCGACGCGTTGGACAAGGGCCAGATCGGCGTGCGGGTCGCGTTCGACTGCTCCTACCGGGAGCTTTCAGCCCCGGCCGCCCTCCTGCTGCAACAGCTCGCCGTACACCCGGGGCCGTCCATCAGCTGGGAGGCGCTCGTCTCCCTCGGCCCGGCGTCCGGCATCTCCGCCCCCGGCCAGGCAGCGGACGAACTGGACTCGGCCAGCCTCCTGGGTCGGACTGACGAACGGCACACGCTGCACGGCCTCATCCGTGAGTACGCCCGGGAACACGCCTCGGGTCTCAGCGAGGAAGTGCGCTCCCGCACCGTGCAGGTCATCTGTGCTCACACGCTCCAGCAAGTGTGGAGGTGCGACCGGACCCTCGTTGAGGGCCGTGACCTACCGGTTTCACACCAACCCGAACTCAAGGTCTACGAGCCGCAGAGCGAACTGGAGGCGATGGAATACCTCGACCAGGAGTACCCGACCGCCTGCGCCGTGCTCGGACTGGCCCGTGAGTGGGGCGACACACGTACCGTTTGGCTGCTGTCCATGGCGCTGGTCACCTACCAGTGGCGACGCCACCGCTACGCCGAGGCCGCCGGGAACTTGGTGAGCGTACTCGCCACGTCCCATGACATCACCAGCTCCAGCGAGCGCGCAATGATCCACCGGATGGTAGCCGGGTCCTACCTGAACATGGACAAGCTGGACGCCGCGGCCGGCCAGCTGCGGAGCGCAATCGCCTTGACGGAGCATCTGGCACCGGAGAAGGACAGGACGAGCCTGGCCCTGTCGTTGAACATGCTCGCGGGGGTTCGGCGAAAGCAGGGAATGGCCGACGAAGCGCGCCGGCACTTCCTCCACGCTCTCACCGTCTTCCAGGAGTTGGACGACCGCCTCGGCGCCGGGAACGCTCTGAACGGCATCGCCCGTCTGGAACTGGACCGGCAGGAAACCAGGGAAGCCCTTCAGCACGCGGACGCGGCCCGGGCGACGTTCGCGCTGACGTCGGACCTCAGCAGCCAGGCCAACGTGTTCGTCACCCTCGGCGACATCCATGCGAGCGACGGATCCCTCCAGCAGGCCGCCGCAAGCTACACGTCCGCAGCTGAGTTGTACCGGCGCCTGGACTACTGGGCACGGGAAGCCCAGGCACGGCGGCTCTTGGCCAAGGTCCAATTGCAGGAGGGCGCACGCGCCGAGGTGCGTACGTCCCTGCGCCGAGCCCGCGAGCTGGACGCGCGGGTCCGTGAGAACGACCCGACTCAGCGGTACCGGCCGGTCAGCCGGTAGTACGCCGTCGGATCGGGCTTCAACGCCCGTCCCGGAGCCTGACTTCCGGGGACCGGAACCAGCGGAGCCAGGGAGCGAAACACCTCTTGGGCCGATGCGGGCCGGTCCCCTGGCGCCCAGGCCACCATGGCGAGCACCAGGTCCTTGAGCTCGGACGGCAACGCGGCCAACCGGTCGGCGGGGAGCACTGGCGCCCCTTCCTGCGGACGGCTGCTGGCGGTCGAGCCGTAGGGAAGGGTCAGGACCGTCATGTGCAGGAGGAGACAACCCAGCGCGAAGATGTCGAAGGCGGGTGTCACCACCGCCCTGGGGTCGAACTGCTCGGGCGCCATCCATCCGCCCGTGCCCCCCGTGCGCTCCGGCACGCACCCGGCACGCGCGGCCCACCCCAGATCGAGGAGGTGAACCCGCCCCGACTCCCCGACGATCATGACGTTCGTCGGCTTGATGTCTCGGTGCACCAGTTTCTCGCCGTGCACCCGTCCGAGAATCCGACAGAGTTGGGCGACGACGGCGGCGGCAGTGGGCACTTTCACCGGACGGCACTGCGCGAGGGCCTCGGCGAGAGTGGGCCCTTCCAAATACTCCATGACGATGCAATAGCGACTCCCGTGCGACCCCTTCCAAAAGACCTCGGGAATGCCATCGCCCGCCAACAGGCCACTTCGCTTCCCTTCCCTCTCCATGTCCTCCCCGTTGTCCTTGTACTCGGAGGAGTCCTCGAACAGTCGCGGGAGCTGGACCTTTACAGCCACGTCCCGCCCGGTCGTCAATTCGACAGCCCGGTACACCTCCCCCTGACCGCTACCGCCCTCCCCGACCTGCTCGAGCACCTTGAACCGATCTCCGATGACAACACCGCGCATGCACACCATCCCCGAGGAGGGCTACCTTTGCCCGTTGACGACTCCGTAGCCACCGGCCGGTCGCAGGAAGTCGCACAGTCCGCTTTGGAAGTTCTGGCACTGCTCGCCAGAGCCCTGATCATCCTTTCCAGGTCGCACCCACGACACGCTTTCGTACTTCCGTACCCGTCCATGGCGCAGTCGGCCCTGGACCAGATCGTGCTCCGGTGCGTCGTCCGGCAGACCGATCCGCCGGAAAGCCTTCCCGCCCTCATCAACTGGTGTCGACGCCGGACGATCGGAGAACTGCCCGTCGACGTACCGGCCCACGTGGTGACGCCGGATGCCCGGCTGCTGTCTCCACGGGCCGCGCACCCGACCCGTACCTGCGTCGAGCTCGCGTCGTACGGACCGCACGGCTTGGTCGAACAAGAGGCGGTGCGGCTACTGACCCGGCTGGCCGATGGCTGTCCTTCGGCGGTCCTCTTCCGCGAATGCCGGACCTTCCTCCGCCACCATCCAGTCGTCCTCCGCCCCCAGGACCAGGACGTGCGCGTGTGGGAACACGTCCACCACGTGTACGCCAGGGCCGGGTCGGGGCTGCTGGTGTGCAGCGGCTGCGGGCTGCCTGCCACCCGGACTCTCTGCGAACGCGAGGAATGCGGCAGGGAAACCCCACCGCCGAGGGTGCGGGCGATGCCGGAAGGCACGTTGTTGCTCGATCCGGCACTGCGTGCCTTCCTGTGTCTTCCCGCTCCTACCGAGCGCACTGTCCTAGAGACGCTGACGGAGCGGGGGATCGAAGTGGAATTGCACGATCTCGGCCGAAGCCTCTTCCGCCTGCCGTCCCCACCCAATGTAGAGCCGCGGCTTCTAGGGGTTTACGACCGCCGGCATCCCGCTCTGCTGGCAGCTCGGGTGTCCGAGTTCCTGTCGGGCACCGAGGCGACACTGACCGTGGCCGTGCCCGACCACCACTTCCGACGCCGCGGCTTCCGCGCGGCGTTCGAGACCTGCCTGGATGTGACTGCAAGCCCGAGAGTCGTACTCACCAGCCCCGAGGATCTCGGCGGCACGCCCGTTTCATCGACACGCACCCCAGCATTGAAGGAGGCAGATGCGTGACATCACGCCGGTAATCAGGCTGATCGTGGAGGAACTCATCGCACACCCAGGACACGATCTCGACCGGACGCAGCTGGAGGAGTTGTGCCTGCTGGAGACCGGTCTGCTGTTCCTCGAAACCACATTGCCCGGTACCCCCGTGCTAGCGGGCTGGACTGCCTTCAGCGGTTACCCGTTCACCCGGGCCTGGGCCACGCCGCCGCTCGACGCCTCCACCGGTGCCGCATTTATGACGGCACGTCGTACCCTCTGGCCATTTCAACGGCGGACCACATGGAGCGACGCGTTGACCGCATACCGTACGGTGCCCGCTGAACTGCGTGGATACGACATCAGCAATACGCAGCACCCTGCCGAAAGGCGGCGGCCTCCAACAGCCGTCGATCGATGGCAGACGTACCAGCGCCTGCTCGAACAGGCTCCTCCGTTCAGGACACGTGACCTACGCCCGGCCGGCCCGGGACTTCACGCTTTCCCGGCCGGCCGCACGACCGCGCACGTCGAACTCCCGATGGTCGACCTACGGCCACCTCGCGGACACGACCTGAATGCGACACGTCGTGGCGACTCGCCGGTCCGCTTCTCATACAAGGAACTACGTGCCACCGCGGCCGAGATGGACGCCCGGCACCCCGCCGCCTGGGTGGATCGGCTCGATGCGATCCACTGGTCGGAGCGCACCGAGTTCGGCTTCTCCGGGACGGGAGAATTCGCCGTCGACGGTATACAACACCTCGCAAGCCGCGAACGCGGGATGCTGCACACTCTCCGGGATGTCATTGCCGTGCACATGGTCCGGCAGCGACGTGGTCGCGTCACTGTGATCGTCGGAGAGGAGACCGACGCGCTGCATCTCGTACGGCTCTACAACGCCCATGCCCGAGGAGCGGCAGCACCGGTGCTCGCCCTCCCGGGCCGACCGTGGCACATCGAACGGGCACACAGGGAACAGTCCCGCCGGTACGGGCGGAGCCTCCTGTGCACCGACGAGACCGCCTTCGACTACCTCAGCACCGCCTGCGCGCTGAACGAGCTCCGCACCGAGCCCGGCACGAACACGCCTCTGTCCTTCGGGGATGCTCCGTGCCACGGGCTTCGTCCGGTGTCCGCCGCAGCGGGGCCAGAGGGCGAGCGCACCTGCCCCATGGTGTCGGCTTGCCCCCGTCATCGAGGGGATCAAGAGCTGGTCGACGCGAGCATCTGGGTCGCCACGTTGCCTGGCCTCCTCGAAGTGTCACCCCACCCGGCACAGAACCCCGAGGAGGTCCGGCTGCTGGAGCTGGCATGCCGGCGCAGCGACCTCGTTCTCGTCGACCATGCCGACCGCGTGCAGCAGGCACTGGATCGAGCTTTCGCACCCGCACGCTCATTGGTGGGCGGTCGGCGCGAGTTCCTTGAGGAACTCCACGAACGCAGGCGCCGCACCTCCCGAAGCGGGCGACGCGCGGAAACCTCCGACAGGAGTGCGGATACGTGGGCCGGTGCGCTGGACACCAGCCGGATCACGGCGCGGAAAGTTCACGATCTTCTGGAAGAGCGGTGCACCTCAGGGGCGGATTTCGATCTCAACAGCTTCAGCGCGCAGAGCATCCAGCGGGCAATCGTCGAGGACTCCCACCGCCGACCCGGTGGCGCTCCGGCAGACACGACGCTGGCAGAGCAACTCGATGAGTTCCGCACGGATCCGTTCGGGGAGCGGCGGCCACCGGCGTCAGACCGTCCGCATGCGGAACTGACCGCTCTGCTGCATGACCTTCTTACAACAGGAGACCCCAGGAACACCCACGCGCGACTGACGTGGTTCACAGAACGGCTCTTAACCCCCCGCCTGAGCGAAGAGCACCGGTCAGCACGGGAGCTGGATGCGCTCGTGACCCGCTTCGAGCTGTTTCTCCTCCTGTCCGCGCTGGAATCGCGCCTCGGCCTGCTCCTGGACACGTGGCACCGCGCGAACCCCGTCGTCCGAGCGGGATTCAACCCGCTCGCCACCATTCCAGCCGACTTCCTGCCCTTGGTTCCTGAACCTCCCATGGGCGAAGTACTCGGGTTCCGTTTCGCTGTGCGCAAGTCGGGGACGGGGGAGCTCAGCTTCTTCCGCTGCCACGGTGTGGGCAGGGAACTCCTGACCGGCCTGCACACCTTGCCGGTGGCGGACGGGCTGCCCCAGGCCAATGTCCTGCTGATGTCAGGCACGGGGTGGGCCGGCGCCGCCACCAGAGCCCACCTGGCAGTACCCGTCGGAGTGTTGGTGGAATCGAGAGGTCCCGCTTCCCTTGGTGTGATGAGGCACGAGCCGGAACTCGCCGGATCGGAAGCCCTACGACTGTCCGAGATTCCATCGGACGAACGGACCGTCGCCCTCAGGCGGGCCATCGCCGTCCTGGGGGCGAGCGAAGCGGAAGGCGCCGATACGGGTGGCCCGCTGGAACGGCAGCTGATGCTCCTCCCTGACGGACGAGATCACTTGCTGATGACCGTGGGCAGCTACGACGAAGCCCAGATCGTGGCCGACGCGCTGCACAACATGGGCGAACGGTGGCATGGCCGGGTCATGAGGCTCGCTCGAGACGACACGGCCGCTTCCTTGCCCTCCGACACTCCCGACGACGGCGCACGCGTCCTTGCACGCAGCGACCTCGGTGACTTCCCCACCCGGAACGCCGATGTACTGGTCGTGCCGCTGAGTGCCCTTGATCCGCGACACCGGGTGCTCAACCTTCGCGGAATCGGTGCGTTCGGCTGCGTGTATTTCCTCAGTTGTCCCGGCCACTTTCCCCAGGATCCCGAGACCGCAGTGAGCGCCTTGAACAGTTGGATCACCCGCGCCACCAGAAATGGGGACTGCACCAACTGGCTACGCTCCGGGGCCGGACTCGATGAAGCGGGACTGGCCCTGCGCCGGCGCGCCGACAGGGAATGGACGCGACTGCTGAACCGCGGCGAAACCTGGAGAGAACTGGGCGACGACCGGAGCGCCGTCACCTGGGATCTGATCGCGACCATGGCTCAGGTCATGGGACTGGCCCAGGACGGCGGCGAGACCATCCACGTGGTCATGGTCGATTCCGCCTTCGGCTCCGGCAGGCACCTGACCCCTGAGCAGCCGGACACAGCGCGTTCCAGTCGGCTGCAGAGCATGTTCGATGCCCTCAGCCCCTACTTCGATTCCACCTGCACGGTGGATCCGCATGACCGCCGCATCGCGCAGGCCCTCTACGAGCCGCTGTGGAACATGCTCAGCGACTACCTGTCGGGCCGCGCGGACAAACGGCCGCCAAAGAGCCGGCCCTCAGAGCAGTAAGGGATCCATGAATCACCGCGAACAGCCCCGGACGCCTGCTCAAGGTCTCCGTCACCCGTCAGGTTCCACCTTCGATCCACTCTCGGTTGGTGAACCCTGGGAATCCTGCTCCGCCGATCCGCACCTCAGCTCCGCGCCCGAACCAGGTACACCCGGTCGCGCACCGCACGGTGACGACCTCGACCTGCACATCGGATGGGACCGCTTCGAACAACTGACCCTCGCCGTAGCGCGTAATGTGCTCGGTCTGAGAGGAATCAGATTCCGTCGATACGGTGTCCCTGGGCAAACACAACACGGTATCGATCTCGCTGGGCGCGAACCGGATGGTCGTTACTCCGTCATCCAATGCAAAGACTACGCAGAGTTCACTGCGGCAGACCTCCAGAAGGCCGTAACAGCATTCGCCGCGGGCAGGCGCCCCTTCGATGCCTACCGCTTCATCGTGGCCACTTCGGCACCCACACAGACCACGCAGGTAGCCGACAAGCTTGCCGCGCTTCAGGATGAGCACGCCGACCTTGAACTGGACTTGTGGGGATCCGAGCAGATCAACGAACATTTGCGCCATCTAGGTGATGTGGTCGCACGATTCTGGACCCGTGAGACAGCCGTCACGTTCTGCACCGGCGCCCCCCTCCTCGGGTTCCCCGTACCCTTGCCGGACCGCCAGGAGCAAGCACAGCGGATCCTGGTCGGTCCGTTGAAGGTGAACGACGTCGCTCCGTTTCTCCGCCAGGCCGAGGGACAGCGTGTGGCCGCTCCGGAAGAATCCGCACGGATCTATGGCGACTTGGCCGAAAGGCTCGAGGGCGCCGGTTTCCGGGGACACGCCGTCGCCATGCGGAGCAAACAGCTAGCGGCCCTCGTGGATGCCCAACTTGCCGACGAAGCTGCTGAGCTTGCTGCGCCTCTCGCGGTGACAGCTCTCCATTTCGGCGACCGGCTCGAACCAAGGAGACTGCTGAAGCAGCTTGAGGAACTGGCACGCGACGCGACAGTGTCCATGACTCGGCACGTCGCCCGCACTCAGCTGCACGCCCAGCTGATCGGTGCGGCCGTGAGAAGCGTTCTGCACCCCACGGGCGACTTCATCAGCCTGGAGCGCGCTCTGAACGAAGGCTCCTCGGAGGCACCCGCCTATCAGCCACTCCTGGTCCTGCTGCTGGGCGAGCAACTCTTGGCGTCGGATCCCGACCGGCTCGAGACCCTGGATTCACTCTTCCAAAACGCGATTCACCGTGCAGGAGAACGTCAATCCGACCAAGTCACCGAGGACACCGTCATTCGACTGCGTCTGGTGCGCGCCTCTTACAGCACCGTGGAACGCAATCAACTCAATCGATCGGCCCGCCGCCATGAATTCACAGGACGTCATGCGGCTTTGATCAATGCGCGTGAAGCGCGCCTGTGCGCTCTAGAAGGCCGACCGGACGAAGCCCTTGAGTGCTGGCGCGACGCAGTCTACGAAGCCATTCACGCCGGGCTCTCCGACGAAGCCGCCGACTGGCTCTATGCCATCCGAGCCGTAAACGCCCAGTACGGTCCGGTCACCGCGGACATCGATGACGAACATCGCCTGGCACAGGCCATTCGGGCGACGGGGAGCGGACACCTGCTCGACCGAATGCGTGACCCCAAGCAGCAGGCGCTGTGGGCGAGGGTGGCCGACAAGCCCGTTGAAGCCGTGCTGTCCGCTCGCCGCTGGCTTGCTGACACCATCATCACGGGCAGTTGGGCGGACGAGATGGCGGCGCTGGAATTTCTGGGTGACCTCTACCGAGACGGTCAGGAGCCTGCTCTGGCGGCAAAATTCTACGAGCGCGCCGGCAAGGCCAAGAAGCTCAAGGAGATGGCTGCCGAAGGCGATGTCGTGCTTCCTGTGGGAGCCATCGATGACTCACCGTGGTGGACGCTTTACGCGCGCGCCACGCTCATCGAAGCACAAGCGGACCTGATCGACGATGGTCTGGCCGGCTCGCTTCTGGGCACGTTGACGACTGTGGCTGAGCGCGGCCGGGCAGGCGAGCTGATGGACTCCCCCTTCCACAACCTCGCGCACCAGGCTGTGAGAAGCGCATGTGCCCTGGCAGCACGCGGAACCCCGTCCCAGGCTATGACACTTCTGGACCTGTTGGCACCCGACGTGCCTCGAGGACCCAACCAGTACCACCACTCCGACGACTGCCACGCAGCCGCGTGCCTCGACATGACCCGAGCACATCCCGCCATTGCCCTGGCCGCTCTCACCCGACTCTTCGACCTCGCAGATGGCGGCGCGCAGAAGGCACTCGAACTCGTCGTGCAGGACGAGGTGATCGAAATGCTGGCGGAACGACAACCTCACGCGGGCCTCCCCGCCGGAAAAGCTGACCACGATCTGCCCGAGGCCGGCCTGAGAGCGCTGCGGAGCCGAATCGGCCACCTTGACGACAAGGGCCTCTACCTAGCCGATGTCGCACGGTCCCTGGTCGACCCGGAGCATCGTGCCGTCCGTGAGCGCGCGGCGCAGGCGTGCGTACGCATTCGGCAGCGACCCGCCCCCACGCCGGGCGTTGCCTCCTTCGGAACGCGGCTGGTGACCGACGCCTATTTGGTCACCAGCCTCGACGAGGATGACCGCACCCTGTGTCTCATGAAGCTGCTGGACATCGCAAGGGACGCGCGTGAGGTCGCCATGAGCAGGCGGGACGCCCTGGACGGTGCCCGCAACCTGGTCATCGATGCCTCCGCCGAGGTCCGGCAGCAGGTGTTCCGATCCGCCCAGAGCTTCGTCCAAGGTGAGCAGGAAGACAGCTACCTGGACGGCGAAATGACCGGCAGGCCGCACCCGCTCAGCTCGGTCAAGATCTCCATGGGCTCGGCCTCCCTTCGCGGTGCGGCCCTGCTCTTGGCTTTCGCGTCGGCCACCGGCCCAGCAGACCAAGCCTGGGTCTGCGCTCAGGCGATCAGCCTCCTCGCTACCGAGGACACCGCGGACCTGCATGCTGCGGCGACCGCACTCAGCAGGCTGCCGCAGGAGATCGCCGCCGGGGTCGACGCCAGCCTCATGGCCGCTCACAGCCACGTCGGGGTCCGCCAGGCAAGCGCCATCATGTGCATGCAGAACGCAGAGCAGTACCGGGACACAGCGATGCGACTGGCCCACGACAGTAACTTCCGAGTGCGACGCGTGCTGGCCGAAGCCGCCGTTCGAGCCGCCTCGCGGGGATGTCGCCCGGCAGAAGAGATCCTCGACTTGCTTTCCCTCGACCCTCGCCACAGCGTCCGTGCAGCGGCCCGCCGCGGTACCCGCTCGTGACCGGAACCGCACGAACGCCCGAGGGCCGCCGTCTCCCCTGGGGAGACGGCGGCCCTCGCTGGCGCTAGTGCTACGGCGCGGCTTAGAGGTCGAAGTACAGCTCGAACTCGTGCGGGTGCGGGCGCAGGGCGATCGGGGCGATCTCGTGCGTGCGCTTGTAGTCGATCCAGGTCTCGATCAGGTCGGAGGTGAAGACGCCGCCGGCCTGGAGGTACTCGTTGTCGTCCTCGAGCGCGCGCAGGACGGCGTCGAGCGAGGTCGGGACCTGCGGGACGCTCGCGTGCTCGTCGGGCGAGAGCTCGTAGAGGTCCTTGTCGATCGGCTCCATCGGCTCGATCTTGTTCTTCACGCCGTCGAGGCCCGCGAGCAGCAGCGCCGAGAAGGCGAGGTACGGGTTGGACGACGGGTCCGGGGCGCGGAACTCGACGCGCTTGGCCTTCGGGTTCGAGCCCGTGATCGGGATGCGCATGGCCGCGGAGCGGTTGCGCTGCGAGTAGACCATGTTGACCGGGGCCTCGAAGCCGGGCACCAGGCGGTGGTAGGAGTTCACCGTCGGGTTGGTGAACGCCAGCAGCGACGGCGCGTGCTTGAGGATGCCGCCGATGTAGTAACGGGCGGTGTCCGAGAGGCCCGCGTAGCCGGCCTCGTCGTAGAACAGCGGGTCGCCGTTCGCCCACAGCGACTGGTGCACGTGCATGCCCGAGCCGTTGTCGCCGAAGATCGGCTTCGGCATGAAGGTCGCGGTCTTGCCGTTGCGCCAGGCGACGTTCTTCACGATGTACTTGAAGAGCATCAGGTCGTCGGCCGCGGCGAGCAGCGTGTTGAACTTGTAGTTGATCTCGGCCTGGCCACCGGTGCCGACCTCGTGGTGCTGGCGCTCGACCTGGAGGCCCTGGCGGTCCAGTTCGAGGGAGATCTCGGCGCGCAGGTCGGCGAAGTGGTCGACCGGGGCGACGGGGAAGTAGCCGCCCTTGTAGCGGACCTTGTAGCCACGGTTGTTCTCGGTCGAACCCGTGTTCCAGGCGCCGGCCTCGGAGTCGATGTGGTAGAAGCTCTCGTTCGCGCTGGTCGCGAAGCGCACGTTGTCGAACACGTAGAACTCGGCCTCGGGGCCGAAGTACGCGGTGTCGGCGATGCCGGTGGAGGCGAGGTACGCCTCGGCCTTCTTCGCGATGTTGCGCGGGTCGCGGCTGTACGCCTCGCCCGTGATCGGGTCGTGGATGAAGAAGTTGATGTTCAGCGTCTTGTCGCGGCGGAACGGGTCCACACGGGCCGTGGACAGGTCCGCGCGCAGCGCCATGTCCGACTCGTGGATCGCCTGGAAGCCGCGGATCGAGGAGCCGTCGAACGCCAGTTCATCGTCCGGGTTGAAGACGCCTGCCGGGATCGTGAAGTGCTGCATCACTCCGGGCAGGTCGCAGAAGCGGACGTCGACCATCTTGACGTCGTTGTCTGCGATGTACTTCTTCACTTCGTCGGCGTTCTGGAACATCCAACTCCTCCTACTCCCGACCCCCCGGGCGGGGGCGGGCTGCATAGCGCGTGGTGCGTCCAGTGCGGTGGCGCACGCTGACCCGACCATAAGCAGACGGGATTTCTCAAGCATGACCCATTTGTTTCGCACAAGTTAACCAGGGTCCCGGCGAAGGCGCCGGGAACACCACGGGTACCGTGGTCGGGTGGACAACAGGCAAGCAATCGGATCGTGGCTCTCCGGCCCGCGCGCGGCCGCCGAGGAGATGGGCGCCGACTTCGGCTACCCGGGCCAGCGGCTCGGCCTCCCCCAGGAGGGACCGGGCTCCGTGGCGCGGTTCGGCCGTCGGCTGGGCGCCGTGGCCATCGACTGGATCGGCTGCCAGATCATCGCGTACGGCCTGATCACGCGGGGCGGCGCGAGCGCGACGGGCAACTGGACGCTGGCGCTCTTCGTCACCCTGGCCGTCCTCACGGTGGGCACCGTGGGCTTCACCCCCGGCAAGCGGATCCTCGGCCTCCGGGTGATCTCGGAGGACGGCGGCCGCCTCGGCTTCGGGCGCGTGGTGCTCCGTACCCTGCTGCTGGCCCTGGTCATCCCGGCGGTCATCTGGGACCGCGACGCCCGCGGCCTGCACGACCGCCTCTCCCGCGCGGTCCAGGTCCGCATCTGACAAGAAGCAGGACGAGCACGTGGGGCGCCCCCGGTCATCGACCGGGGGCGCCCCACGTGGCGTGTGTCGTCTTGTATGCAATGCGCGCGGGTCAGCCGCGCGGCGGCCGCTGACCGCCCCGGGCGCCGCGGCCGGGGAGCGGACCCTTCGGGATGGGCATGTTGCTCATCAGGTCGCCCATGGCGCGGAGCTTGTCGTTCACCGCGGTGATCTGGGGGCCCTGCAGGACGCGCGGGAGCTTGAGGAGCGTCGTGCGCACCTTCTTCAGCGGCACCTCGCCCTCGCCCGTGCCGACGATCACGGTGTGCACCGGGATGTCCGGCATGATGCGCGCCAGTTTCTTCTTCTCGGCGGCGAGCAGGCTCTTCACCCGGTTCGGGTTGCCCTCGGCCACCAGCACGACGCCCGCCTTGCCGACGGCGCGGTGCACGATGTCCTGCTGGCGGCTCATCGCGATGGCGGGGGTGGTGGTCCAGCCCCGTCCCACGTTGTCCAGTACCGCCGCGGCCGCGCCGGGCTGGCCCTCCATCTGTCCGAAGGCGGCGGCCTCGGCACGCCGTCCGAAGATGATCGCCATCGCCAGGAACGCCACCAGGAGACCCAGGATGCCCAGATAGACCGGGTGACCGATCAGGAAGCCGATCCCGAGGAAGACACCAAAGGTGACGATTCCCACGCCCGCGACGATGAGGCCGACCTTGGGGTCGGCCTTACGGGTCATCTTGTACGTCAGGGCGATCTGCTTCAGTCGCCCGGGGTTCGCAGCAGTCTCTGCGTTTGACTTCCTCGCCATGCAGCGAAGTTTACGTGGCCTGCGGGGTCCGGGTCGCCGCGGCCTCGAGTACGTGCTCGGTTTCGACCCGGTCCTTGGCCCTTCGGCGGTCTTCCAGGACCGCCGTCCAGGCGTTGCGACGCGCGCCGCTCATGAGCAGCGACTCGATGCCCCGGAAGGCATCGGTGAACGACGGGATGGCGATGGCGCGAACGGGCGCGGCCTGCATGTCGATCCCTCTCTGGTGCTCTCGTCGATGGAGCTGCGTGGTTCCGCGGTGCGGAACGGGGTGGTGCGCGGTGGTGCGGGGGTGGTGCGCGTGCGCCGGGGCGTGCGCCGCACGCGCTCGCCGCGTACGGCGCGTGTGCGGTGCGTGGATCCAGCGTCACTGATTGGTGTTACCAGGGCATGACCGACTGGTCAAACGGTGATGAAACATTGACGCGGCCCACCAGGTGTCTCCCTTGAGAGAGCCTAGGGGCCGCGTCGCCGTGCTGTTACTGCCTGGTAAGACTTTGTGCGCGAATTCACACAGTCGTGCGGTGGTCCATCGCCTGCTGGTACAGCCGGCCGGCGCGGTACGAGGACCGCACCAGCGGACCCGACATGACGCCGGAGAAACCGATGTCCTCGGCCTCCTTGGCCAGCTCCACGAACTCGGCCGGCTTCACCCAGCGCTCCACGGGGTGGTGCCGCGGCGAGGGCCGCAGGTACTGGGTGATCGTGATGAGTTCGCAACCCGCGCCGTGCAGGTCCTTGAGCGCCTGGGTGACTTCCTCGCGCTCCTCGCCCATGCCGAGGATCAGGTTCGACTTGGTGACCAGGCCGTACTCGCGCGCCTTGGTGATCACGTCCAGCGAGCGCTCGTAGCGGAAGCCGGGGCGGATCCGCTTGAAGATCCGCGGGACCGTCTCGACGTTGTGCGCGAAGACCTCGGGGCGGGAGGCGAAGACCTCCTCCAGCAGCTCCGGCACGGCGTTGAAGTCCGGGGCGAGCAGCTCGACCTTGGTGTGGCCGCCTTCGCGGCCCGCCGTCTGCTGGTGGATCTGGCGCACCGTCTCGGCGTACAGCCAGGCACCGCCGTCCGGCAGGTCGTCGCGGGCGACGCCGGTGATGGTCGCGTAGTTCAGGTCCATGGTGACCACGGACTCGCCCACACGGCGCGGCTCGTCGCGGTCCAGGGCCTCGGGCTTGCCCGTGTCGATCTGGCAGAAGTCGCAGCGCCGGGTGCACTGGTCGCCGCCGATGAGGAAGGTGGCCTCGCGGTCCTCCCAGCATTCGTAGATGTTCGGACAGCCCGCTTCCTGGCACACCGTGTGCAGTCCTTCGCCCTTCACCAGGGCCTGCATCTTGGTGTATTCGGGGCCCATCTTCGCCCGGGTCTTGATCCACTCGGGCTTGCGCTCGATGGGCGTCTGGGCGTTACGGACCTCAAGGCGCAGCATCTTGCGTCCGTCGGGTGCGACTGCGGACACGACCGGCTCCCTGTGACTTCGATTCTTCGGCGCCCACCAGGGTACGCCCGTAATTTCATACGTTCTTACGTCGGCCAACCTGCGGGCGGCCGGGCTCATTCCCCGCGACTACGACGCCGCGGGCTCGATGACGCGGGGCCGCGGCTCCGCGCCCGTGAGGACGTCCCTGAGGTGGCCCTCGACGACCGGCAGCACCTCGGCGATGGTGATCTCGCGGCCCAGTTCGTACGAGAGCGAGGTCACACCGGCGTCGCGGATGCCGCAGGGGACGATCCGGTCGAACCAGGTGTTGTCGGGGTTCACGTTGATCGCGAAGCCGTGCATCGTGACGCCCTTGGCGACGCGGATGCCGATGGCGGCGAGCTTGCGGTCCTCGCGGCGCTGGCCGGCGTTGGACGGCGCGTACTCGGGCCCGTTCAGCCGGGGGTCGAACTCCTCGTCCGCCAGCCGCGGGTCGAAGTCCAGCGACAGGCCGCCGGTCTTCGGCCGGTCCTCGACGGGGTCGCCGAGCACCCAGACGCCGGAGCGGCCCTCGACCCGCGTGGTCTCCAGACCGAAGTCGGCGGCGGTGCGGATCAGCGCGTCCTCCAGCCGCCGGACGTGGGCGACCACGTCCACCGGGCGGGGCAGCTTCATGATCGGGTAGCCGACGAGCTGGCCGGGGCCGTGCCAGGTGATCTTGCCGCCGCGGTCCACGTCGACCACCGGGGTGCCGTCCAGGGGGCGCTCGTTGTCGGCCGTGCGCCGTCCCGCCGTGTAGACGGGCGGGTGCTCCAGCAGCAGGCAGGTGTCCTCGGTCTCGTCGGCGAAGCGCGCGGCGTGGACCCGCCGCTGCTCTTCCCAGGCCTCGGTGTACTCGACGGCATCCGGCCCGAAGCCCAGATGGACAAACCGCAGCTCAGCCACCGCAGCGCCTCCTCGTTGAACCCGCTGTGCGTGCATATCGCACCCATATCGCACCCACCCAGCGTACGGCGCTCCCGCCGCCGCTCGGCAGGCCCCCTACGCGGGCCCCGCGGCCGGGCCCTGCGGCGGCCCCGGTGGCGGGCCCGGCGGCCCGGGCGGCGCCGCCGGCGGCCGGCGGGTCCTGCGGCGGCCCCGGGACGGGCGGTCCGGGTCCTCGTCGGCCCGCGGCAGCCGCCGGTGCCCCTCGGAGTGGTCGTTCACCCAGCCGCACACCCCGCAGGCGTAGCGCCCGTCGAGCCCGGCGATCAGCGTGCCGCACCGCCGGCACTCGGCTTCGGTTATCTCGGGCGCGGGAAGCGGTGCGGTCGATTCCGGCGCGGCGTCCGGGGCGGTGTCCGGGGCGGCATCCGCGACGGCTTCCGGTACGGAACGCCGCTCCTGGGGCGAGCGGGTCATACCGGCAGCTTATGCGCGGGGGTGGCGGAGGCGTCCGTAAAGCGCCTGCCCGGTTCTTCGCACGATCGGATGAATGTGGGATAGAAGGGGCGGTCCGGGCGGAGCCGACCGCTACATTCACGCCGTTCACAGGGCCGGGACACCGGTCCGTCACGTCAGGAGACCGTGGAGCCGATGACGGAACGACCTGCCCAGCGCGTCCCCAACCGGCAGCTCGCGGCACTGATCGCCGAGGCCGGGTTCTCCAATGCCGGGCTCGCCCGCCGCGTCGACCAGCTAGGGCTGGAGCACGGTCTCGATCTGCGGTACGACAAAACCTCCGTCACCCGGTGGCTGCGCGGCCAGCAACCGCGCGGGACCACCCCCGCGCTGATCGCCGAGGTGTTCACCCGGCGGCTCGGCCGGCGGCTCTCGGCGCAGGACCTCGGGCTGGACGCCTGCGCTCCGGTCTACGCCGGACTGGAGTTCGCGGCCACCCCCGAGGAAGCGGTGGACATCGCGAGCGGCCTGTGGCGCAAGGACTCCGGTTCGCACGCCGAGCTGCGGAAGATCGCCTTCACCCCGGCCGGGCTCGTCGTGCCCAGCCGGGACTGGCTGATCGGCCGGGCCGACGAGCGGGTCGGCCGCGGCGCGGACGCGGACGCCTCCCGGATCCCGGCCCAGGGCCGGTCCACCGTGCCCCGCCAGCGCCAGACCGACCGGGGACCCGGCCAACGGGTCACCTCCGGGGACATCGCGGCGCTCAGATCGGTCGGCGACCTCTTCCGGGCCCTGGACCACGCCTACGGCGGCGGCCACGCCCGCCAGGCCCTGGTGCGCTACCTGGAGCACGAGGCCGAACCGATGCTGCGCGGCACCTACAGCGAGAACTCCGGCCGGCGGCTCTTCGCGGCCGCCGCCGACCTGACCCGGCTGGCGGGCTGGACCTCGTACGACATCGCCGCCCACGGGCTGGCCCAGCGCTACTTCGTGCAGGCCCTGCGCCTCGCCCAGGCCGCCGGGGACCGGCCCTACGGCGCCTACGTCCTGGTCACCATGAGCCGCCAGGCGGTCTACCTCGGCCACGGGCGCGAGGCCGTCCAGCTGGCCCGGGTCGCCCAGCAGGGCGTCGGCTCGGGCCCGCCCCAGGTGGTCCAGGGGCTGCTGCACGCGGCGGAGGCCCGGGGGCACGCGGTGCTGGGCGAGGTACGGGCGGCCACCGCCTCCCTCGTCCGGGCGGAGCGGGCGCTCGGCGCGGCGCGCCCCGGGGACGACGTGCCGCACTGGGCGCGCACCTTCGACGAGGGGGAGCTGGCCGACGAGTTCGGGCACTGCCACCGCGACCTCCAGCAGTACCGGGCCTCCGCGCAGCACGCCGAGCGCGCGCTCCAGCTGCGGGCGCCGGGCTTCGCGCGCTCGCGGCTGTTCTGCCGCGTGGTGCTGGCCACGGCCCGGCTGGGGCTGGGCGAGCTGGACCAGGCCTGCGCGCTGGGCGCGGAGGCGGCGCAGCAGGCGATGGAGATGCGCTCGGCGCGCGCGGTGGAGTACGTACGGGACTTCGAGCGGCGGCTGGAGCCCTACCGGGACGCGGCGGCCGTACGGACCTACCGGGACCGGGTGGCGTCGCTGGCGTAGGCGTCGCTCGCGTAGGCGCCCCCGGCCCGGGGCGCACCGGGGGCCCGGCTCCCGGGAGGGAACCGGGCCCCGCACCGGGTGGTTTCAGGCCGCCGCCGGGACGACGGGCGTGGCGGCCGGCACCGGGATGCCGAAGTCGCGCAGGACGGCGGTCGTCGCGCGGCGCGCCGAATGCAGTGCGCCCTGGACCGTGTTGGTGTCCCGGTGGTCGCCGCACACGTACAGCCCGGCCAGCACCCGGACCGTGCGCCGCATGTCGTAGGGCGCGGGCATGGCCGGAACGGCCTCGGGCGTGTGGTGGACGGCGAGCAGCTCCCAGTCCCGGGTGGAGGTCTCGTAGAGCCGGGCGAGGCGGGAGGCCACCGTCCGGGCGGGCGGCGGCGGACCGAGGACGGTGGTGCTGACGAGCGACCGCCCGGCCGGGGCGCGGCTCGGGTCGACGGCGCTCATCACGGTGGTGTGGGCGACCGGCCACCGGGGATCGCCGTCGAGCAGGAGCGAGCCGTCCCAGGGCAGTACGGCGGCGGTCGCGTGGTGGATGACGGTGACCTGGTGGAAGCGGGGCACCCGCAGGCCGGGCAGCAGCTCGGCCGCGGCGCGGGCGCCGGTGGCGAGCAGGACGGAGCGGCAGGCGAAGTCGCCGTGCTCCTCGGTGGTCACCAGGTTGGTGGCCACCGAGCGCACGCGCACGCCGGTGCGCACGGTGCCGGGCGGCAGGCCGGCCGCGAGGAGCGCGGGCAGCGCGGCGGCGCCGCCCTCGGGCACCGCGAGGCGGCCGCGGGCGAAGCGGCGCAGCGCGAGGTCGGCGACGCGGCTGGAGGTGGTGAGGTCCGGGTCGCAGAGCAGGGTGGCGAGCAGCGGCCGCAGGACCCCGGCGACCGTGCGCGGGGGCAGGGTCCGGGTGCGCAGCGCGGCGAGCGCGGTGCGCTCGGGCCGGGCCAGGATCCGTTCCTCGGGCAGTGCGGCGAGACGGCCGAGCGCGGCGCTGAGCCGGGCCTGGTCGAACGAGCCGCTGGCGAGGGCGCGGGCCGGGGTGAGGGCTCCGGCCCGGACCTGTTTGCCATCGGTGTGGACGAGGACGCCGGGCGCGAAGGGCCGCAGGACCAGGTCCTCCAGGGCGGGTGTGCGGGCGAGTTCCGGGTACGAGGTGTTGAGGAGCTGACCGACCCGGTCCAGCCGGAATCCGTCGGTCCGCTCGGTGGCCATCCGGCCGCCGGGATCGTCGGCGGCCTCCAGGACGGTGACGCTGACCCCCGCTGCGATCAGATGGTGTGCCGCCGTGAGTCCTGAGACTCCGGCTCCTACGATGACTACGTCCGCATGGTGTGCGCTGCTGAGCACGTGCCCCTCCCCGAGGTCGGCGCGGCTTGTCTGGTCCTCCTTCCCCCAACCGGCTCCAGCAGAACCCGAGTTGGACGCGCTTTTTCGAACAGTTCCCGTTGCGTACCGGTCGCACTGCGGACACATCCGGGTCGCATGGGGGTCACGAACGGTCGCACGGGCAGGGGCGGCCGCCCGGCGGTGCGCCCCGGGTCCGCCCGGGCCCGTGCGAGGGGAGGGCCTACGCCAGCGCGGCCCGGATCGCGTCCTCGATCCCGGGGTGGCGGAAGACGAATCCGGACTCCAGCAGCCGTGCGGGGCGCACCCGCTGACTGCCCAGCACGTCCTCGGCGAACTCCCCCAGCGCGAGCCGCATCGCCGCGGCCGGTACGGCGCAGACGGTCGGCCGCCGCAGTACGCGCCCCATCGCCGCGGTCACCTCGCGGTTGGTCAGGGGCTCCGGAGCGGTCAGGTTCACCGGGCCGGACAGGGCGGGGGTGTCGATCAGGTGACGCAGGGCCGCGATCTCGTCGTGTAGGGAGATGTACGACCAGTACTGGCGGCCGTCGCCGAGGCGGCCGCCGAGGCCGGCCCGGAACACCGGGAAGAGCTTGCCCCAGGCGCCGCCCTCGGCCGCGACGACCAGGCCCGTGCGGGCGAAGACGGTCCGTACGCCGGCGGCGTGGGCGGGGGCTGCGGCCGCCTCCCACTCGACGCAGACGGAGGGCAGGAAGCCGGTGCCCGCCGGGGCGCTCTCGTCCACGGCCCGCTGCCCGGTGTCGCCGTAGTAGCCGATGGCGGAGCCGCAGACCAGTACGGCGGGGGGCCGCTCCGCTGCCGCGACGGCCGTGGCGATCGCGGTGGTGCCGAGCACGCGGCTCTCCCGGATCTCCCGCTTGTACGCCGCGGACCAGCGGTGGTCCCCGACGCCCGCCCCGGCGAGGTGCACGACGGCGTCGGCGCCGGTGAGGGTGCCGGGGGCGACGTATCCGCGGCGCGGGTCCCATTCGGCCTCGTCCGCGGCGGCGGGAGCGCGGCGGACGAGGCGCACGATGTCGTGGCCGTCCGTGCGGAGCGAACGTACGAGGGCCGACCCGATGAGACCGGCGGAGCCGGTGACCACGATGCGCATCCCCCCATCCTGCCCCGCCTTCCCCGGGGGCACCGCCACCAAGCCCCCCGGGCCCCGTCACCCAGCCCCGGCGTGCCGCCCCAGCCTCGCCGGCACGGGAGCCCCCCTACGCCCACCCTCAGCCCCGCCGGCGTTTGAGGCGCGAGTCCGGGCAGACCCCGGGGCTCCGACCCGCTCCCTCCAGCCCCGCCGGCGTTTGAGGCGCGAGTCCGGGCAGACCCCGGGGCTCCGACCCGCCCCCTCCAGCCCCGCCGGCGGAGATCGGTAGAGCGTGGGGGGGGGAAG
>NZ_JBEXPB010000016.1:0-111930 GCF_040611795.1 Streptomyces sp. NPDC006529 | reverse complement strand
GACGCCCTCGGCAGCCCGGCCCGGCGCGCCGCCGCCGGCCCCGGACTCCGGGGCCGGCGGCGGCGCGCCGCTCGGGCGCTTCCTCGCCAAGGCCGCCGCCGTCACCGCCGGGCTCACCGCCGCCGGAGCCGTCTTCGGGCTGTTCCGGGACCAGACCATCGCGCACCTCTTCGGCGCCGGGCACGACAGCGACGCCTTCCTGATCGCCTGGACCGTGCCCGAAATGGCCTCGACCCTGCTGATCGAGGACGCCATGGCGCTGCTGATGGTGCCCGCCTTCAGCCACGCGCTGGCCCGGCGCGCGGCCGGGCGCGACGGGCTGACCCGCAAGGAGGCGCGCGCCCAGGACCCCGTACGGCTGCTGGTCGGAGCGACCCTGCCGCGGCTCGCCGTGCTGCTGGCCGCCGTGGCCTGCGTCCTCGTCGTCGCCGCGCCGCTCGTCGTCGCCGTGCTCGCCCCGGGCCTGCCGGATCCCGGACTCGCGGTCCAGTGCACCCGGCTGACCGCGCTCACCGTGCTCGGCTTCGGCATCGCGGGCTACTTCAGCGCCGCCCTGCGCGCCCACCGCTCCTTCGTGCCCCCGGCCGCGATCTACGTCGCGTACAACATCGGGATCATCGGCGGGATGCTGGCCCTGCACGCCCTGTGGGGGGTGCGGGCGGCGGCCTTCGGCGTCGCCGTCGGCGGGCTGCTCATGGTCCTCGTGCAACTGCCCGCCTTCATCCGCCACGTCGGCTTCGGCCCGCCCCGCGCCCGGGGCGCGAGCCGCCGCCGGCAGCGCCGCGACCGGCCCACCCTCATCGCCTTCGGCGTGATCGCCCCCGTCGTCTTCTTCGCGGTCTTCCGCCAGTCCCAGGTGCTGGTCGAGCGGTTCCTCGCCGCCTCCCTGCCGCCCGGCGCGATCTCGCACCTGAACTACGCGCAGAAGGTCGCGCAGATGCCGATGGTGCTCTCCCTGATGATCTGCACGGTCACCTTCCCGGTGGTCGCGCAGGCCATGGCGGACGGTGAACGCGAAAAGGCCCGCCGCCGCGTCGAACAGGACCTCGCGCTCGCCTCGCTCGCCGTCCTCATGGGCACCGCGCTCGTCATCGGGTACGCGCCCCAGATCATCCAGGTCCTCTTCGAACGCGGCGCGTTCACCCACCGGGACACCCTCGCCACCGCCTCCGTGATGCGCGTCTACGGCATCGGACTGCTCGGCCACTGCCTCGTCGGGGCGCTGAGCCGGCCCTTCTTCTCGACCGCCCGGCCCACCTGGTTCCCGGCGCTCGCGATGGGCGCCGGACTGCTCGTCAACATCGTGGCGGGGGCCTTCGCGGTCGGCCCGTGGGGGATCTACGGGATCGCCGCCGCCAACGCCGCCGGCATCACCGCCACCGCGGCCCTGCTGCTCACCGGACTCGGCTCGCGGATCGTCCCGATCCAGCTCCGCCGGGTCGCCACCAGCATCGGACGGCTCTGCGTCGCCGCCGCCGCGGCCTGCGGGACCGGCTGGATCGCCGGGCCGATGATCCCCGACCCCCTGCTCAGCGCAGCGCTCGGCGCGCTGCTGGTCCCGGCCATGTTCGGAGCCTCCGGCATGGCCATACGGGCGGTGGAGATCACCGCCCTGCCCGCTCTGATCAACCAGAGGTTCCGTCATGTCCGCTGACACCGACACGGCGCCCGCCGCCGCGGCGGCTCCCGCCCGCAAGGCCGGCCCCGGCTCCCCGTGGGTCCTCATGTACCACTCGGTGACCGCCTTCACCGATCCCGCCGAGGACCCGTACGGCATCACCGTCACCCCCGACACCCTGGACGCCCAGCTGCGGTGGCTGCGCTCGCGCGGGCTGCGCGGGGTCTCGGTCGGCGAACTGCTGCGGGCCCGCGCGCGCGGCCGCGCCGCCGGACTGGTCGGCCTGACCTTCGACGACGGCTACACCGACTTCCTCACCCACGCGCTGCCGCTGCTGCGGCGGCACGGCTGCACGGCGACCCTCTTCGTGCTGCCCGGGCGCCTCGGCGTGGACAACGTGTGGGACCCGCTGGGCCCGCGCAAGCCGCTGCTGAGCGCCGAGGGGATCCGCGCGGTGGCCGGGGCCGGTCAGGAGATCGGCTCGCACGGGCTGCTCCACCAGCACCTGACCGACGTACCCGACGACGTCCTCCAGCAGGAACTGCGCGGCAGTCGCGAACTGCTGCGGGAGCTGACCGGGACCCTGCCCGAAGGGTTCTGCTACCCGTACGGATCCATCGACCGGCGGGTCGTCGAGGCGACCCGGGCCGCCGGGTACCGGTACGCGTGCGCCATCGCCCCCGGCGCGCTCACGGGCCCCTACGCGCTGCCCCGCACCCACGTCAGCCAGGCGGACGGCGCGGCCCGGCTGCGGATCAAGCGGCTGCGCCACCGGATCGCCGGACTGCGGCGGGCGGTGCGCCCGTGAAGACGCTCAAGGCACTGCACATCATCACCGGACTCGGGGTCGGCGGCGCCGAACAGCAGCTGCGGCTGCTGCTGCGCCACCTGCCGATGCGCTGCGACGTGCTGACCCTGACCAATCCCGGGCCGGTCGCCGAGGGGCTGCGGGCGGACGGGGTCCGCGTGGTCCACCTGGGCATGCGCGGCAACCGGGACCTGGGGGCGCTGCCGCGCCTGGTGAAGTTCATCCGGCGCGGCGAGTACGACCTGGTGCACACCCACCTCTACCGGGCGTGCGTGTACGGGCGGCTCGCGGCCCGCATCGCGGGCGTCGGCGCGACCGTGGCCACCGAACACTCCCTCGGCGCGGCCGAGATGGAGGGCCGTCCGCTGTCGGGCGGGGTACGGGCGCTGTACCTGGCGAGCGAGCGGCTCGGCGCGGCGACGGTCGCGGTGTCGGACACGGTCGCGGCGCGGCTGGAGAGCTGGGGGATCCCCGCGGCCCGCGTGCACGTCGTACCCAACGGGATCGAGGCGGTCCGCTTCCGCTTCGACGCGTCGGTGCGCCGGGCCACCCGCGGCCGCACCGGCCTGCCGGAACGCGCGTTCGTGGTCGGCGGGGTCGGGCGCCTCGTCCCCGGCAAGCGGTTCGACGTCCTGGTGCGCGCGGTCGCCGCGCTGCCCGGCGCCCACCTCCTGCTGGCCGGGGACGGGCCCGAGCGGCCCGCCCTGCGGCGGCTCGCCGCCGAACTGGGCGCGCAGCACCGGATCCACCTGCTGGGCGAACGCGACCCGCTCGGCGACAGCGCCGACGGCCGCACCCCCGGGATCCCGGCGCTGCTCGCCGCCATGGACGTCTTCGTCTCCCCCTCGCGGGAGGAGGCGTTCGGGCTGGCGGTGGTCGAGGCGCTGGCCGCCGGACTGCCGGTGCTGCACGTCACCTGCCCGGCGATCGACGACCTGCCCGCGAACCAGGCCCCCGGAGCCCGCCGGATCGGGCCCGGCCAGGAGGAACTGACCGCCGCCCTGCGCGGCCACATGGAGGCCGGCGCGCGCCGGCTGCCCCCGCCGCCGGTGGTCCGCCGCTACGACATCGCGCGCAGCGCGGAACAGCTCCTGCACGTCTACGCCCAGGCCCTCGGCCCCGCCCGACGCCCGCTCCCCGGCGCCGCCGGGACCGCGACGGCCGCGCCCGCGCGGGCCGCCGACCCCGTCTGACACCCACCACCGGCCCCGCAGACCGCGGGGACCGGGAACCGACCTCCCCTCCACGAGGAAGTGAGCACGCACATGGCCGAGACCCCCGACCACACGACGTCCGACCGCACGCCGGACAAGGACCCGGCGCCCCGCGGGCGCCGGGGGCACCGCGTGCGGGGGCGGCTGCGGCCGCTGCCCGCCTGCGCCCTGCTGGGCCTGGCCGCGGGCGGTGTGTACGGGGTGCTGAAGGCCCCCGAGTACGCCGCGACCAGCTATGTCGTCGCCGTCCCGGACGACACGACCGAACCGGCCACCGCCCTCGGCTTCGCCCAGGCCTACGCCCGCATCGCGACCAGCAACTCGACCCTCGCCTACGCGCAGCCCCGCGCGGGCCTCGGCGTCGAGCAGCTGCGCGCGCAGGTCCGCGCGGAGACCTCGCCCGAGTCCCCGATGATCGCCATCACCGGCACCTCCCGGTCCGCGAGCGGCGCCGCCGACATCGCCAACGCGGTCGCCGACGCGCTGTCCCTGACCAGCAACCAGGCCGCCAAGAACACCGGCGTGCAGCTGCTGCTGTTCAACCAGGCCGTCGCCCCCACCGACCCCGCCTCGCCGTCCGCCCCGCTCAGCGGCGCCGTCGGCCTGTGCGCGGGCGGGCTGATCGGCGGCCTGTGGATGCTGGCCCGGCCCGGTCGCGGGCGCCGTCAGGACGGGGCCGCCGCGGCCGGCGCCGCGCACCCGGAGCCGGGCTACGTGACCTCGCTGCCCGCCCAGGGCGAGGCCGCCGACGCCGCCGCCTCCGCGAAGGAGAAGGAGCCGGTGCGATGAGCGCGGGCTCCACCGGGGCCCTGACGGTGACGCTGTGCCGGGACCCCCGGCAGTTCGCCGCGCTGGAGGAGCCGTGGAACCGGCTCGTGCGCGGCTGCCCCACCGCCACCCCCTTCCAGACCCACGCCTGGCTGCACTCCTGGTGGCTGTCGTACGGCCGGGACGGCCGGCTGCGCGTCGTCCTGGTGCGGCGCGGGGACGAGCTGGTCGGCGCGGCCGCGCTGATGCTCGTCCACCGGCCGCTGCCGCTGCTCGTCCCGCTCGGCGGGGGCATCACCGACTACTTCGACGTGCTGCTCGACGCGCGGTACGCCGACCAGGTCGTCCCCGCGCTCGCGCACGGCCTGCACCGGGCCGCCCGCGGCGCGGTGGTCGACCTGCGCGAGGTACGCCCGGGGGCCGCCGCCGAGCGGCTGTACGAGCAGTGGCCCGGCGCGCGGGCCCGGCTGGCCGACTCCACCTGCATGGAACTGCCCGTGCTGCCCTTCGACGAGCTGGTCAAGCGGATGCCGAAGGCGGGCGCCCAGCGGGTGCGCGCCAAGCTCCGCAAGACCGACGCGGCGGGCATCGAGGAACGCGAGGTCACCGAGCAGGAAGTGCCGCGCGCGGTGCGGACCCTGCTGCGCCTGCACGAGAAGCAGTGGCGCGGCCGCGGGGTCACCCCCGAGCACCTCAAGCCGCGCTTCGCCGAGCACCTGACCCGGGCGACCCGGCGGATGGTGCGGTGCGGGGAGGGACGGCTGACGGAGTTCCGGCTGGAGGGCAAGGTGGTGGCCGCGAACGTCACGCTGCTGTCGGCGGGGCTGAGCGGCGGCTACCTGTACGGGGCCGACCCCGGGCTGCGGGACCGGAAGGTGGACGTGGCGACCCTGCTGCTGCGGCACGAGACGGGGCGGGCGCTCGCGGAGGGCCGCCCGGTGGTCAGCTTCCTGCGCGGGTCCGAACCGTACAAGAACCACTGGCGGCCGGAAGTCGTGGTCAACCAGCGGTTCCTGCTGGCCACCGGCCCGCTCACGCCCCTGCTGCGCCTGCACGAGTCGCAGGTCGCGGGGCGCGAGCGGGCGGTGGAGGTCCTGCGCGAGACCCTGCCCGCCGCCCGGGACTGGCGGGCCCGGCTGAACGACCTGCGCGTCCGGTGACGCCGGTCCCGCCGCCGAGCCCGCTCCCGCGGCCGCCGCTAGAACGGCCACCAGGTGGCGTCGTCACCCAGGTCGATCTTGAAGCAGACCGCCTGCTTGCCGACGAGCTTGGACAGCCACTCGCCGAAGTTGACCGGCAGGCACCACTCGCGCTGCGGCACGGCCGGCGGCTTCGGAGCCGGCGGCTTGACCGGCGTGGGCACCGGTGCGGGCACCGGCCGGGTCGGGGACGCCTCGGGGAGCGGGACGGCCGGGGACGGCGGGACGGGACTGGGTTGGACGGGACCGGGGGACGCGGGCTCCGGCAAGGGGGATTCGACCGGTGCCTCGGGGCTGGGGACCACGGGGCTCGGTGCCACGGGGCTGGGTGCCACGGGGCTCGGTGCCACGGGGCTGGGCACGACCGGCGACGGGACCAGCGGCGACGGCTCCGCGACGGGGCTCGGGACCACGGGCGACGGCACGACGGGGCTCGGGACCGCGGGGCTCGGGACCGCGGGGCTCGGGACCGCGGGGCTCGGGACCTGGGGCGTGGGGACCTGCGGGGTCGGGATCTGCGGGGTCGGGACGGAGGGTGTCGGGACCACCGGGGTCGGCACCACGGGCGTCGGGACGACCGGCGTCGGGACCACGGGCGTCGGCAGCGGGTCCGGCTTGGCGGACAGCGCGTCCCGGAACACCCGGGAGGAGCGCGGGTTCTGCTTGCACTGCCACACGCCGTGCGGGCAGTAGTCGGTGATGGTGTGGTAGACGGGCTTGTGCTGCTCGATCCACCGCAGCATCCGCCGCACGTACTCCGGGTTGTCCCCCTGACGGAACAGCCCCCACTCCGGGTACGAGATCTCCTTGCCGTGTGCTTTCGCGAAGTCGACGTGCTGCTGGAGCCCGTACGGCTGGCTCACCTGCTCGTCGAAGGTGCGGCCGGGAGCCTGGTCGTACGAGTCCATCCCGATGATGTCGACGACGTCGTCACCGGGGTAGCAGGAGGTCCAGCCGATCGCGTCCGCACCCCGGTTCGGCGCGAAGTCGAACCTGAACTTCTGGCCGGGCACCGAGCGCATCGCGGCCACGACGCGCTTCCAGTACGTCTTCCAGCCCTCCGGGTCGGGCCCGCAGCGGTGCGTGTAGGTGGTGCCGTTCATCTCCCAGCCGAGCACGACGACGGTGTCCGGCACCCCGAGGGAGACCAGCCGCTCGGCCAGTTTCCTGAAGTGCTCGTCGTGGTCACCGTTCGCGCCGGCGCGGATCAGCCGGGCCACCTGGTAGTCCGGGATCCGGCCCTCGTTGCGCTCCTGCATGGGCACGTTGAGGACGAACACCCGGTCCTTGTCCGCCCGGCGCCAGTCGGCCCAGTCCGCCAGGAAGTCGGTGCCCTCGATGTTCGACCACCGGTCGCCGGGCAGGTAGGTGTGCCCGACCCGGATCTCCCGGCCGCCGAGCCAGCGGGACAGCAGCGGGATCCGCGCCACGCCCGACGGGCCGTAGTCGAGGTAGGCGCCCATCGCGATGCCGGATCCGCCGGCCTTCTCGTCCTCGGGCGCCGCGAGCGCGGCGCCGGTGGCGAGCAGCCCGGCCGTGACCGTACCGATGCAGGTGCTCACCAATCTGCGGTGTGGTCTGGACATGGCGTCTCCCGAGCTTGCCCGAATCGGTGTTCCTACCAAAGACGTTAGGCATCACATCTGACGAATGGCCTGTCCGGTGGCCGCAGCGTAGGCCATTCGCAGGTGCGCACCCTCTCCGCTTGGTCCGACTAGGTGAAAGACACCGTTTCCATGCACGCGTTCGCCCACCATGTGCCCGCCGTTCTGCTCAGACTCGACCGGAATCCGTTCCACCACGGAACCCTCGGCGCCGTCAGATCCCTTGGGCGCAAGGGCGTGGAGGTCCATGCCGTCGTCGAGACCGGGGGAGGTCCCATGGGCCGGTCGCGCTATCTGCGCGCGGTGCACCCCGGCCCCTCCGGCGGGGTGGACCCGGAGCGCCCCGAGGCGCTGCTGGAGTGCCTGACCCGGGTCGCGGAGCGGATCGGCCGTCCCGCCGTGCTCGTCGCCATGGACGACCTGAGCGCCATCGCGGTCTCACGGCTCGCGCCGGCGCTCCGGGACCGGTTCCGGATCCCCCATCAGCCGGACGGCCTGCCCGCCCGGGTGGCCGACAAGGCCGAGCTGGCGCGGCTCTGCGCGCGCTGGGAGATCCCGCACCCGGAGACGGTGGTCCCGGCCGGCGCGGCCGAGGCTGCGGAGGCCGCCTGGCGGCTCGGCCTGCCGGTGGTCGCCAAGTGGAGCCGCCCCTGGCTGCTGCCCCCGGGCGCCGGGCTGCGCAGCACCACGCTCGTGCACACCGCCGCCGAGGCGCGACGGCTGTACGAGCGGACCGCGGAGGCCGGAAGTCCGCTGCTGCTCCAGCGGTTCCTGCCCGCCGGAGCGGACACGGACTGGTTCTTCCACGGCTGCTTCGCCAGGGGCGGGCACCCGCTGCTCGCCGGTTCCGGGCGCAAGGAACTGTCGTGGCCGGTGCGTACGGGGCTGACGGCGATGGGGCGTTGGCTGCCCGACCCGGCGGTCGAGGAGGCGGGGCTGCGGCTCGCGGAACGGCTCGGCTACCACGGGATCCTGGACCTGGACTTCCGGCGCGACGAGCGGGGCTGCTTCCGGCTGGTGGACTTCAACCCCCGGCCCGGCGCGCAGTTCCGGCTTTTCACCGACGAGGCCGGGCTGGACGTCGTACAGGCGCTCTACCTGGACCTGACGGGGCAACGGGTGCCGGAGCCGGTGGGTGGTCCGGGGCGGGTGTTCCTCGCGGAGAACTACGCGCTGCTGGCGGCCCTGCGGGGTCCGCTGGTGCGGGGGGACGGGGGTGCGGTGACCGGGGCGGCCGGTTCGGCCGGGTCGGACGCCCCGGGGACTTCGGCCGGTGCGCAGAACGCGGCCGGTTCGGCCGGGGCGGTCCCGCCCGGGGAAGCGACCGCGGGAGGCGGAGCCGGTGGTGCGCCCCGGGTCGCCGGGCAGCGGGTGCGGTCCGGCGGTCCGGCGCGGCCGGGGCCCTCGCGCTCGGTGCCGTCGGGCGGGCGGGGGCAGGTCGAGCTGGCCTGGTTCGCCGCCGACGACGTGCTGCCGTTCCTCGCGATGGTCGCCGCGTTCCTGGGGCGCGGCGCAGGCAAGGGGGCGCGCGGGGCGTGGCGCACGCTGAGCGGTGTCCCCGCGCGCGGTCGGCGCACGGCGCGCGCCGCGGCCCGCACTCCCCGCCAGCGCGGCGGACCCGCCCTGCCGTCCCCGCCCGGCGCCCCGGACCCGGCCGGGCCCACGGAACCGGCCGAACCGGACGGGCTGGTGACCCGGTGACGCGGTGACGCGGTGACCCGGTGGGCGGACCGGTGGCCGCAGGACCGGGCCGCCGGGATCCGGCGCACCAGCAGGGCCCCGGACCCCGGGTGCGGCCGTACGCCGCGACACGCAGGAGACCCGTAAGACCGCATGACCGGTACGCCGGTACGAGAGTGGAGCGACAGCCGTGAAGCGCATGGAGGATCTCGTGGTGGTCGGCGCGGGCCCGTACGGGCTGTCGGTCGCCGCGCACGCGGCGGCCGCCGGGCTCGACGTACGGGTGCTCGGGCGCCCGATGGCCTCCTGGCGGGACCACATGCCCGAGGGCATGTACCTGAAGTCGGAGCCGTGGTCCTCGAACCTGTCCGCGCCGGGCGGGCGGTACGCCCTGGCCGACTACTGCGCCACCCTCGGCACGGCGGCGGACCACGGAACTCCGCTGCCGATCGGGACGTTCAGCGCGTACGGGCTCTGGTTCGCCCGGCAGGCCGCACCTCCCGTGGAGGAGGTGACGGTCACCGAGGTCGCCCCGCACGGGAGCGGCTTCCGGATCAGCACGGCGCAGGGCGAGCCGCTGCTGGCCCGGACGGTCGCGCTCGCCGTCGGCGTGATGCCCTTCGTGAACCATCCCGCCGCGCTGCGCGAGCTGCCCCCTACGCACTACTCGCACAGCAGCGACCACCGCGACCTGACCTGGTTCGCGGGCCAGGAGGTCGCGGTGCTCGGCGCGGGCCAGGCCGCGCTGGAGACGGCCGCCCTGCTGGCCGAGGCGGGGGCCCGCCCCTGCCTGGTCGCCCGGCGTCCGCGGCTGAACTGGAACACCCTGCCCCAGCCGCTGGAGCGCCCCCTGTCGCACGCGCTGCGGGACCCGCACAGCGGCCTCGGCACCGGCTGGCGCAGCTGGGCCTGGTCGGAGCTGCCCTGGGCGGTGCGCCGGCTGCCCGCCCGGACCCGGGCGCGGATCGCGGCCACCGAACTGGGCCCGGCGGGGGCCTGGTGGCTGCGGGACCGCTTCGAGGGCCGGGTCCCCGCGCTGCTGGGCCACGCCCTGCACCGGGCGGTGCCGGCCGGTTCCCGGACCCGGCTGGGGCTGACCACCGCCGCCGGCGAGTCGGTGGTGCTGGACGTCGCCCACGTGATCGCGGCGACCGGGTTCCGGCCGGGGCTGGGGCGGCTGGGGCTGCTGGACGCCGGGCTGCGCTCGGCGGTCGCGACGCTCGCCCCCGCGGCGGCGCCGGACGGGGATCCGGCCGACGGGGCGGGTGCGCCCGGGCTGAGCGCGTGCTTCGAGTCCTCCTACCCGGGACTGTTCTTCGCGGGACTGCTCACGGCTCCCTCATTCGGCCCTTCCATGCGATTCGTGCACGGTGCGGGCTTCACGGCGGGGAGACTGGTGGGAGGAGTCCGCAAGCGCCTGCGCGCCCAGGGCCCGCTGCCGGGCTCCGCCGGTACCGGCGCCGCCCTGCGGGGTCCGGGCGCCGGGCGTCAGAAGACCTATCCGCTGTGAGAGGGGTCCGCGATGAGCCCGGAGAGCGCACAGGGCCGGGGCTGGGTACGCATCCCGGCGAGCCGGGCGGAGCAGTCCGCCGGGCCGGGTCACGCCCGTACGGCGAGGACGCCGCAGTCCGCGCACACCGATCAGCCGACGATCTACCTTTCCCTCGTCAAGCGCTGGCAGGAGGCCGGACGCACCCTTCCGGGGCATCCTGACGAGGAGTGGGAGAGGCTGATCTCCCAGCCGTGCTGGCCCGGCCGATAGGGGGTGTGACGCGTGGCAGCGGCGGAGCACGACGCCCCGGAACCGGACGTGATCAGCGCCTCGGACCGGCTGGCCCTGAACGGAATGGGCAGCTTCGAGTGGGACCTGGACACCGGCTCCCTCCTCCTGGACCCGGCCGGCATGGGGGTCTTCGACCTGGAACCGGCCGAGTTCGACGACACCCCCGAGGGCCTGGGGGTGCGGATCCCGGCCGATGACGGCGCCCGCCTGGCGGACGCCGTCCAGGCGGCCCTGGAGAGCGGCGAGGAGACGTACGGCTCCTACTTCACGGTGCAGCGGCGCGACGGCCGCGACCAGTGGACCCACACCCAGGGCCGGGTGCTGCGGCATTCGGACGGGCGCCCCCGGCGGATCGTGGGGATCGTCCGGGACGCGACCGCCGAGCTGGCCCACGCCACGCTGCTGCGCAGGCTGGAGGCGGCGCGCGCCAAGCAGACCACGATCGTCCAGCGCACCACGGAGGCGCTGTCGCGGGCGGTGACGGTGGACGACGTCACGGCCACCCTGACCGGCGCGGGCGCGCTGGAGCGGCTCGGCGCGGAGGGGCTGGCGCTGGGGCTGGTGGAGAACGGCGCCATGAAGATCATCGCGCTGAGCGGGGAGACGCTGGAGATCCTCAGCGAGCGCAAGTTCACCCGGTTGGACGGATCGCTGCCGCTGTCTCAGACGGTCCTGACGCGCAAGGCGCGCTTCGTCACCGACCTCGGCGAGCTGGCGGCCGAGTTCCCGCTCTTCGCGCCCTACCTCGGCCGGATCCGGTTCACCGCCGCGGCCTACCTGCCGCTGATCGCGCAGGCCAAGGCGATCGGCGGGCTCGTGCTCTTCTACCGGCGGCGCAGCGAGTTCAGCCCCGAGGAGCAGAACCTGTGCCTGGGCCTGGCGGGCATCGTCGCCCAGTCGCTCCAGCGGGCACTGCTCTTCGACCAGGAGCGCGAGTTCGCCACCGGCCTCCAGGCCGCCATGCTGCCCCGGCGGATCCCGGAGATCACGGGCGGCGAGATCGCCGTGCGCTACCACTCCGCGTGGAGCGGCCGCGAGGTCGGCGGGGACTGGTACGACGTGATCGCGCTGCCGCGGGACCGGGTCGGGATCGTCGTCGGCGACGTCCAGGGCCACGACACGCACGCGGCGGCGATCATGGGCCAGCTGCGGATCGCCCTGCGGGCGTACGCGGGGGAGGGTCACCCGCCCTCCACCGTCCTCGCGCGGGCCTCGCGCTTCCTGGCCGAGCTGGACACCGAACGCTTCGCCACCTGCACGTACGCCCAGGTCGACCTGGAGACGGGCGGTGTCCGGGCGGTGCGCGCCGGGCACCTGGGCCCGCTGATCCGGCACACCGACGGCCGGACCGGCTGGCCGAACCTGCGCGGCGGCCTCCCGCTGGGCCTGGCCTCGGTCTTCGAGCAGGAGGACTTCCCCGAGACCCGGCTCGACCTGGTCCCCGGCGAGACGCTGGTGCTGTGCACGGACGGCCTGGTGGAGGAGCCCGGCACGGCGATCACCGCCGGCATGGAGGCACTGGCGCACGCGGTGCGCACCGGCCCCCAGGAGTCGGGCGCGCTCGCCGACCACCTGCTGGACCGGCTGTGGGAGCGCTGGGGATCGGGGGACGACGTGGCCCTGCTGGTGCTGCGCCGGGCCCCCGACCCGGGGACGCGCCGCGCGCCGCGGATCCACCAGTACGTCCACCAGGCGGATCCCGAGGGGCTCTCGGAGGCCCGCTACGCGCTGCGTCAGGCGCTGCGCGACTGGGGGGTGCCGGAGCTGGCCGACGACGTGGAGCTGGCCGCGGGGGAGCTGCTGGTCAACGCGCTGCTGCACACCGACGGCGGCGCGGTGCTGACGATGGAGGTGCTGCCGGAACCGGTCCGCCGGATCCGGCTGTGGGTCAAGGACCGCTCCAGCGTGTGGCCGCGGCGGCGGACCCCGGGGGAGGCGGCGACGACGGGGCGCGGGCTGCTGCTCGTGGACGCGCTGGCCACGCACTGGGGCGTGGAGTCCCGGGGTGACGGCAAGGCGGTGTGGTGCGAGTTCGACGCCGCCGTCGACCCGCGGTGACCGGGGCGTCACGCCGAGTTGTGGGCGGGGCCGGTTCGGGTGATGATCCGGGCATGGAACGGATGCGGCGGTGGGGGCTCGTACTGCTGGCGGTGCTGGTGCTCGCCGTGATCGCGGCCGGTGCGCCGGCGGTCGCGGACTGGACGGCGGGCCGCGCGCACGCGGCGCCGGAGTGCCGGTCCGCGGCCTTCATGTCGATGACCGGCGCGGCGCCCGACTGCCGGTAGCGGCGGCTACCGGGCCGTCCGGGCCGTGGGCCGGCCGTGACCGGTCGCCCCGTCAGCGGGCCTGGATCGTGAGGGGCTGCGTGTGCTCGGCGAGGGTGGTCCGCGAGACCGCGGTCGGCAGCAGGTGCGCGCCGTGGACGCGGGCGACGGTCAGCTCGGCGGTGGCCTCGGCCGCCCCGGCGTGGAAGCCCTGGCCCGCGATCCCCATCGTGCCGGTGACGGACCACTCGTGGGCCGCGCCGTCGCAGGTGGCCTCGCCCGCGGTCATGCCGAGCCGGTTGCCGTCCTGGCGGACCCGGGTCTGGATCTGCACTCCCTCGGGTGACCCGGGCTCGCAGCGGTAGACCCCGGAAAGGGTGACCCGGCCGTCTTCGGACAACTGCGCCCGGTCTTTCACGACAATCGCATTGGCGCGGGAATCGGCACTCGCGGGCACGGCGCAGGCGGCGGTGGCGGCCAGCGCGGAGAGCGCCGCGACGGCGATGCGGGAAACGGGCAGGCCCATCGTTCCTCCAGGTGGATGCGGGCGGTGGATTCCGCCGGAACGCATTGTGCAGGTCACCCGGCGCCATCCGCTTCCACCGAATCGTGTCGGTGTGTGCAATTGCCCGTCATGGGGCGTGAGACTGGCCGCAATACATCCCCGGAGGGATCCCGCATGCGCCATTCCGCCCCCGTCCTCGCCCTTCTCCTCCCGTTCCTGCTGTTCGGGTCCACCGCCTGCCAGAGCGCCCCGGAGGGAGCCGCGCTCGCGCCCGCCGCCGCCCCGGCCGTCCCGGTCGACGACGGCGCCCCGGGCGGCGGCGAGGAGGACGCCCCCGCTCCGGGGGCGCCCGCGGGGGGTCCGGCCGTCAAGGACGCCCGGGTGGGTGACCCCGTACGGGTACGGGGCCGTCAGGTCGGCCGCCACCTGCAGGCCGTCCTCAACGCGTTCGTCGATCCGGCGGTCGGCGTCGACGCGGCGTTCGCCCCGGCCGCGGGCAAGCGCTGGGTGGGCGCCGGGATGTCCTTCGTCAACGTGGGGGGCGCGACGTACGGGGCGCTCGGGCGCGTGTGGGCGTACGACAGCGCGGGGCAGCGCTATCCGTCGGTCAGGGCGGGGGAACTGACCACCGGAAAGCCGCTCGTCTTCGATTCCCTTTCCGTCGGTGACCGGGCCGAAGGATGGGTGGTGTTCGAAATTCCGGAAAACGCGCGGATCGTGCGCCTCCAGTACCAGGACGCGAACACGCAGGCGAATTCCGGAGAGGGATTCTGGGCGGTCTGACCCGCCCGGGTGACGGGCCGCGAAAGGGCGCGGCGAAAGACCACTAAAGTGCGGCCCATGACTTCGACTCACACCGAACTCGACCGGTCCCACCTCGGCACCCTTTCGGTGCTCGCGTGGATCGGCGATCCCGAGGACGGGCACAACATCCCGTACCTCATCGCCTACACCCTGGGCGACTGCCCGCACGGCCACGAGGCCGCCGCGGAGTCGGCGCGCGGGCTGCTGGAGCACCTGGGGCTGCGGATCGGCGACGAGGTGCTGGACGGCACCACCCACCCGCACAAGTTCCCGGTGAAGATCCTCGTCGAGGGCGACCAGGTCGCGCTCACCGTGGAGGGCGAGGACCTCGGTCTCAACGCCCGCTGCACCGCGCCGCCGGAGTGGGTGGCCGCGGCCGCCGACAGCGACCAGGTCTACTTCCTGTTCGCCACCCGCCCCTGGCCCGAGGCCGCTCCCGGTGAGCCGGTCGACGCCGACACCCTGAAGGCGTTCGTGGGTGACGAGGCGGTCCTGACCAGCAGCGTGCACGCGGTGCTGCGGGTGCAGCGGCTCAAGAAGTAGCCACCGGGCGCGGCGCCTCGACCGCCGGCCGCCGGGCTCCCAGCCCGCCCGGTGGCCGGCCCGCGCGCGCGGGCGTACGGATTCCGCCCGCTCAGGTGTCGAACGCGAACCGCAGCGCCCGGACCCGGTTGTCGAAGTTCGACCCGGCCAGCTCCGGCAGCCCGACCGCGCGCAGCCCGACCGGGCGGGTCAGCAGCTCGCGGAACAGGGCCTTCATCTCGACCCGGGCCAGGTGCGCGCCCAGGCAGAAGTGCGGGCCGCCGCCCCCGAAGCCCAGGTGCGGATTGGGCGAGCGGGTGATGTCGAAGGCGTCCGGATCGGTGAAGACCGCCTCGTCGCGGTTGGCGGACGCGTAGTAGAGCACCACCTTGTCGCCGGGAACGAACAGGTGACCGCCCAGGCGGTGTTCGGCGACCACCGTGCGGCGGAACTGGATGATCGGCGTCGAGTGCCGGATCATCTCGTCCACCGCGCCGTCGGCGTACTTCTCGAAGTCGCCCAGCAGAAGCTCGCGTTGGTCCGGGTGGTCGGTGAGCAGCGCCAGCCCGTGGGTGATCGCGTTGCGCGTGGTCTCCACGCCCGCCACCATCAGCAGCGAGAAGAACGCGCCGAGTTGGCGCACGCCCAGCGCCTGGCCGTCCACGTTCGCGCGGACCAGCGCCGAGATCAGGTCGTCGGCGGGGTTCTCGCGCCGCTCCTCGGCGATGCCCGCGACCATCCGCTGCATCCGGGCCAGCGCGCGCAGCCCGCGCCCGGGCATCCGCAGCCGCGAGGCCAGGCCGCGCTCCACGCCGATGTTCTCCGACGCGTGGTTGACCCGGTCGGCGATCTCCGCCCGGAACTCCTGCGGGATCCCCATCATGTTGCAGATGACGTCCAGCGGCAGCCGCGAGGAGACCGCCGAGACGAACTCCCCGGGCCGCTCGGCCAGGACGTCGTCCACGATCCGCGCCGCCACCGCGTGGACGTCCGCCTCCGCGGCCGCCAGCAGCCGCGGGGTGAACGCCCGCTGCACGATCTTGCGCAGCTGGGCGTGGTCCGCGCCGTCGAGGTTGACCATCGAGTCCCCGAACAGCGCCCGCACCCAGCGCGCCGGCTCGGGCGTGGTCACCCCCGGCGCGCTCGCGAACACCTTCGGGAGCCTGCTCGCCTCTTGCACGTCCGCGTGCCGTACGAGCGCCCAGTGGGCGCGCTCGGGGCCGCGCCAGGAGGCCGGGCGCTCGGTGAACCGGCGCGGGCCGTCCAGCGCCCGCAGCCGCGCGAAGGCCGCGAGCCGGGCCTCCGGGGGGAGCTGCCAGAACGCCGGATCGGCGAGATCGGTGTCGCTCGGGTGCCGCTGTGCCGGGACCGTCATGGCCCACACCTTCTTCCGGGTGGTCAGGGTGTCCGGGGCGCCCCGGGCCTTGCGGCCCCCGCCGTTCCCGCGGCCCCGGTCCTCACGCATCTGAACGCGCCGGGTGCGCCGAGGACACGCGCGCCCCGCCGACGCGCCACCCAGCCGGGCGCGCGCCCGGTGACGGCACTCCGGGCGGGCGACCAACGCACTGCGCGGCGGGACCTTGTCCTGTCGGCCGGGAGACGTTCTCCTCTGACGCGGGGCGGGTCCGCGGGCGGAGCCTGAAGGAGCCGGGGCCGCCGCGACCGTGCGGCGCCGGCATCCCTTCGCGATTCCCGACCTCCAGGACGTGCCATGAGTTCCGCCACCCAGGAAGCGCCCCCGGCGACCGGCCGGGCGCTCCCGCCTGCTCCCGCGCCCGCTCCCGACCCGGGGCAGTACCGGCCCGGGCGCACCATCACCGACTGGTCTCCGGAGGATCCGTCCTTCTGGCGGTCCACGGGCAGGAAGGTCGCCACCCGCAATCTGTGGATCGCGGTTCCCGCGCTGCTGGTCGCCTTCGTGGTCTGGCAGGTCTGGAGCATCACGGCCACCAGCCTCAAGGACGTCGGCTTCGGCTTCAGCCAGTCGCAGCTGTTCTGGCTGACGGCCGTCCCCGGCGTCACGGGCGGCACCGCGCGGATCCTCTACACCTTCCTCGGCCCGATGATCGGCCAGCGCCGCTTCACGGCGCTCTCCACCCTCGTACTGGTCGCGCCGCTGATCTGGCTGGGCTTCGCGGTCCAGGACCCGGCGACCTCGTACGCCACGATGCTCGCGATCGCCGCCCTGTGCGGCATCGGCGGCGCCAACTTCTCCTCCTCGCTGGCCAACATCGGCTTCTTCTACCCGAAGGGCGAGAAGGGCCAGGCGACCGGCGTCAACGGCGGGCTGGGCAACCTCGGCGTCTCCGTGGTGCAGTTGCTTACCCCGATCCTGATCACCTCCTCGGTGCTGGCGATCGGCGCGGGGCAGCGGAAGGCGGACGGGTCGCAGATCTACCTCCAGAACGCGGCCTTCGTGTGGGTGCCGGTGCTCGTGGTGCTGGCGGTGGTGGCGTGGTGCGGCCAGAACGACCTGAAGGTCGCCGCCACCCCCTTCCGCCGGCAGCGGGTCATCTTCAAGCGCAAGCACACCTGGGTGATGACCTGGCTCTACGTCGGCACCTTCGGCTCCTTCATCGGCTTCGCGGCGGCCCTGCCGCTGCTGATCAAGACCACCTTCCCGGCGTACCCGGTCGCCACCTACGCCTGGATGGGGCCGGCGCTGGGCGCCCTGGCCCGCTGGGCGGGCGGCTGGATCGCCGACAAGCTGGGCGGGGCGCGGGTCACGATCCTCTCGTTCGCGGGCATGGCCGCGTCGATCATCGGCGTGATCACCTTCCTTCCCGCGGGTTCCGACGCCGGTTCCTTCCAGGGCTTCTTCCTCTGCTTCCTGTCGGCGTTCTTCTTCTCCGGCATCGGCAACGGCTCGACCTTCCGCCAGATCCCGGTCATCTTCCGGGGCCGGCACCTGAAGGGCCTGACCGAGGGCACCGCGCCGTACGCGAAGGCCCTGGAGCAGGCCGAGATCGAAGCGGGCGCGGTCACCGGTTTCACCGCTGCGATCGCCGCCTACGGCTTCTTCTTCATCCCGGCGATGTTCGCCAACTTCGCCGTGACGAGCGCGATGTGGGGCTTCGTGGCCTTCTACGCGAGCTGTGTGGTCGTGGCCTGGTACTTCTACGCCCGCAAGGGAGCGGAAGCACCGAGCTAGATCTTTTGCGGAGAATCTTGTGAATGCATTCACAAGCAGAGCCGGGACTTTTGGCCTGCGGGAATGCCAGGTCAGACGAGGTGGGCGGCGTCGAAAGCCGGGAGCGAAGGGACTTTCGGGCTCCGGATCGGGACCAACGCGGCGGCAAATGATCGATCAGAAGGCGTGCAATGGACACGAGCATCGAAGCGACTCGGAAGGTGCGGGCGATGACTGTCACCCCTGTGGACACCACGAAGAACGACGGAGCCTGGAGCGGCTTCAAGGGCGGCCTGTGGCGCGACGCCATCGACGTCCGCGACTTCATCCAGTCGAACTACACGCCGTACGAGGGCGACGCCTCCTTCCTCGCCGGCCCGACCGAGCGCACCACCGCCGTGTGGAAGACGATCACCGACAAGTTCCCCGAGGAGCGCGAGAGGGGCGTCTACGACATCGCCCACGACGTTCCCTCGACGATCACCGCGCACGGCCCCGGTTACATCGACCGCGACAAGGACCTGATCGTCGGCCTCCAGACGGACGCCCCGCTGCGGCGCGCGATCATGCCGTACGGCGGCTGGCGGATGGTCGCCGGTGCCCTGGAGACGTACGGCTACCCGGTCTCCGCCGACCTGGAGAAGGTCTTCACGCAGTACCGCAAGACCCACAACGCCGGTGTCTTCGACGCCTACACCCCCGAGATCCGCGCCGCCCGCAAGGCGGGCGTCATCACCGGCCTGCCCGACGCCTACGGCCGCGGCCGGATCATCGGCGACTACCGCCGCGTGGCCCTCTACGGCGTCGACCGGCTCATCGCGGTGAAGAAGGAGGAGAAGGAGGAGCTGAACTCCCTGCCCGCGGGCGGCCGCTCGCTGGAAGAGACGATCCGCCTGCGCGAGGAACTCGCCGAGCAGATCCGCTCGCTCGCCGAACTGAAGGCGATGGCCGCCTCCTACGGCCACGACATCTCCCGCCCGGCGGCCACCGGCCGCGAGGCCGTCCAGTGGCTGTACTTCGGCTACCTCGCCGCCGTGAAGGAGCAGAACGGCGCGGCCATGTCGCTGGGCCGCACCTCCACCTTCCTCGACGTCTACCTCCAGCGCGACATCGAGGCCGGCCGACTGACGGAGGAGCAGGCGCAGGAGCTGATCGACGATTTCATCATCAAGCTGCGCATCGTGCGGTTCCTGCGCACCCCCGACTACGACGAGCTGTTCTCCGGCGACCCCACCTGGGTCACCGAGTCGATCGCGGGCATGGGCGAGGACGGCCGTCCGCTGGTCACCCGGACCTCCTTCCGCTACCTCCAGACCCTGTACAACCTGGGCCCGGCGCCCGAGCCGAACATGACGGTGTTCTGGTCGCCGAGGCTGCCGCAGGGCTTCAAGGAGTTCTGCGCCCGCGTCTCGATCGACACCTCCTCCGTCCAGTACGAGTCGGACGAACTGATGCGCCCGCGCTTCGGCGACGACACCGCCATCGCGTGCTGCGTCTCGGCCATGCCGGTCGGCAAGCAGATGCAGTTCTTCGGCGCCCGCGTGAACCTGGCCAAGACGCTGCTCTACGCGGTCAACGGCGGCCGCGACGAGAAGTCCGGTGCCCAGGTCGGCCCCGCGACCGGCGCGATCACCTCCGAGGTCCTCGACTACGACGAGGTCATGGCCCGGTTCGACGAGCAGATGGAGTGGCTCGCGGGTACCTACGTCCACGCGCTGAACGTCATCCACTACATGCACGACCGGTACGCCTACGAGCGCCTGGAGATGGCGCTGCACGACCGGGACGTGCGCCGCACCATGGCCTGCGGCATCGCCGGCCTCTCGGTCGCCGCCGACTCGCTCGCCGCCATCAAGTACGCCCGGGTCACGCCGGTGCGCGACGGGACGGGACTGGTCACCGACTACCGCGTCGAGGGCGAGTACCCGGCGTACGGCAACAACGACGACCGCGCCGACGGCATCGCGGTGTGGCTGGTCGAGGAGTTCATGCGGAAGGTGCGCAGGCACCCGGCCTACCGCGACGCCGAGCACACCCAGTCGGTGCTGACCATCACCTCGAACGTCGTCTACGGCGAGAAGACCGGCAACACGCCGGACGGCCGCCGCGCGGGAGAGCCCTTCTCGCCGGGCGCCAACCCGATGAACGGCCGCGACACCCACGGGTACGTCGCCTCCGCGCTGTCGGTCGCGAAGCTGCCGTACGCGGACGCCGAGGACGGCATCTCGCTGACCAGCACCGTCACCCCGGACGGCCTCGGCCGCACCCCCGAGGAGCGGATCAGGAACCTGGCGGGCGTGCTCGACGGCTACACGGCCGTCGACGGCTTCCACATGAACGTGAACGTGCTGAGCCGCGACACGCTCCTGGACGCCATGGAGCACCCGGAGAACTACCCGCAGCTGACCATTCGGGTCAGCGGGTACGCGGTGAACTTCGTCCGGCTGACCCGCGCCCAGCAGACGGACGTGCTGAACCGCACGTTCCACGGTTCGCTCTAGTGCTGTGACCGTCCCTTCCGGGCCCTGCCCGGCCCGCCCACTCATTCCGGAGCACCCGCCATGACCGTCCTGCCCGGCACGACCCTCCCCGTTGGCGCCGCCGACGCCGCGCCCGTGAGCGCGGGCCGGACCCCCGCCGCCGCCGTGACGCGGCGGCCGAGCGAAGGGTCGGTGCACTCCTGGGACCTCTCGACGGGCGTGGACGGTCCCGGCACCCGCTTCGTCACCTTCCTCGCGGGCTGCCCGCTGGCCTGCCTGTACTGCCACAACCCCGACACCCTGCGGATGCGCGGCGGCAAGCGGACCTCGGCCGACGAGGTGGTCGGGGAGGCGCGCAAGTACACCCGCTTCATCGCCGCCGCGGGCGGCGGCGCCACCGTCTCCGGCGGCGAACCGCTGCTCCAGCCGGTCTTCGCCGGCGAGCTGCTGCACCGGATGAAGCACGACCTCGGGCTGCACACCGCCCTGGACACCTCCGGGTTCCTGGGCGCCCGCGCCACCGACGCGCTGCTGCGCGACGTGGACCTGGTCCTGCTGGACCTCAAGTCCTGGGACCGGGGCACGTACGAGAGGGTGACGGGCCGTCCGCTGGAGCCCACCCTCGCCTTCGCCCGGCGCCTGGCAGGCCTGGGCAAGGAGGTGCACCTGCGCTTCGTGCTGGTGCCGGGGCTGACCGACGCCCGCGAGAACGTCGAGGGGGTCGCGGACTTCGCCGCGGGGCTCGGCAACGTCTCGCGGGTCGACGTCCTGCCCTTCCACAAGCTGGGGATGAGCAAATGGGAGGCGCTGGACATGCCCTTCACCCTCCGCGACACGCCGTCTCCGACCGCCGCACAGGTCGCGGACGCCCGGGCGGTCTTCGCCGCGCGGGGGCTGTCGGCGGTGTGAGCCGACCGTTCCCTCCAATCCCTCCAATGGCTCAGCGCCATGCGGCACATAGCATGCTGAATCCGGACATACGGCCTAGCGTGGTCCTGTGCCCGAGCCCTCAGAAGTACTCGCCGCAGCGCCACCCCCCGACGAGGCGGCCCCGCCGCGGCCCCTGCCGGAGCCGCGGCCCGCGGGAGGGCGGTCCGTCACCGCGCGGGCCACCCTGGCGGGCACCGTGGTCTCCCTGCTCCTGATCGCCGCGATCGTCCTCGGCAGCAGGCTGCTGCGCGACTTCGACTCCGCGCTGCTCCCGTACGCCGTGGCCACCGTCTTCCTCGCCTTCGGCGTCGCCTACCGCTACACGGTCTGGATCTCCGCCCCCGGCGCGCGCCGGCTCTTCCGGAAGGGGTTCGGCAGCCTCTTCTCGGCCGCCAACTTCCGCAAGGCCCCCACCGCGCTGCCGAAGATGATCGCCACCTACCTCGGCTTCCAGAAGTTCCTGGGCGCACGCTCACACGCCCGCTGGGCCGCCCACCAGCTGATCTTCTGGGGCTGCATCCTCGCCGCGCTGATCACCTTCCCGCTGACCTGGGGCTGGTTCACCTTCACCTCCGGCAGCGCCACGGGACCCGGCTACGAGATGCGGATCTGGGGCTTCAAGGTGCTCGGCTACGACGCCCTGAGCGTGGCGGGCTGGCTGATGTTCCACGGCCTGGACATCGCCGCCGTCCTGGTCATCCCCGGCGCCTCGTACTTCCTGTGGCGGCGGATGAAGGACCGCGGCGCGATCACCGGGCAGCGCTTCGCCTACGACCTGCTGCCGCTGATCCTGCTGATCGTCATCTCGGTCACCGGGCTGCTGCTCACCTTCTCGTCGATCTTCCTGCACGGCGGGGGCTACGAGTTCCTGGCGCTCCTGCACATGGTCTCGGTGGTCTTCACCCTCATCTACATCCCCTTCGGGAAGTTCTTCCACATCGTGCAGCGGCCCGCGGCCGTCGGCATGCAGCTCTTCAAGTACACCGCCCGCCAGGACGAGCAGGTCTTCGCCTGCAAGCGGTGCGGGGAGCCGGTGGACACCGCCCCCTACGTCGAGAACCTGCGCGGCACGATGCGGGACCTGAAGCTCGACTTCGACGCCTGGGCCGAATACTGCCCCCGCTGCAAGCGGGTGCTGCGCGGCGGTGCCTACCTCGACCACGTGAAGAAGGGCTTCAAGTGAGCACGCAGCGCATCCCGCTCGACCCTTCCCTCGCGCCGCCCGGTACCCGCAACTTCCGGGACGCGGGCGGGATCCCGGCCGACCAGTGGCACGCCGACCAGAACGGCGAGACGCTCGTCCCCACCCACTGCTGCTTCTGCGGCGTGCAGTGCGGGATGTACCTGCGCGTCGACAAGGGCGGCAAGGTCTTCGGCGTGGAACCGCGCAACCACGACATCAACCGGATGCGCCTGTGCCCCAAGGGCATCAACGCCTACCAGCAGGTCAACCACCCCGACCGGCTGACCGCACCGCTGCTGCGCCGCTCCCGGGACGAGCCCTTCCGGGAGGTGTCCTGGGACGAGGCGCTGGACCACACCGTCGCCGAGATCCGGCGCATCCAGGGCGCCCACGGCCACGACGCCTTCGGCCTGCTCGGCGGCGCCAGCCTGTACTCGGAGAAGACCTACCTGGTCGGCAAGTTCGGCCGGGTCGCGCTGAAGACCCGGCACGTCGACTACAACGGACGGCTGTGCATGGTCAGCGCGGCCGGGGCCAACAAGCTCGCCTTCGGCATCGACCGGGCGGGCAACCCCTTCTCCGACATCCTCCTCACCGACTGCCTGCTGATCGCCGGGTCGAACGTGGGGGAGTGCTTCCCCGTGATGACCCAGTACGTGTGGGGCGCGCGCGACCGCGGGGCCACCCTGATCGTGGTCGACCCGCGCGAGACGGCGATCGCGCGCACCGCCGACGTCCACGTCGCCCTCAAGCCCGGCACCGACGCGGCGTTCTTCAACTCCGTCCTCGGCGTGGTGATCGAGGAGGGGCTGACCGACGAGGCATTCCTCGCCGAGCACACCACCGGGTGGGCCGAGGTCAAGGCGGGCGCGGCCCAGTACCCGCCCGCCCTCGCCGCCGAGATCTGCGGGATCCCGGCCTCCCAGATCGTCCAGGTCGCCCGCATGTTCGCGGGCGCCGGGAAGGCGATGGCCATGCACGCCCGCGGGGTGGAGCACCACTCCCAGGGCGTCGAGAACTGCCTGTCGATCATCAACCTCTGCACGGCCACCGGGAACCTCGGCAAGCCGGGCGCCGGATACGGCACGATCACCGGGCAGGGCAACGGTCAGGGCGGCCGCGAACACGGCCAGAAGTCCGACCTCCTCCCCGGCGGCCGTTCCATCACGAACCCGGAGCACCGCCGCCAGATCTGCGCGATCTGGGGCATCGAGGAAGCCGAACTCCCGCAGGCCGGCACTTCCATGATGGAGATGGTCTGGCAGATGCAGCGGCGCGAGATCCGCGGTCTGATCGGCATCTGCAACAACCCCTTCGTCTCGCTCCCGAACTACGGGACGGTCAAGGAGGGCTACGACGCCCTCGAATTCCACGCGCAGTTCGACTTCTTCCTGTCGGAGACCGCCGCCAACGCGCACGTGGTCCTCCCGGTCACGGTCTGGGCCGAGGACGAGGGCGTCATGGCCAACACCGAGGCCCGCGTCGTCAAGCACAACAAGGCACAGGAGCCGCCCGCCGGGGTCCGCACCGACACCTGGGTGATGTGCGAGCTGGCCCGCCGCCTCGGCGTCGGCGACAAGTTCGACTTTCCCGGCTCGCGCGAGGTGTTCGAGGAGCTGCGCGTCGCCTCCGCGGGCACGGTCAACGACTACTACGGGATCACCTACGAGCGGCTGGAGGAGACCGGGGGCATCGCCTGGCCCTGCCCCACCACCGACCACCCGGGCACGCCCCGGCTGTTCGAGGGCGGCGCGACCTACCACCCGGACCGGAAGGTCCACATGCAGGTCGTGGCGTGGCATCCGCCGATGGACGCCTACACCGAGGAGTACCCCCTCTCCCTCACCACCGGCCGCACCGTCGCGCACTTCCTCTCCGGCAACCAGACCCGGCGGCTCGGCGCCCTCGTCGAGCAGACCCCGCGCCCGTGGGTGGAGGTCCACCCCTCGCACGGCTTCCGCAACGGCGATCCGGTCCGGGTGGTCACCCGCCGGGGCAGCGAGGTCTTCCCCGCGCTGGTCACCGAGGCCATCCGGCCGGACACCGTCTTCATCCCCTACCACTGGCCCGTCCCGACGGCCGCGAACGCCCTGACCATCGACGCCCTCGACCCCCGCTCCAAGATCCCGGAGTACAAGGTCTGCGCGGCCAGGATCGAGGCCGCCGAGCGGGTCGACGAGGTCCCCGCCCCGCCCATGGCGCCGGGTCACCAGGCGTACCCGGAGACCCAGGTGTCCCGCACCGACCCCCTGCCCCCCACGTCCCCGCAGGGGCGCGGCACGGCGGAGAGGAGCTGATCGCGCCATGATGGGCAGAACGATCTTCATCGACCCGGGGCGCTGCATCGGGTGCCAGGCCTGCGTCTCCGCCTGCCGCGAATGCGACTCCCACCGCGGCAAATCGATGATCCACCTGGACTACACCGAACCCGGCGTGTCCGTCGCCTCCCTTCCCACGGTGTGCATGCACTGCGAGGACCCGGTCGCGCCCTGCGCCGAGGTCTGTCCCGCCGACGCGATCCTGGTGACCGCCGACGGCGTGGTGCAGCAGGCCGACACCACCCGCTGCATCGGCTGCGGCAACTGTGTGAGCGCCTGCCCCTTCGGCGTGCCGAAGATCGACCTCCAGGCGAAGCTCCAGATGAAGTGCAACCTCTGCTACGACCGCACCGCCTACGGGCTGGCTCCCATGTGCGCCACGGTCTGCCCCACCGGCGCCCTGTTCTACGGGACGCTCGAAGAACTCCAGGCCGAGCGCCCCGGCGTCCAGGTCGCCGACTCCTTCGTCTTCGGCGACGTCGTCGTCCAGACCGGCGTGGCGATGGTCGTCCCCGCCGACAAGGTGCAGTGGCCCGTCCCGGGCGGGCTCCCCGTCGTCGAGATCAACGGAGTGGATGTCCGATGAGCGTCACCGAACAGCCCGCTCCCGGCGGCGACCACGGCCCCGGCCCCGGGTCCCCCTCCGGGACGGCCACCGATCCCGGCTCCCCCGGCCCCGGCGCCGACACGGACGTGGACGCCGCCGCCGAGCGGCTGCGCGACCGGATCAGCGCCGACTCCCTGACCACCCGGCGCGACTACCTGCGGATCGTCGCCACCGTCTCCGGCGGCCTGGCCATCGGCGGAGTGGGCGTGGCCGCGGGCATCCTGCACCGGCACGGCGACAGCGAGAAGCTGCCCAAGGCCAAGAAGATCGCCGACCTGCTCCCGCCGGGGCAGTCCGTGGCCTTCCGGTTCCCCGGCGACGAGGACCGGGCCCTGGCGGTACGCCTCCAGGACGGCAGCCTCGTCGGCTACTCCGCCGTCTGCACCCACCTGGCCTGCGCGGTGCTCTGGCGGGAGGACCGCGGCCCCGACGGGGAGCTGTACTGCCCCTGCCACGAGGGCGTCTTCGACGCCCGCACCGGCGAGGTCACCGCGGGCCCGCCGCCCCGCCCGCTCCCGAAGGTCTTCCTGACCGAGGAGGTGGACGGAAGCGTCTGGGCCGTGGCCACCGCCCGGTCCGGAGAGCCCGGCAAGGACGCCCTGTGCCGGCAGTTCGGCGACGCCCGCCCGGAGATGGCCGCCCGGCTGGGCTGCCCGGCCGCGGCCCGCGCCACCGAGCGGGGCCGGACATGAGCGACCTCCACGGCGCCCCGCACGGCGGCCCCCTGAGCGACCCGCCCCCGCCGTCCCAGCCCCCGGCCTACCGGCCGGGCAGCGCCCAGCCCCGGCTGAACCGGCCGGTCCGGGAGCGCTACCCCCAGATCCGCGCCACCAGCGGTTACGGCGACCCCCGGATCCGGCACACGGGCCCCGGCCCGGGGGCCGGTACCGAGCAGGAACCCGAGCGCTCCTCGAAGCTCAACGCCCGTCTCGCCCTGGCCCTCACCGTCGTGATCGGCCAGCTCTGGGCACTGACGGTGACCGTCAACGAATGGATGAAGGGAAACACCCACACGGCCTGGTGGGGAGCGGGATTCCTGTTCCTGTCCTTCCTGGTCGTGCTGGGTCTGTGGATCCTCGACCCGAAGGACCGATGACCATGTCGATACCCACCCCCGTTACCCCGGCGCCGACCTCGCACCGGGCGGAGACCTACAAGCCGGGCTCCGTGATCGGGGACTGGCGCCCCGAGGACGACGCGTTCTGGCGGGCCACCGGCCGCCGGGTGGCGCAGCGCAACCTCTGGATCTCGATCCCCGCGCTGATGCTCGGCTTCGTGGTCTGGCAGGTCTGGTCGGTCACCGTCGTGAAGCTCAACGACGTCGGCTTCGGCTTCTCCAAGTCGCAGCTGTTCTGGCTGACCGCCATCCCCGGCCTCACCGGCGGCACCTTCCGGATCCTGTACACCTTCATCGGGCCGATCTTCGGCGAGCGGAAGTTCACCGCCCTGAGCACGCTGGTGCTGGTGGCCCCGATGCTCTGGCTCGGCTTCGCGCTCCAGGACACGGGCACGCCGTACTGGGAGCTGGCCCTGATCGCGGCCGTCTGCGGCATCGGCGGCGCCAACTTCGCGTCCTCGATGGCCAACATCGGCTTCTTCTTCCCCAAACGGGAGAAGGGCAGTGCCAACGGCCTCAACGGCGGTCTGGGCAACCTCGGCGTCAGCGTGGTCCAGCTGGTCGCCCCGCTGGTGGTCACCGCGGCCGTCCTCGGCGCGCCGGCGGGCGGGCCGCAGCACGACGCCAAGGAGAACGCCGACATCTGGCTCCAGAACGGCGCGTTCCTCTGGGTGCCGCTGCTGGTCGTCATGGCGCTGCTCGCGTGGTTCCTGATGAACGACCTGAAGGTGGCCGCGGCCCCCTTCAGCCAGCAGAAGATCATCTTCAAGCGCAAGCACAACTGGCTGATGACCTGGCTCTACGTCGGCACCTTCGGGTCCTTCATCGGCTTCGCCGCGGGTCTGCCGCTGCTGATCAAGAACAACTTCGAGACCCAGGGCTACCAGGCCACCACCTATGCCTGGATCGGCCCCTTCATCGGCGCGCTCATGCGGTGGGCCGGCGGCTGGCTCTCGGACAAGATCGGCGGGGCCAGGGTCACCATGCTCTCCTTCGTCGGCATGGCGGCCGCGCTCGTCGTGGTGATCTTCGCGCTGCCGTCCGGCGGCGACCAGGGAAGCTTCTGGACCTTCTTCGCCGGCTTCCTGGTGGCCTTCTTCTTCTCGGGGCTGGGCAACGGCTCGACCTTCCGGCAGATCCCGGTGATCTTCCGCGACCAGCACGCGAAGCGGGCCGAAGGGCAGGGTCCCGAGGCACGGGCCGCCGCCCTCAAGCAGTCCGAGATGGAGGCGGGCGCCGTCACCGGCTTCTCCTCCGCGATCGCCGCCTACGGCTTCTTCTTCATCCCGGCGATGTTCGCGAACCTTCAGGTGACGACCGCCCTGTGGATGTTCATCGGGTTCTACGCCACCTGCCTGGCCGTCTGCTGGTGGTTCTACGCCCGCAAGGGCGCCGAAGCCCCCAGCTGAGCCGGGGCGGGGGCCGGTGCGGGGGCCGGTGCGGGGGCGGCCGTACCCTGGAGGCATGAGCACCGCCCCCGCCTCCGGCCCGCAGTCACCCCAGCCCGCCGGGACCAGGCCGAAGCCGAAGCTGGACTTCGACGATCCGCTGGACCGGCAGTCCCCGGACGACACGGACCGGGGCTGGGGCGACCGGCCGCCCGCCGCGGACAGCGCGGCCGATCTGGCCCGCTTCCTCGACGAGAAGCCGCCGCACCACATCTGATCCCGGCGCGGAGCGGGGACGCGGATCAGGCCGAGGCGTGCCGCCCCGGGCCGCTCTGCCCACCCTGCCCGTCCAGGCCGCCGTGCCCGACCGGGCCGCCGTGCCCGACCGGGCCGCCGTGGCCGGCCGAGCTGCCGTTGCGCTGGGAGACGAGGGCGTCGCGGATCTCCTTGAGCACCACCAGCTCGGTGATCTCCATGGTCTCCTGGACGCCTTCCTTGGCCTTGCGCCGCTGCTCCTGCTTGGCGAGGTACTTCGACATCGGCAGCACCATCAGGAAGTAGACGACCGCTGCGGTGATCACGAAGCTGAGCGTCGCGTTCAGCACCGTGCCCCACATGATCGGGATGCCGGAGACGACGTCGCCGGACGCGTTCGTCGCGCAGGGGCTCTTCAGGCAGGACGAGTACCTGTCCAGGTCCTTCGTGCCGATCGCGCCCACCAGCGGGCTGATGATCCCCTTGACCACCGAGTTCACGATGTTCGTGAACGCCGCGCCGATGACCACGGCCACCGCGAGGTCGACCACGTTGCCGCGCATCAGGAAGGCCTTGAAGCCCGCCAGCACACCGGTCTTCTTCTCGCTCACCACTGCATCTCATTTCGCTCGTAACAAACTCGGAGTCAACGGTTCCGAAAACTACGGCAGTCCGGGCCCGGCGTGTCCAATCGGCGGACACCTCCAGGTGACTTGACCGCGCGTGCGTGCGAGCACGAGTCAGCACAACGTCACCGCCAGCCGCGCCACGGTGCCCGCTCCCACGAGAGCCCGTGCGGTGTCCCGGGGAACGGACAGGACCACCAGTGCCCCGCCGTCCCCGACACCCTTGTCCGGAGTCGGCACTTCGGCAACCCGGGCCGCCTCCGCCAGCACCCGCGGCGGGCCGTCCCGCTCCGCCGCCACCACGTCCACCCGGTCCCCGGGCCGCAGCAGCCGGACGGTCGCGCCGTCCGCGATCCGCACCGGCGCCGACACCAGCGCGACGGGCGGCGCCTTCCGGACGGCCGCCGTCACCGGTGGCGGCTGCGGTGGCGGCGCGCCCCGCGAAGCCTGCGCCTCGCTGCCCGCGGTGGCCGCCAGCGCGGCCGCCGCGACCGCCAGCCCCGCGCCCACCACCCGGCGCCTGCGCCGCACGGCCCGGCGGAGCCGGTCCCCGCTCCGGCCCACGCGCAGCGGCGCGAAGTCCGGCACCGCGTGCACGGGCCCGCAGGGGACGGGGGAGGGGCGAGCGGAGGCGGAGCGCTCGCAAGCGGCCTGCGACGCGGCGGCCGAGGCGGAGCGCTCGCAAGCGGCCTGCGACGCGGCGGCCGAGGCGGCGCGCACCGGGTCCCACGTGGCGCGCACCGGGTCGGAAGAGGCGCGCACGGAAGTGGCGCGCGCGGAGGAAGCGGAGGAAGCGGAGGAAGCGGAGGAAGAGGGACGGGACATGTCGACCACGGCCTTCGGTCAGTGAACCCCGGGCGCCCTGCCCGGACTTCCCTCACGATGCCGCGCCCCGCCGGATCCCGCTCCGGCCTGTGGGCGGTCCCCAGGTTGTGGACAACCCCGTCACCCACACGAGCGAGACGGCGCCGGACCCCGGCCTCGGAACCCCGATCGCCCCCGCCCGACCGATGAGTTCCGCGGCCGCCCGCGGTCCTACCAGTGACCGCTCGCCCCGCCCCGCCCGCAGCCGCGCCTCGCGGCCGCCGACCCCAGCGAAGGACCCCGCCATGACCAGCACCCGCACCGACCACGGCCCCCGGTCCCACACCCTCCGGGTGGCGGACGCCCGCCTGCACTACGAAGTGCGCGGCGCCGGGCCGCTGCTCCTGCTCCTGGGGGCTCCCATGGACGCCGCGGCCTTCGCCGCGCCCGCCGACGTACTCGCCGCCGACCACACCGTCGTCACCCTCGACCCCCGCGGCATCTCCGACAGCGTCCTCGACGACCCCCGCCAGGACTCCACCCCGGAGCTGCGGGCCGACGACGTGGCCGCCGTCCTGGACGCGCTGGGCGCCGACAGCGCCGACGTGTTCGGCAGCAGCGGCGGCGCCGTCACCGGCCTCGCGCTCCTCGCCCGCCACCCCGGGCGGGTACGGACCCTGGTCGCGCACGAGCCGCCCCTGCTGGAGCTGCTCCCGGACGCCGCCGAACGCCGTGCCGAGGCCGAGGAGGTCATCGAGGTCTTCCACCGCGAGGGCGTGGGCGCGGCCTTCGGCCGGTTCCTCGCCATGGCGGGCATCGCCACCCCGGCGGCCCCCGGCGCCGGGCAGCCGCCGCAGAGCCCCGCGGCCCCGGACGCGGACCAGTTGCCGCGGACCGCGGCCCCGGACGCGGAGGAGCCGCCCCGGACCGCGGCCCCCGACGACCAGCCGCCCCGGGCGCACGCCCCCGCCGACCCCTCGGCGCCGTCCTTCGCGCCCTCGGCCCGGGACCTGGCCAACAGCGCCCGCTTCTTCGACCACGAGCTGCGTGCCACCATCGCCCACCGGCCCGACGTCGCCGCCCTGGCCGCGGGCCCCGGCCGCCTCGTCGTCGGCGTCGGCGCGGACTCGCGGGGCCAGCTGGCGCACCGTACGGCCGTCGCCCTGGCCGACCGCCTCGGCGCGGCCCCGGTCGAGTTCCCGGGGGACCACGGCGGGTTCCTCTCCCACCCGCAGGAGTTCGCGGTCCGGCTGCGCGAGGCGCTCCGGCAGGGATGACCGCCGACCCCGCGCCCGCACCAACGACCGGGGCCGGCGGGCGGCAGCGCTACGGGAGCTCGATCCCCAGGTCCCAGCCGTCGTGGGCGTGGGTGCACAGGCAGTCGCGGGACGAAGTCCCGGGGAGGGCGGCGACCGCGTCGAAGAGGACCTCGCGCAGGCGGCCGACGTTCTCCCCGAACACCCGCAGGACCTCCGTGTGGGAGACCCCCTCGCCCGTCTCGGCCCCCGCGTCCAGGTCCGTGACCAGGGCGATCGAGGCGTAGCAGAGGCCCAGCTCGCGGGCGAGGACGGCCTCGGGGTGGCCCGTCATGCCGACCACGGACCAGCCCGCCGCCGCGTGCCAGCGGGATTCGGCGCGGGTCGAGAAGCGGGGGCCCTCTATGACGACCATGGTGCCGCCGTCCACCGGCTCCCAGTCGCGGCCGCGCGCCGCGGCCAGGGCGGCGGCGCGGCCCACCGGGCAGTAGGGGTCGGCGAAGGTGGTGTGCACGACGTTCGGGACAGCCCCTCCTGGCAGAGGCTCGCCGTCGAAGTAGGTCTGGGCGCGGGACTTCGTACGGTCGACCAGCTGGTCCGGGACGAGCAGGGTGCCCGGGCCGTACTCGGGGCGCAGGCCGCCCACCGCGCAGGGGCCGAGGATCTGGCGGACGCCGACCGAGCGCAGGGCCCACAGGTTGGCCCGGTAATTGATCTTGTGCGGCGGGACCTTGTGGCCGCGGCCGTGCCGGGGCAAGAACGCGACCTGGCGGCCGGCCAGCTCACCGAGGAAGAGGGAGTCGCTGGGCTTGCCGTACGGGGTGTCCACCTCGACCTCGGACACGTCCTCCAGGAAGGAGTAGAAGCCCGAGCCGCCGATGACACCGATCTCTGCGTTCGCCATGCGGACCACCCTAATGGGGGCCCGCCGGGAGCCCGCCGAGCGGGCGCGCGAAAGACCCCGCTGCCGGTGGGGACCGGTGCGGGGTCTGCGCGAGGAACGCGGAGCGTCAGGCGGCCGAGGTGGCGCCGCTGCTCGAGGAACCGCTCGACGACGAGGACGACGACGAAGTGGACGACGAGGACGACGTCGACGCGGCGGCCGCCGGGGCGGACGCGGTCGTCGTCGACGCGGGCTTGGTGGCCGGCGTGCTGCTCGACGAGGAGCCGCGGCTGTCGTTCCGGTAGAAACCGGAGCCCTTGAAGACGATGCCGACCGCGGAGAACACCTTCTTCAGGCGTCCGTCACAGCTCGGGCACACGGTCAGTGCGTCATCGGTGAACTTCTGCACGGCCTCAAGGCCCTCACCGCACTCGGTGCACTGGTACTGGTAGGTCGGCACGAATTTCCTCCTGGCACTCTCACTCAATGAGTGCTAACGACGTTCCATGGTGACGTATTCCGGCGGATCAGTCCACCGTCACCGGCACGCGGTGACCCACGACACGCTCATTCACCCGCACGGTAGTCGTCGGCGCGGATCCGTTCGACCGGGTCCCGGACCCGTTCGACGAGCGCTGGGCGGGCCGGGGGGACGTCTCGGCGGCCACGTCGGCCGGCTCCTCGGAGGAACCGTTCGACGAGCCGACGACCCGGCTCGCGGCCTTCGGCGCGAGCTTGGAGCGCAGCGCCAGCAGGGTGAGCAGCGCCAGCGCGGTGGCCGCCGCCGGGACCAGGAAGCCGTACGAGGACCCGTGGGCGTCGGTCAGCCGGCCCGCGATGGTGACCGCGGCGGCCTGCCCGAAGGCGACCGCGCCGGTCAGGGCGGTGAAGGCCTCGGTCCGCGAGGCGGCCGGGACCAGCTGTTCGATCATCGTGTAGCCGGTGATCAGGGCCGGGGCGATGCACAGGCCGACGACCAGGCCGAGCGCGCCGAGCAGGAACACGGAGTTCACGGTCCACAGCACCGACGCGGCGGCGGTGAGGCCGACGTAGCCGAGGATCAGGCGGCGGCGCGGGCCGATCTTCCAGGCGATGGTGCCGCAGGCGATGCCCGCGATCATGTTGCCGCCCGCGAAGATGCCGTAGAGCAGGCCGTTCGCACCCGGGTTGCCGATCTCCTCGGAGAAGGCGGCCAGCGAGATCAGCATGCCGCCGAAGACGGCGCCGATGCCGACGAACGCGACGATCAGGACCCGCAGGCCGGGGAAGGACAGGGCCGAGACGTGCTTGGCGTCGCCCGCGAGGCGGGGGACGGGCCGCGGCTGGGTGCCGCGCTGCGCGGCGAACAGCAGGCCGCCGATGAGGGTGAGGCCCGCCTCGGTGAGCAGACCGGCCGAGGGGTGGACGGTGGTGCACAGGAACGTCGCGAGCACCGGGCCGACGACGAAGGTCAGCTCGTCGGTGACGGATTCCCACGCGGCGGCCGTCGACAGCAGCGGCGAGCCTTCGAGCTTGGCGGCCCAGCGGGCCCGGACCATCGGGCCGACCTGCGGCACCGAGGCGCCGGCCGGGACCGCCGCGAGCGCGAGGGCCCACAGCGGGGCGCCCGCCAGCGCGAGCAGGGTGAGGCCGACGACGGACGCGGCGTGCACGATGACGGTGGGGATCAGGACGGCGCTCTGGCCGCGGCGGTCGGCGAGCTTGCCGATCTGCGGGGCGAACAGGGCCATCGAGATGCCGGTGACGGTGGCGACGACGCCCGCGTCACCGAAGGATCCGGTGGTGTGCTGGACGAGCAGGACGATGCCGATGGTCAGCATCGCGAAGGGCTGCCGGGCGGCGAAGCCGGGGATCAGGAAGCTGAGGGCACCGGGGGTGCGCAGGAGCTGACCGTAGCCGGGGCGGGACTTCTTCTCGGTCGTGACCGCGGATGTCACGGCCTTGCCTTTCCGCTGCCTGGTAGAACTCCCCGACTGCGGACGGTGCACCGCCTTGTGAGCGAGTCGCACCCGTACATGTGGGAGCCCCGAGAGCTGTCCTCTTGCGCCGAACCGAGTGATACCTGGGCGCCCACTGCGGAGGGGTGCCACGGCCGCCGAGCGGTCGCGCCAGCTCTGCGTCAGACAGAGTTGGTTCGATATGGTGTGCCTTCATGGTACAGGCTGCACGCCAGCCCCGCCCTGTGATTGCGGCGACATGGCATGTCTTCACCTGCGATTAACGGGAATGTCCCGTTCCGGTACTCCGGTCGCGGCCCGGCAGGCCCGCCCCGGGCCGCCCCGCTACTTCTGCCGCGGCCCCCGCCGCGTGACGGCGGTCGACCCGCCGCCCGTCCCGAGCCAGCCCGCCAGCTTGCCGCCCCGGGCCACCGCCCGCAGCCGGGCCTCGGTGGCGTCCCGCACCGGGTCCGTCGCCACCACCAGCAGCTCGTCCGCGCGCCGCAGCACGGTCGCCGGGAGCGGTACGAAGCTCTTCCCGTCCCGCACCACGAGCGTGACCGCGGCCCCGGCCGGCAGCCGCAGCTCGCTGACCTCGACCCCGGCCATCCGCGAGCCCTCGGGGATCCCGAACGACAGCAGGTGGCCGCGCAGCCGCTCCAGCGGCGCCGATTCGATCCCGAGGTCCGCCGCCCCCGGCGACTGGTCGCCGATCTTGAGGGTGCGCGCCAGCCACGGCAGCGTCGGCCCCTGGACCAGGGTGTAGACGACGACCAGCACGAAGACGATGTTGAAGACCCGGTCGCTGCCCTCGATCCCGGACACCATCGGGATGGTCGCCAGGATGATGGGGACGGCGCCGCGCAGGCCCGCCCAGGACATCAGCGCCTGCTCCTGCCACGGCAGCCGGAAGGGCAGCAGGCTCAGGAAGACCTCCAGGGGCCGCGCCACCATCGTCAGCACCAGGCCGATGATCACGGCGGGCCAGAAGTCGTGCACCAGCTCGTGCGGGGTGACCAGCAGGCCGAGCAGGACGAACATGCCGATCTGGGCGATCCAGCCGAGTCCGTCCGCGAACCCCCGGGTCGCGGGCCAGTGCGGGAGCTTCGCGTTCCCGAGCACCATCGCCGCGAGGTAGACGGCCAGGAAGCCGGACCCGTGGGCCATCGCGCCGGCCGCGTACGCCGTCACGGCGATCGCCATCACGGCGATCGGGTACAGGCCCGAGGCGGGCAGGGCCACGTGCCGCAGGCCGTACGCTCCCAGGAACCCCACGGTCAGGCCGATCGCGACGCCGATGGCGAGTTCCAGCGCGATCTTCCCGAGCAGGACGTACCAGTCGTCCACCGGACCGACCGTCGCGAAGGCCACCACGAGGATCACGACGGGGGCGTCGTTGAAGCCGGACTCCGCTTCCAGTACGCCGGTGATCCGCGCGGGCAGCGGCACCTTGCGCAGGACCGAGAAGACGGCGGCGGCGTCCGTCGAGGAGACGACGGCTCCGATCAGCAGCGCCTGGCGCCACTCCAGCCCCACCAGGTAGTGCGCTCCGGCGGCGGTGACGCCCACGCTGACCGCGACGCCCAGCAGCGACAGCACGATCGCGGCGGGCAGGGCGGGCCGGATCTCTTTCCACTTCGTGCCCAGACCACCCTCGGCAAGGATGACCACGAGGGCCGCGTAGCCGATGACCTGGGTCAGTTCGGCGTTGTCGAAGACGACGTTGCCTATGCCGTCCTGGCCTATCGCTATGCCTATGCCGAGGTAGATGAGCAGACTGGGGAGGCCGCTGCGCGAGGAGAGGCGCACCGCCGCGACGGCGACGAGCAGCACGAGCGAGCAGACCAGCAGGAGCTCATTGAGCTGGTGGACAGTCAGCGGGCGATCCTTCCCTCGGAGCGCCTGCCGGATCGTTGCTCCGGCGGCAAGTACTTCGTTACCTTACCTAATATTTGACGATTTCTTGACGGTCTCCTCCCATTGTGAAGGGGTGATCGTCCCTGCTGCCAGCCGCCGGGACCCCTCGCGGATCACTCCCGGGCGCCCTGCGCCTATGGTTGCTCCAGCACTCCAGGACCACCCTGCCCCGCGAAGGACAGCGATGCCCGCCAACGAACCCGCCCCTTCCGTCAAGAAGAAGGGACGACGCGCCCGTCTGATCGTGCTCGTGCTGGTGCTGGCGCTCGTCGCGGGCCTCGGCTACGGGGCGTACTGGAGCGCGGACACCCTGCGCGGCTCCTACCCGCAGACGACCGGGACCCTCAAGCTCGCCGGCCTCACCGCGCCCGTCGAGGTCAAGCGCGACGCCAAGGGCATCCCCCAGCTGTACGCCGACACCGACCAGGACCTCTTCCGGGCGCAGGGCTTCGTGCACGCGCAGGACCGGTTCTGGGAGATGGACGTGCGCCGCCACATGACCTCCGGCCGCCTCTCCGAGATGTTCGGATCCGGTCAGGTCGAGACCGACGCCTTCCTGCGCACCCTGGGCTGGCGCCAGGTCGCCCAGACCGAGTACGACACCAAGCTCTCACCCGAGACGAAGAAGTACCTCCAGGCCTACGCCGACGGGGTCAACGAGTACCTCAAGGGCAAGTCGGGCAAGGACCTGTCGGTCGAGCACGCGGCTCTGAAGCTCAGCGCCGACTACAAGCCCGAGCAGTGGAGCCCGGTCGACTCCGTGGCCTGGCTCAAGGCGATGGCCTGGGACCTGCGCGGCAACATGCAGGACGAGATCGACCGTTCGCTGATGACCGGCAAGCTCACGCAGGCCCAGATCGACGAGCTGTACCCGCCGTACCCCTTCGACCGGAACAAGCCGGTGATCGAGGGCGGCAAGATCGAGGGCGGCAAGTACGTCGCCCAGGGCGCCGCGGGCTCCCCCTCCGGCAAGGGCGCCGACTCCGGCTCCGCAGCCACCGGATCGAACGCCATCGGATCGAACGCCTCCACCAACACCAGCGCCGTGGACAACACCACCGTCCAGGGCGCCAGCGCGGGCCTGCGCACCCAGCTCACCTCGCTGGCCTCGACCCTGGACCGGATCCCCGCCCTGCTCGGTCCCAACGGCAGCGGCATCGGGTCCAACTCCTGGGTGGTGGCGGGCAAGTACACGACCACCGGCAAGCCGCTGCTCGCCAACGACCCGCACCTTGCCCCGCAGCTGCCCTCGGTCTGGTACCAGATCGGCCTGCACTGCCGGACCGCCTCGGCGTCCTGCCAGTACGACGTCGCCGGGTTCTCCTTCTCCGGCATGCCGGGCGTGGTCATCGGCCACAACGCCGACATCGCCTGGGGCATGACCAACCTCGGCGCCGACGTGAGCGACCTCTACCTGGAGCAGATCAAGCCCGAGGGGTACGTCTACGACGGCAAGGTGCTCCCCTTCACCACCCGTGAAGAGGTCATCAAGGTCGCGGGCGGCACCGCGAAGAAGATCACCGTGCGGACCACGAACAACGGTCCGCTGATCTCCGACCGCAGCGACGAGCTGGGTACGGTCGGCGCCCGCGCCCCGGTCGGCGGCACCGCCCCCGACCGCGGCAACGGCTACGCCGTCGCCCTGCGCTGGACCGCCCTGGACCCGGGCAAGTCGATGGACGCCGTCTTCAAGATGAACCGCGCGAAGGACTGGACGTCCTTCCGCGCCGCGGCCGCCGAGTTCGAGGTCCCCTCGCAGAACCTGATCTACGCCGACAACAAGGGCGCGGCCGGCAACATCGGCTACCAGGCCCCGGGCCGGATCCCGCTGCGCACCACGGGCGACGGCCGGATGCCCGCGCCCGGCTGGGACTCGAAGTACGCCTGGAAGGGCTTCATCGCCCAGGCCGAGCTGCCCTCGGAGTTCAACCCGCAGCGCGGCTACGTCGTCACCGCCAACCAGGCGGTCGTGGAGAGCGGCACCGGCAAGTACCCCTACACGCTGACCACCGACTGGGGCTACGGCGCCCGCAGCCAGCGGATCAACGACCTCATCGAGGCGAAGATCAAGGACAGCGGCAAGATCTCCACCGACGACATGCGCACCCTGCAGATGGACAACAGCAGCGAGATCGCCGCGCTGCTGGCGCCGATGCTCACCAAGATCCGCGTCTCCGACCCGGACGTGCGCTCCGCGCAGAAGCTGCTGGAGGGCTGGAACTACACGCAGGAGCCCGACTCGGCGGCGGCCGCCTACTTCAACGCGGTCTGGCGCAACATCCTGAAGCTGTCCTTCGGCGACAAGATGCCGAAGGAGCTGCGGGTCAAGGACAGCTGCATGAACGTCAAGGGCAACGGCATCGGCCCGGCCGACGACCTCGCCGAGGTGGTCCGCGAATGCGGCGAGCGCGGCCCGGACTCGGCGCAGCCCGACGGCGGGGACCGCTGGTTCGAGGTGGTCCGCAAGCTGGTCAAGGACGAGAAGTCGGCCTGGTGGCAGTCGCCCGCCCTGTACTCGGACAAGGCGACCACCACCCGCGACGAGCTGTTCGCCCGGGCCATGAAGGACGCCCGCTGGGAGCTGACCGCCAAGCTCGGCAAGGACCAGTCCAGCTGGAGCTGGGGCCGGCTGCACCAGCTGACGCTGAAGAACCAGACGATCGGCACCGAGGGCCCCGGCATCATGAAGTGGATCCTCAACCGCGGCCCCTGGAACCTGGGCGGCGGCGAGGCCACGGTCAACGCCACCGGCTGGAACGCCTCCAGCGGCTACGACGTCACCTGGGTCCCCTCGATGCGCATGGTCGTGAACCTCAACGACCTCGACAAGTCCCGGTGGGTCAACCTGACCGGCGCCTCGGGCCACGCCTACGCCGACCACTACACCGACCAGACGGACCTGTGGGCCAAGGGCGAACTGCTGGACTGGGCGTTCGGCAAGGAGGCGGTCGCCAAGGCGACCGTCGAGACCCTGACCCTCAAGCCTTAGCGGTCCTCAAGCCTTAGCGGTCCTCAAGCCCTAGCGGCCCTCACGCCGGGGGCCCGAAGCGGCGCACCCCCGACGGGGTGACGACGGCGTGCACGGGATGGTCGTGCGGTTCCTCCGGGACCCGCGCGACCACCTCTTCGTCGTAGAGGAGGACCACCAGCGCCGGATGGGCGTCCGCGCGCTCCAGCCGGGCGAGCACCCGGTCGTACGAGCCCCCGCCGCGCCCGAGCCGCATCCCGCGCCCGTCCACCGCGAGCCCGGGCAGCAGCACCGCGTCCGCGCCGGTGACCGCCTCCGGGCCCAGCCGCGGACCGGCCGGTTCCAGCAGGGTCAGCTTCCCGGCGCGCTCGCTCCCGGCCAGGCTCCCGGGGCCCTCGTAGGCCGCCCAGTCGAGGTCGTTGTCCGGGAGCAGGACCGGAAGCAGCACGCGGACGCCGCGCTCGCGCAGCGCGTCGAGCAGGTCCCGGGTGCCGGGTTCGGTGCCGACGGAGACGTACGCGGCGACCGTGCCCGCGTCGGCCAGTTCGGGCAGGGCGAGGGCCCGGCGGGCGAGCGCGCGGGCCGACGTACCGACGGAAGCGGCCGGAAGAGCGCGGCGGGCGGCGAGAAGTGAGCGCCGCAACTCCGCTTTGTTGGAACGGTTCTGTACCACAGCTGGCTCGAAAACCCTTCTATTCAGTCATAAAACAGCACAATTTAACCCGGGTTCTCGCAAGGCGGTCCGGGCCAGCGACTATCGTTCTGCCCATGACTCAGTTGCACCCGGTGATCACGAAGGCCGTCATTCCGGCCGCGGGCCTCGGTACTCGCTTCCTCCCGGCGACGAAGGCCACCCCGAAGGAAATGCTCCCGGTAGTGGACAAGCCGGCCATCCAATACGTCGTCGAGGAGGCCGTCGCGGCCGGACTCGACGACGTCCTCATGATCACTGGGCGTAACAAGCGGCCTCTTGAGGACCACTTCGACCGCAACTACGAGCTGGAGTCGGCCCTCATCGCCAAGGGCGACGACGACCGGCTGAAGAAGGTCCAGGAGTCCAGCGACCTGGCCACCATGCACTACGTCCGCCAGGGCGACCCGCGCGGCCTCGGCCACGCCGTGCTCTGCGCCGCCCCGCACGTGGGCGACGAGCCCTTCGCCGTCCTCCTCGGCGACGACCTGATCGACCCGCGCGACCCGCTCCTGCAGACGATGGTCGAACTCCAGCAGCGCACCGGCGGCACCGTCATCGCGCTGATGGAGGTCGACCCCCGGTCCATCCACCTCTACGGCTGCGCCGCCGTGGAGAAGACCGGCGACGACGACGTCGTCCGCATCACCGGCCTGGTCGAGAAGCCGGACGCGGACGAGGCGCCCAGCAACTACGCGATCATCGGACGCTACGTCCTCAGTCCGGCGATCTTCGACATACTGCGGGAGACCGAGCCGGGCCGCGGTGGGGAGATCCAGCTCACCGACGCCCTGCAGAAGCTGGCCGCTGACGAGACCATCGGCGGCCCGGTGCACGGCGTGGTCTTCCGGGGCCGCCGCTACGACACCGGGGACCGCGGGGACTACCTGCGGGCCATCGTCCGCCTCGCCTGCGAGCGCGAGGACCTCGGCCCCGAGTTCCGCACCTGGCTTCACCGTTACGTCACGGAGGAGATGTAGCACCTTGACCAGTCCCGCACCGCAGCATCCTCGGCCCGCGGACGCCCACCAGCGTCTGTGGTCGGTCGACGAGCACCTCGCGGACGTCCTCGCCGCGATCCGGCCGCTGGAGCCGATCGAACTCCAGCTGATGGACGCCCAGGGTTGTGTCCTGGTCGAAGACGTCACGGTGCCCGTCGCCCTCCCGCCCTTCGACAACAGCTCCATGGACGGGTACGCCGTCCGGGTCGCCGACGTCCAGGGCGCGAGCGAGGAGTTCCCCGCGGTGCTGACGGTCATCGGGGACGTCGCGGCGGGCAGCGTGGAGCTGCCCGCCGTCGGCCCCGGCGAGGCCGCCCGGATCATGACCGGCGCCCCGCTGCCTCCGGGCGCGGAGGCCGTCGTACCGGTCGAATGGACCGACGGCGGTACGGGCGGCGGCGCGGCCGCGGGCATGAGCCCGGCCAGCGAGGCCCCCGAGGGCGCCCGCGGCGAGGTCCGGGTGCACCGGGCCGCCGAGGCGCGCGCCCACGTCCGCGCCCGCGGCAGCGACGTCCGGGCGGGCGACCTCGCGCTGCGCGCGGGGACGGTGCTCGGCCCGCCGCAGATCGCCCTGCTCGCCGCCATCGGGCGCGGCACCGTCCGGGTGCGCCCGCGCGCCCGCGTGGTCGTCATGTCCACCGGAAGCGAGCTGGTCCAGCCCGGCGAACCGCTGACCGAGGGCCGGATCTACGACTCCAACAGCTTCTCGCTGGCCGCCGCCGCCCGCGACGCCGGAGCCATCGCCTACCGGGTCGGCGCGGTCGCCGACGACGCCGACACGCTGCGCTCCACCATCGAGGACCAGCTCATCCGGGCCGACCTCCTCGTCACCACGGGCGGCGTCAGCGTCGGCGCGTACGACGTGGTCAAGGAAGCCCTGACGTCCGTGTCGACGGGCTCCGCCGGCGAGGACGGCATCGAGGGCTCCGGCGTCGACGGCTCCGGGGTCGACTTCCGCAAGCTGGCCATGCAGCCCGGCAAGCCGCAGGGCTTCGGCACGATCGGCCCCGACGCGACCCCGCTGCTCGCCCTGCCCGGCAATCCGGTGTCCTCGTACGTCTCCTTCGAACTCTTCGTCCGCCCCGCGATCCGGGCCCTGATGGGCCTGCCCGCGGCGGACCCGCACCGCCCGGTGGTCCGCGCGGTGCTGGAGGCCGGCGAAGCGCTGCGCTCGCCCGCCGGGCGCCGCCAGTTCCTGCGCGGCAAGTACGATCCGGCGAACGGGACGGTCAGCCCGGTCGGCGGATCCGGCTCGCACCTGATCGCGGCGCTCGCGCACGCGGACTCGCTGATGGTGGTGCCGGAGGACGTCACTTCGGTCGAGCCCGGCACCGAGCTGGAAGTGGTCCTGCTCGGCTGAACCCCGCCCGGTGCGGGTAGCGTGTTGCACCACACAGGCCCTTGCGGGGCCCGGACGGGAGCGGCACGCACTTATGAGCACGCAGAGCAGGCTGACGCACATCGACGAGGCCGGCGCGGCCCGCATGGTCGACGTGTCCGAGAAGGACGTCACGACGCGGACGGCGCGCGCGAGCGGCCGGGTGCTCGTCTCGCCCCGGGTGATCGAACTGCTGCGGGGCGAGGGCGTGCCCAAGGGCGACGCCCTCGCCACCGCGCGCATCGCCGGGATCATGGGCGCCAAGCGGACGCCCGACCTGATCCCGCTGTGCCACCCGCTCGCCGTCTCCGGCGTCGAGGTCGACCTGTCGGTGACGGACGACGCCGTGGAGATCCTCGCCACCGTCAGGACGACCGACCGCACGGGCGTCGAGATGGAGGCGCTGACCGCCGTCGCGGTCGCCGGGCTCACCGTGATCGACATGGTCAAGGCCGTCGACAAGGGCGCGGTCATCACCGACGTCCGGGTGGAGGAGAAGACCGGCGGCAAGTCCGGCGACTGGAACCGCGCGTGAACGCCCCGCGCGGCGGCGAGGTCCACAGCCACAGTCACGGGTCCGGGTCGGGTGCCGAGGCCGGTGCCGTTCCCGGCAGCGACGTCCCCGCCGCCGCGGAGGCCTCCGCTCCGCTGCGGGCCCTGGTCGTCACCGCCTCCAACCGCGCCTCCCGGGGCGTGTACGCCGACAAGGGCGGCCCACTGCTCGCCCGGGCCCTCGCCGGTCTCGGCTTCACGGTGGACGGTCCGCGCGTGGTGCCCGACGGCGACCCCGTCGAAGCGGCCCTGCGCGAGGGGGTCGCCGCCGGGTACGACGTCGTCCTCACCACCGGCGGGACCGGGATCTCGCCCACCGACCGGACCCCGGACGCCACCGCGCGGGTCCTGGACTACGAGATCCCCGGCATCCCGCAGGCGATCCGCGCCGAGGGCCTCGCGAAGGTGCCGACCGCGGCGCTGTCCCGCGGGCTGGCGGGGGTCGCCGGGCACACGCTGATCGTCAACCTGCCGGGTTCGACCGGCGGCGTACGGGACGGCCTGGCCGTCCTGGACCGCATCCTGCTCCACGCCGTCGACCAGATCCGGGGCGGCGACCATCCCAGACCCGGGAGCCCGAGCTGAACGGACCCACGTGGCCGGTGGTCCTGTCGGACGGCGACGTCACGCTCCGGCCGATAAGAGTCCGTGACCAGCGTGCCTGGCGCGAGGTCAACCGGCGCAACCGCGACTGGCTGCGGCCGTGGGAGGCGACCATTCCGCCGGCCGCGCCCTGGGGCCCGGTCGTGCACCGGCCGACCTACCGCCAGATGGTCCGCCACCTGCGGGCCGAGGCGAACGCCGGCCGGATGCTGCCCTTCGTCATCGAGTACCAGGGCCGGCTCGTCGGCCAGCTGACGGTCGCCGGGATCACCTGGGGCTCCATGTGCGCCGGTCACGTCGGCTACTGGGTGGACCGGGACGTGGCCGGGCGGGGCGTGATGCCGACGGCGGTCGCGCTGGCGGTGGACCACTGCTTCCGGCAGGTCGGGCTGCACCGCGTCGAGGTCTGCATCCGGCCGGAGAACGGGCCGAGCCGGCGCGTCGTGGAGAAGCTGGGCTTCCGCGAGGAGGGCATGCGGCCGCGCTACCTGCACATCGACGGCGCCTGGCGGGACCACCTCGTCTACGCGCTGACGGCCGAGGAAGTGCGCGAGGGGCTGCTGAGCCGCTGGCGGCGCGAACGGCACGGGCACGCCCCGCCGCAGAAATAAGAGGGACGGGCCGACCGTGCTTTTCGAATAAAAGTTCGAATATCGGCTCCGGGCGAGCCCGCTATCCATAATCTGATCCGGAGAATCACAAAAAAAGTCCGTGATATCAGCCGGATCGTGCGACACACCGGCTCAATTGGCGGATGCCTCCGCCCGTACCCCTCTACGGTGTGGGGTGTGAGCAGCAGCGGCCTCATCTACGCAGTCATCGTCGGGGCCTGGGCCGCCTACTTGGTGCCCATGTGGCTCCGGAGGCAGGACGAGCTGAACGAAGCCCGTCCGACGGAACGCTTCTCCACCGCCATCCGGCTGCTTTCCGGCCGGGCGGGAATGGAGCGCCGTTACGCCAGGGAACTGCGTGAGCGCGGTGACGAGGAGGCGGAACCCAAGCCCCACGCGGACCCGGACGCCGCGACGGAGAAAGTGAATTCCGTCGACGCCGACGCCCGGGTCAATGCCGTGCCCAGAACCAGGGCGGAACCGCGGGGCGCGAGCGCCGAGCGGGCGGACCGCGCCGAGCGCGCCCGGCGCGAACAGCGCCTCCAGGTCCTCGCCCGGCGCCGTCGCACCACCGCGATGCTCTTCCTCGTCTTCACCCTCGGCGCGGTCGTCGCCGCCGTCGGCGGGCTGCGCTACCTCTGGGCCCCGGCCGTCCCCGCCCTCCTGCTGAGCGCGTACATCGTGCACCTGCGCGTGCAGGAGCGGCGGCGGTTCATCTTCACCATGGACCGGCGGCGCGCCGAGATCGCCGCCCGGCGGCTGCGCGAGAACCGCCCGCGGCGCCGCGAGTCCGAGCCCGCCGAGGGCGCCGAGCCCGACCCCGCGCCGCCGGTCTCCCCGCAGGAGGCCGGCCGGCGCGCGCTGGTCGAGCAGACCGACCACGCGGAGTGGGTGGACCAGCAGCGCGAGCGCGAGCGGGGTCCGGCGCGCGGTGACAGCTGGGAGCCGGTGCCGGTCCCGCTGCCGACGTACGTGACGGCTCCCGTCGCCCCCCGGGCCACCGGCCCGGCGGCCCCCGACGCCTGGAGCTCGTCCCGCTCCAGCGCGGCGGAACCGACGGAACCCCGGCTGCGCGCCCAGCAGCCGCACCCGCACTCCGCCGCCGCGCAGGGCCACCACACGGCCGCCCACGCGTCGGTCCCCGACCCGCGCGCGGATCAGAAGCCGTCGCCCCCGACCCCCCGCCGCAGTCGCGACCGCGGCCGCACCCCGCTCTTCGACCAGTACGAGGGCGACGACCGCCCCCGCGCCGCGAACGAGTGACGTGACCTGCGGGACAACGGATTTCCGTGCACCCCGGATGGGATGCTAATGTTTCACACGTCGCAAGGGCCTGTGGCGCAGTCTGGTAGCGCACCTCGTTCGCATCGAGGGGGTCTGGGGTTCAAATCCCCACAGGTCCACAGACGACAGTTCGCGGGTTGCTCCCGGGAACGTCACGAGATCCCGTTCAGCCGGAAGGCTGGGCGGGATCTCGGCGTTTGAGGGGGCGTCAGCCGGGCTGCGGGAGGAACGGCCCCGCGGGGCCCGGGGCTTCGGCCGCCCCGGACCCGGCGCGGGGTCAGGCGTTCAGGGGCTTTGCCATGCAGCGGCTGGATTCGTGGGTGCGGTACAGGCCGAACTTGGTGGGGGCCGGGGTGTAGGACTCCGAGAGGTACAGGGCGATCGCCTCCGGCTGCTGGTCGCCGGTTTCCAGGACCATGCGGGTGCGGCCCGCGGTGCGGGCGTCCGCTTCGAGTTCGGCCAGGATGCGGCGGGCCAGGCCGAGGCCGCGGGCCTCGGGTATGACGTACATCCGCTTCAGCTCGGCGTCGCCGTCCGCGTAGCCCTCGTCGTTCGCGTCCTGGGCGCGCCAGCCGCCGCTCGCGACGGGGGCGCCGTGGGCGTCGTAGGCGAGGAGGTAGCGGCCGTTCGGCGGGGCGAACATGGCCGGGTCGAGGGGCGTGGCGTCGCCGTCGCCCTCGTAGCGCGCCTGGTACTCGAGCTGGACCTGGTCGTTGAGCTTGACCGCGTCCGGGTGGTCGTACGGCACGTCGCGGAGCTGGATCCCGTAAGGCATTCGAACATCGTACGGGCGGCGGCGGGGCCGGTACGCTGGTGGCCGTTTTGTGTGTCGTGGGGGCGCGATGTTTGGAGTCAGGCCTTGATCACTGTGACGTCCGTGAACGTGAACGGCATCCGCGCCGCCGCCAAGAAGGGTTTCGGTGCCTGGCTCGCCGGGTCCGACGCCGACGTGGTCTGCCTCCAGGAGGTCCGGGCCGAGGAGGGGCAGATCCCGGAGGAGGTCCGCCGGCCCGAGGGCTGGCACACGGTCTTCGCGCCGGCCGCGGCCAAGGGGCGGGCCGGGGTCGCGGTGTACACGCGGCGCGCGCCCGAGCGCGTACAGGTCGGTTTCGGGAGCGCGGAGTTCGACGCGGCCGGGCGGTACCTGGAGGTCGACCTGCCCGGGGTGACCGTGGCCAGCCTCTACCTGCCCTCCGGTGAGGCCGGGACCGGGAAGCAGGACGAGAAGTACCGCTTCATGGCGGAGTTCCACACCTACCTCGGCGCGCTCAAGGCGCGCGCCGCCGCCGACGGGCGCGAGGTGCTGGTCTGCGGGGACTGGAACATCTGCCACCGCGAGGAAGACCTGAAGAACTGGAAGACGAACCGGAAGAACGCGGGCTTCCTCCCCGAGGAGCGCGAGTGGCTCGGCACGGTCTACGACGGCGCCGGGTACGTCGACGTGGTGCGCGCGCTCCAGCCCGAGGGCGAGGGGCCGTACTCCTGGTGGTCCTACCGCGGGCGCGCCTTCGACAACGACGCGGGCTGGCGGATCGACCTGCACGTGGCCACGCCCGGACTGGCCGAGCGGGCCGTGAAGGCCTTCGTCGAGCGCGCCGAGACCCACCCCGAGCGGTGGTCCGACCACGCGCCGGTGACCGTCGTCTACGGGGCCGGAGGGCTCTGAGGACTCCGGGGGCCCTGAGGGTCCTGTGAGTCCTGCGGCTGCGCGGCGGGCCGGCCCGGCCGGTCCCGCGCGGCCAGGAGGCGGTCCATGGCCATCGTCAGTTCCGCCTCCACCACGCTCTTGGCCAGCGGGCGCAGCCGCGGCGCCGCCCCCTCGGGCAGGTGGGCCTCCATCAGCTCGGTGAACAGCGCGGCCAGCGCGTCCGCGTGGGCGCGCACCCGGCGGCCCGTCTCCAGGACGGCGGCCAGCGGGATCCCCTCGCGGACCAGGGCCGAGGAGACGTCGAGGAGGTTGCGGCTGACGTGGACGATCTCGTCCCCGTCGGTGGCGAGGTAGCCGAGGTCCAGGGAGGCCGCCAGGTTCTCCGGGGTGACCTCGCCCTCGAAGTAGTCGGCCAGTGCCTGCGGGGTGAGCCGGACCGGGGTCTCCTGCGACCAGCCGATCCCGAGCAGTTCGCCGAGCTGGCCGACGTCGCGGCCGTTCTCGAAGGCGGCCGTCAGCTCCGCGATGCCGCCCAGGGTGTGGCCGCGCTCCAGCAGTGCGGCGATGGTGCGCAGCCGGGCCAGGTGGTGGTCGTCGTACCAGGCGATGCGGCCCTCGCGGCGCGGGGGCGGGAGCAGTTTGCGCTCGCGGTAGAAGCGCAGGGTGCGCACGGTGATGCCGGCCGCCTCGGCCAGCTCCTCCGTGCGGTACTCGCGCACCGGCTCGCTGCGGTCCGCCGGCTCGGCCGGACCTGCCGGGTGTGCCTCTCGCGCCTCTTCGTCCACCACAGCCGCACCCTATGGCGTACCGCCGGTAACTTTCCCTTCGCGCCCCCTACCCATGAGTACGGAGCTGCTCTACGCTCCAACCGTGCCAGTGATTGCTGGCGCGATTGCGGGGTGCAGGCTGTGAGTGAAGCGGAAGCGGAAGCGGAGGCGGCGGGCATGGGCGACGGACACGCGGATGAGCGTGAGCGCGAGCACGTACGGGTGGCGGTGATCGGGTCCGGATTCGGCGGGCTCGGGGCGGCCGTCCGGCTGCGGCGCGAGGGGGTCACGGACTTCGTGGTCCTGGAGCGCGCGGACTCGGTGGGCGGGACCTGGCGCGACAACGACTACCCGGGGTGCGCGTGCGACGTGCCGTCGCACCTCTACTCCTTCTCCTTCGCCCCCAACCCCGACTGGCCGCGCACCTTCTCCGGACAGCGGCACATCCGCGCCTACCTGGAGCACGTCGCCGACACCTTCGGCCTGCGCCCCCACCTGCGGCTGAACACCGAGGTCGAGATGGCGCGCTGGGACGCCGACGAGCTGCGGTGGGACATCGAGACCTCCCGGGGCTCCTTCACCGCCGACGTGGTGGTCTCCGCGACCGGGCCGCTCTCCGACCCCAAGATGCCGGAGATCCCGGGGCTCTCCTCCTTCCCCGGCAAGGTCTTCCACTCCGCGCGCTGGGACCACGAATACGACCTGCGCGGCAAGCGCGTCGCGATGATCGGGACCGGCGCCTCCGCCATCCAGATCGTGCCCGCCATCGCGCCCGACGTGGAGCGGCTCACCCTCTTCCAGCGCACCCCGCCGTGGGTGATGCCGCGCACCGACCGCGCCATCAGCGCCGGGGAGCGCTGGCTGCACCGCCAACTGCCCTTCACCCGGGCCGCGCGCCGCGGACTGCTCTGGGGCATCCGCGAACTGCAGGTCGGCGCCTTCACCAAGCACCCGAACCGCCTCGGCCTGGTCGAGTCCCTGGCCAAGGCGAACATGGCCCGCTCCATCAAGGACCCGGCGCTGCGGGCCAAGCTGACGCCGTCGTACCGCATCGGCTGCAAGCGGATCCTGCTCTCCAGCACGTACTACCCGGCGCTCGCCCGGCCCAACGTGGACCTCGTGGCCTCCGGGCTGAAGGAGGTCCGCGGCTCGGTGCTGGTCGCCGCGGACGGCACCGAGACCGCGGCCGACGCGATCGTCTTCGGTACGGGCTTCCACGTCACGGACATGCCGATCGCCGACCGGGTGGTGGGCGCCGAGGGCCGGACCCTCGCCGAGGAGTGGAAGGACGGGATGCAGTCGCTGCGCGGGGCGACCGCGGCGGGCTTCCCGAACTGGATGACGATCATCGGGCCGAACACCGGGCTCGGGAACAGCTCGATGATCCTGATGATCGAGTCCCAGCTGAACTACATGGCGGACTACGTCCGTCAGCTCGGCCTCCTCACGCCGGGCGGCCGCGGCGGGAGTGCGGGCCGCGAGGGGCGCACCGCGCTCGCCGCGCGCCCCTCGGCCGTGCACGCCTGGAACCGGCGCGTGCAGGACCGGATGAAGCGGACCGTGTGGAACACCGGCGGCTGCACCAGCTGGTACCTCGACGCGAACGGGCGCAACACCACCGTGTGGCCGGGGACGACGGCGGAGTTCCGGCGCGAGACCCGGGGCGTGGACCTCGCCGAGTACGAGGTGCTGCGCGGCCGGGCGGAGGCGCGGGAGCGCACCTCGGCGACCACGGCGACCACGGCGACCACGGCGACGGCGGCGACTGCGGAGACCGCGGCGGCCACGGTGTCGGGGGGCGCCGCGTGAGCGCCCGGCGTCCGCACCACGTCACCACCGGGCCCTACGCGCCCCCGCCCGCGCGCCGCACCCTGGAGGCGGTCTCCGCCGACGGCTCCTTGCTGCACGTCGAGGTGCACGGCGAGGAGGGCGCCCCGGCGGTGGTCCTGGCCCACGGCTGGACCTGCTCCACCGCGTTCTGGGCCGCGCAGATCCGCGCCCTGGCCGCCACCCACCGGGTGATCGCCTACGACCAGCGGGGCCACGGCCGCAGCCCGGCCGCCTCCGCCTACGCCGTCGACTCCCTCGCCGACGACCTGATCGCGGTCCTGGAGGCCACCTTGGCCCCCGGGGAGCGGGCGGTGGTCGCCGGGCACTCCATGGGCGGGATGACCGTCATGTCCGCCGCCGGGCGGCCCGGGTTCGACGAGCGGGCCGCCGCCGTCCTGCTGTGCAGCACGGGCAGTTCCCGGCTGGTCGCGGAGGCGCTCGTGCTGCCGCTGCGCGCCGGGCGCATCCGGACCCGGATGACCAGCGCGGTTCTCGGCTCGCGCGCCCCCCTGGGGCCGGTCACGCCGGTGGCCCGGAAGGTGCTGAAGTACGCCACGATGGGCCCGGGTTCGGCTCCCGACCGGGTCGAGGCCTGTGCCCGTATCGTGCACGGCTGCCCCACCGGGGCCCGGCACGGGTGGTCCCGGGTGCTGGCCGGGCTGGACCTGGACGACCGGCTCGCCCGCCTCACCGCGCCCACCGCCGTCATCGCGGGCACGGCCGACCGGCTCACCCCCGTGGTGCACGCCCGGGCGCTCGCCGCCTCGCTCCCGCACTGCGTCGGGCTCACGGAGCTGGCCGGCATGGGCCACATGACCCCGATCGAGGCCCCCGAGGCCGTCACCCGGGTCATCCGGGAACTGGCCGGGCAGCACCTCCCGCCGGTCGGCGCGACCGGCACCGGCACCGGGGCCGCGACCACCGCCCCTCCCACCCCCACCACGAAGGAGACGACCCCGTGAGCGAGCGCAGGAGTCTGGAAGGCCAGGTCGCCGTCGTCACCGGCGCCGCCCGCGGCGTCGGCGAGCTGCTCGCCCGCAAGCTGTCCGCGCGCGGGGCGCGCGTCGCGCTGGTGGGCCTGGAGCCGGAGGCCCTCAAGGAGGTCTCCGAGCGGCTGCACACCGACAGCGACCACTGGTACGCAGACGTCACCGACCACGAGGCGATGGCCCGGGTGGCCCAGGAGGTCAAGCAGCGCTTCGGCAAGGTCGACATCGTCGTCGCCAACGCCGGGGTCGCGGCGGGCGGACCGTTCGCCGACTCCGACCCGGACGCCTGGCGCCGGGTGATCGAGGTCAACCTGATCGGCGGGGCCGTCACGGCCCGCGCCTTCCTGCCGGTGCTGACGGAGAGCCGGGGGTACTTCCTCCAGATCGCCTCGCTCGCCGCGATCACCCCGGCGCCGATGATGACGGCGTACTGCGCGTCCAAGTCCGGCGTCGAGGCCTTCGCGCACTGCCTGCGCGCCGAGGTCGGCTACAAGGGCGTCAAGGTGGGCGTCGGCTACCTCTCCTGGACCGACACCGACATGGTGCGGGGCGCCGACCGGGACGAGGTCATGCGGGAACTGCGCCAGCGGCTGCCGTGGCCGTCGAACCGCACGTACCCGCTGGGGCCCGCGGTCGACCGGATCGTCGCCGGGATCGAGCGGCGCTCGGCGCACGTGTACGCGCAGTGGTGGCTGCGCGGGATGCAGGGCGTGCGCGGCTACCTGCCGGGGGTGATCGCCGCCGTCGGGCAGCGCGAGATGAAGCGGTTCGAGCCGCGGCTGGCCGGTGTCTCCAGGGGGCTCGTGGGCGCGGGCGGAGCCGCGGACGAGCGCGAACGCGACGCCAAGCGCGCGTAGCCGTAGTCGCAGGGCGACAGGAGGGGCGCGACCCGCGGACGGACGGGTCGCGCCTGCCTCAGCCGGTGGGGGCCGCGGTCATCTCCCGGAGGGCTCGTCGTAGGGCTGGTCGAACGAGGTGCGCGCCCGCTCCCTCGCCCGTTCCCGTGCCTGGTCCGAGGCCTCGCGCGCCCGCTCCGAGGCCTCGTCGCGCTGCCCCTGGGCGGCCGCCGCGGCCTTCTCGGCCAGCTCCTTCGCCTTGTCCTGGAACTGCTCTCTGATTCCCATGCGCACAGACTTCCACGTGCGGATATTCCTCGCATTTCGATCAGTTGCGGTCAGTCGTCGGACCTCGGCGGCAGCTTCGGGCGGCGCCGGTCGGGGACGTCCGCGTAGCCGGGCGGCACGGCCGCCGGGTCCTGTTCCAGCAGCTCCAGCGCCAGGTGCACCGCGTCGTCGAGCTGCACGTGCCGCCCCTCCGCCCAGTCGAGCGGGGTGCGCAGCATCGCCAGGTCCGGCTCCACGCCGTGGTTCTCGACCGACCAGCCGTACTCGGGGAACCAGGCGGCGTTCATCGGCACCGTGATCACCGTGCCGTCGCCCAGGGTGTGACGGCCGGTCATGCCGACGACCCCGCCCCAGGTGCGCTGGCCCACCACCGGTCCCAGGCCCAGGAGTTTGAAGGCCGCGGTGATCATGTCGCCGTCCGAGGAGGTGGCCTCGTCGGCCAGGGCGACGATCGGGCCGCGCGGCGCGTTCGAGGCGTACGAGACGGGCTGGGCGTTGCGGGTCAGGTCCCAGCCCAGGATCGAGCGGGTGAGCTTCTCCACGACCAGTTCGCTGATGTGCCCGCCCGCGTTGCCGCGCACGTCGACGAGCAGGGCGGGCCGCGAGACCTCCAGGCGCAGGTCCCGGTTGAACTGGGCCCAGCCGGAGCCGCCCATGTCCGGGATGTGCAGGTAGCCGCACTGGCCGCCGCTCATTTCGCGGACCACCTCCCGGCGCTTGGCCACCCAGTCCTGGTAGCGCAGCGGCCGTTCGTCGACGAGGGGGACGATCGCCACGCGGCGCGCGCCGCCCTCGCCCTCGGCGGGCCGGAAGGTCAGCTCGACCGTGGTCCCGCCCGCCGCCGACAGCAGCGGGTAGGGGCCGGCCACCGGGTCCACCGGCCGCCCGTCCACATGGGTGAGCACCGCGCCCTCGCGGATCCCGGTGCCCGCCAGGGGGGAGCGGGCCTTGGAGTCGGAGGAGTCGCCGGGCAGGATCCGGGCGACCACCCAGGCGCCGTCGCGGGGCACCAGGTTGGCGCCCAGCAGCCCGATGGCGCGCTGGTAGTGCGGGGGGCCCTCGTTGCGGCGCGCGGGGGAGACGTAGGCGTGCGAGGTGCCCAGCTCGCCGAGGACCTCGCGCAGCAGGTCGGCGAACTCGTCGGGGGAGGCGACCCGTTCGACCAGCGGGCGGTACTGGCGCAGGACGCCGTCCCAGTCGATCCCGCACATCCCCGGTTCCCAGAAGTAGGCGCGGATGATCCGCCCGGCCTCCTCGAAGGCCTGGCGCCACTCGGCGGCCGGGTCCACCTCGTGCAGGATCCGCCGCAGGTCGAGGTAGACCGTCGAGTCGCTGTCCCCGGACTCGGTCGCCGGTACGGCGCGCAGGTCCCCGTCGTCGTTGACGACGAGCCGGGACCCGTCGCCGCTGACCGCGAACCAGTCGAGCCCGGCGGCCAGTTCGGTCTTGCGGGCCTTGGTGATGTCGAAGTGCTCCAGCGTCGGTTTGCCGCTGGTGTCGGCGGGGTTGGCGAAGGTTTCGCCGAGCGCGCCGGAGATGGGCCAGCGCAGCCACACCAGGCCGCCCCCGCTCACCGGGTACAGCGCGGAGTACTTGGAGGCGGTCACCGGGAAGGGTGTCACCCGGCTCTCCAGGCCCTCCACCTCGACCGTCACCGCACCGTCCCCCGTGTCGGCGTCCCCCTCCACCGGATCCAGGCCGCCCGCCGCCGGGCGCCCGTCCGCGGACAGGGCGAAGGGCGAGGGGGTCGCCGAGGACAGCGGCACCAGGTAGGGGCGGCAGCCCAGCGGGAAGGACAGGTCCCCGGTGTGCACGTCGTAGACCGGGTCGAAACCGCGCCACGACAGGAACGCCAGATAGCGGCCGTCCCGGGTGAAGACCGGGTTCTCGTCCTCGAAGCGGCCGTTGGTGACGTCGACGACCGTCGGCCCGCCGGGCCCGGAGATCCGCGCCATCTTGATCTGCCGCAGCGAACGCCCGATCCCCGGGTGCGACCAGGTCAGCCAGCATCCGTCGGGGGAGAAGGCCAGGTCGGTCACCGGCCCGTTGGTGGAGCGGATCAGCTCGGTGACCTCCCCGTCGGACTCGTCCGTCGCGTCGATCAGCAGGAGCCGGCCGTCGTGGGAGGCGATCGCGAGCCGCTCCCCGTCCGGGTCCGCGACCAGCTCCAGTACGCGCCCCAGCGCGCCCGAGGCCAGCCGCCGCGGCTCGCGCTCCCCGCTGGCCCGGGGCAGGTAGGCGATCTCGACCGCGTCCTCGCCCTCCGCGTCCGTGACGTAGGCGACCTGCCCGCCGCTGCCCAGCATCTCCGGCATCCGCACCCGCACGCCCGGGGTGTCGGCGATGGTCCGCGCGGGCCCGTCGCGGTGGGTCAGCCAGTACAGGCTGCCGCGCACCACGACGGCGCTGGCCCGCCCGGTGGAGTCCACCGACAGGGAGTCCACGTGACTGGCCGCCGCGACCTGGTACGTACGCCGCCCCGCACGCGGTCCGCCCAGGCGCACCTCCAGCTTGCGCGGTACGGCGCCGGGCGCGAGGGAGTCGACGAGCCACAGGTCGCCCGCGCACTGGTAGACGACGCGGGTGCCGTCGCTGGAGGCGTGCCGTGCGTAGAACTCGGCGTGGTCGGTGTGCCGGCGCAGGCCGCTGCCGTCGGGCAGGCAGGAGTACAGGTTGCCGACGCCCTCGTGGTCGGAGAGGAAGGCGATCCGGCCGCCCACGAACATCGGGGCGTCGAGGTGGCCCTCGATGCCCTCCAGCAGCCGCTCGCCGTGCAGCCACAGCCGCCCGGTGGCGCCGCCGCGGTAGCGCTTCCAGGCGGCGGGCTCGTGCGGGGGCTTGCCGGTCAGCAGCAGGGTCCGGCGCTCGCCGTCCTCCGCTTCCTGGACGGCGATGTCGGAGACCGGGCCCCAGGGCAGCCGGCCGCCGGGGCTGCCGTCGGTGGGCAGGCGGTAGGCCCATGAGAAGTAGGAGAAGGGCTGGCCGTGAGAGGAGACCGCCAGGATGTCGCTGCGGCCGTCCTTGTCGGGCGGGGTCCAGCCGCACACCCGGGTGTCGGTGGAGCCCCAGTGGCTCAGCCGGCGGGCGGGGCCGCCGTCGACCGGCGCGAGGTGGATCTCCGGGTCGAGGCTGCGCCAGGTGGTGAAGGCGATGTGGCGGCCGTCGGGGGAGAAGCGGGGGTGCCCGACCCGGGTCCGGTCGACGGTGAGCCGCCAGGCGCGGCCGACCGGTTCTCCAGGAGGAACCAAGGGCGCCACCCAAAGATCGTCCTCAGTGGCGAAACACAGCATGTCGTCGTGCAGGTGCGGGAACCGGAGGTACGCGACGTCGTGACTCACCCCCCAATGCTTTCCGCGCCGGGGGGTGCGGGCAACTCGGACCGCGCATCTCGTACAGGTGAACCGGCGTGACACATGACACGCCCCGAACGAAACGGAACGGTTTCGTTTCGTTAGCCGCGCCGGTATCGTCGGGGGAGTACGCACCGCATCCGTTCGGGAAGCGACCGGTGGAAGGGACGTGGAAATGACCGAAGAGGTCTTGTCACGGCGCAGCCGGATCACCCCCGAGCGGGAGGCCGAGCTGCACGGGGCGGTCCTGGACCTGCTCCGCGAGGTCGGCTACGAAGCACTGACGATGGACGCGGTCGCGGCCCGCACCAAGTCCAGCAAGGCCACCCTCTACCGCCAGTGGGGGAGCAAGCCGGAGCTGGTCGCCAAGGCCCTGCGATGTACCCAGCCGGTCTCGCTGCGGGACATCGACACGGGCAGCCTGCGCGGCGATTTCGCCCTGATGGTCGAGCACTCCGACGACGACCAGATGGCGAAGGACACCGCGCTGATGCGCGGCCTCGCGCACGCCGTCCACGAAAGCCCCGAACTCCACAAGGCACTGCGCGACCTGCTGGTCGACCCGGAGCTCAACGGGCTCCAGGTGATGCTGCGGCGCTCGGTGGACCGGGGCGAGATCGCCGCCGACTGTCCCGCGCTCGACTTCGTACCCCACATGCTCATCGGGGCGTTCATCGCGCTCCCGCTGATCGAGGACCGGTCGGTGGACCGGGCCTTCCTCGGCCAGTTCATCGATGCCGTGGTCTTCCCCGCCCTCGGCGTCTGAGTTCCGCTTCTCGGCCCTTTCGACCCTTTTTTGCTGCTCCTGACACGCCGCTCTCGTCGTCGGGCCGGCTCCTCACGCCCTGATCCATCCCGGATCCATCCCACGACCCGAACGGGAGAACCGCCGACGTGGCCACCTTCCTCTACCGGCTCGGCCGGGGCGCCTTCCGGCGCCGCCGCTTCGTCGCCCTCGCCTGGGTGGCGCTGCTCTTCGTCGCCATATTCGGCGCGGCGTCCGCCTCCGCGCCCACCTCCGGATCGTTCTCGATACCCGGAACGGAGGCCCAGAAGGCCTTCGACCTGCTCGATCAGCGCTTCCCGGGCATGGCCGCCGACGGCGCCACCGCCCGCGTCGTGATCAAGGCCCCGGCGGGCCGGAAGGTCACCGACCCCGGCGTCAAGACCGAGGTCGAGAAGATCGTCTCCGGTCTGAAGTCCGGCGCCGGCGCCGACCAGATCGCCTCGGTCGCGGACCCGTACCAGACCCAGGCCACCAGCCAGGACGGCTCCACCGCCTACATCAGCGCGAAGTACAAGGTCAGCGGCATGGAGCTGACCGACAAGACCCGCGACGCGCTGAAGGAGTCCGGCAAGGACGCCCAGGCGCACGGGCTGACCGTCGAGATCGGCGGCGACGCGCTCATGGCGGCGCCCGAGACCGGCTCCGGCGAGATCATCGGCATCGTCATCGCCGCGATCGTCCTGGTCATCACCTTCGGCTCGCTGATCGCGGCCGGACTGCCGCTGCTGACCGCGCTGATCGGCGTCGGGATCGGCGTCTCCTCCATCACCGCGCTCGCCAACGTGCTCGACCTCGGCTCCACCACCTCCACGCTCGCGATGATGATCGGCCTCGCGGTCGGCATCGACTACGCGCTCTTCATCGTCTCCCGCTACCGCGCGGAGCTGGCCGAGGGCCACGCCCGGGACGAGGCCGCCGGACGGGCCGCCGGAACCGCTGGTTCCGCTGTCGTCTTCGCCGGTCTGACCGTGGTCATCGCCCTCGTGGGGCTGGCCGTCGTCAACATCCCGATGCTGAGCAAGATGGGCTTCGCGGCCGCCGGCACCGTCGTCATCGCGGTCCTCGTGGCGCTGACCCTGGTCCCCGCCATCCTCGGCTTCGCGGGCCGCAAGGTGCTGCCCGCCGGTACGAAGAGCAAGCTCTTCGGCAAGGGCCGCGCGCCCCGCACGGGCAAGGACGGCAACCCCGAGGAGCGGCCGAACGGCGGCACCCGCTGGGCCCGCTTCGTCCTGCGCCGCCCGGTCATGGTGCTGCTGGTCGGCGTGATCGGCCTCGGCACGATCGCGATCCCGGCGAGCAGCCTGGAGATGGGCCTCCCGGACGACGGCGCCCAGCCCGTCTCCACCACCCAGCGCAAGGCGTACGACCTGCTCTCCGACGGCTTCGGGCCGGGCTTCAACGGCCCGCTGATGGTCGTGGTCAACGGCGGGCAGAGCCTCGCCGACAGCACCGCCGACCGGATCAAGAAGCTCGACGGCGTCGTCGCGGTCACCAAGCCCGCACTCAACGAGGCCGCCGACGCCGCGGTGATCACGGTGATCCCGGAGGACCGCCCGTCCTCCAAGAAGACCGAGGACCTCGTCCACGAGATCCGCGGGGGCAACGGCGAGAACGTCTACGTCACCGGCGCGACCGCGATGAACATCGACTTCTCGCAGAAGATGAACGACGCGCTGCTGCCGTACCTGGCGCTCGTCGTCGGCCTCGCGTTCCTGCTGCTGATGCTGGTCTTCCGCTCGGTGCTGGTCCCGCTCAAGGCGGCCCTCGGCTTCCTGCTGTCGGTCGTCGCGGCCCTCGGCGCGGTCGTCGCGGTCTTCCAGTGGGGCTGGCTCGGCTCGCTCTTCGGCGTGGAGCAGACCGGTCCGATCATGTCGATGATGCCGATCTTCATGGTGGGCGTCGTCTTCGGTCTGGCCATGGACTACGAGGTCTTCCTGGTCACCCGGATGCGCGAGGCGTACGTCCACGGCGAGCGCCCGGGCCAGGCCGTCGTGACCGGCTTCCAGTACAGCGCGCGGGTCGTCGTGGCCGCCGCCGTCATCATGATCGCGGTGTTCTCCGGCTTCATCGGGGCCAGCGAGCAGATGGTCAAGATGATCGGCTTCGGCCTCGCGGTCGCGGTGTTCTTCGACGCCTTCGTGGTCCGCATGGCCATCGTCCCGGCGGTCCTGGCCCTGCTCGGCCACAAGGCCTGGTGGCTGCCCCGCTGGCTGGACCGGATCCTGCCCGACGTGGACGTGGAGGGCGAGAGCCTGCGCAAGCACCTCGCCGCCAGGAGCGCCGCCGAGGGCCCGGACGCCGACCGCGAGCTGGTCAAGGTCTGAGCTGCGCGCTGCTGCTGTACGGGCCCGGCCCCGCACCCCCCGTCCAGGGGGTGCGGGGCCGGGCCCGTTTCCGTGCGGCCGTTCGGGGCCCGATTCCGTGGGGGGCCGGTACGGCTACCGGGTGAGGGTCCCGTACGTACGGCGCAGGAAGCGGCGCAGCCCCGCGATGTCGAACTGGATCACCGCGACCCCCTCGGGAGAGTGGAACTCGACGATCGCCTGCACCCGGCCGCACGGCCAGACGCGGATGTCGCCGGTGCCGGTCGGGGCCTGGAGGCCGGCCTCCAGCAGGGCCCGGGGGAAGACCCACTCGTTCTCCGTGCCCTCGGGAGAGAGGTCCGGGGGGAAGACGATCCGCACGGCCAGGGGCTCGTCGGGGCTGAAGCGCAGGGCGACCGGAATCTTCCGGTAGAGGGGATCGTCGCTGATGACACGGGCGGTGGCGCGCACCTCGACGGCGCGGGCGACGGTGGCCGTGGGGGGATTGTCGGCGGTGGCAGACATCGACCGGTCTCCTCTAAAGCTGGACAAATGCGTCCTTATTCACCCCAGAGTCGCATATTCCGACGAACGCGCGAGGCGCTTTTTGTGACGGGAGCGCTCTTGCCAACGATTTGCAAGTGGGCACTATTCTTGAACGGTTAAAGACCTCGACCCTTCACCGCAGGAAGCGGAGCAGCCCCCATGCATGTGCCCGACGGCTTCATCAACGCCCCCGTCTCGATAGCAGCCGGAGTCGTCGCCGCGGGCGCCGTCGCCGTGAGCCTGCGGGGCGCCCGCAAGGAACTGGACGAGCGCACCGCGCCGCTCGCCGGTCTCGTTGCCGCCTTCATCTTCTCCGTCCAGATGCTCAACTTCCCGGTCGCGGCCGGCACCAGCGGCCACCTCCTGGGCGGGGCGCTCGCCGCGGTCCTCGTCGGGCCCTACACGGGGGTGCTCTGCGTCTCGGTGGTCCTGCTCATGCAGGGCCTCCTCTTCGCCGACGGCGGCCTGACCGCCCTCGGCGTCAACGTCGTGAACATGGCCGTGGTGACCGTGATCGTCGCCTACGCCGTCTTCCGCGCCCTGCTCAAGGTCCTCCCGGACACCCGGCGCTCCGTGACCGCCGCCGCCTTCACCGGCGCGCTCCTCTCGGTGCCCGCCGCCGCCGGCATGTTCACGCTCCTCTACGCCCTCGGCGGCACCACCGACGTGTCCACCGGCAAGGTCTTCACCGCCATGGTCGGCGTCCACGTCCTCATCGGCATCGGCGAGGCCGCCATCACCGCCCTCACCGTGGGCGCCGTACTCGCCGTCCGCCCCGACCTCGTCCACGGCGCGCACGGCCTGGCCACCCCGCTCAAGCTCCGCGTGGACGGCCGCCTGGTCGACGCGCCCGCCGCCCCGGCCCGGGTCCCGGCCGCCGCGCGCGCCACCCGCCCGGCCCGCGCGGTGTGGGCGACCGGCCTGGTCACCGCCCTGCTGCTGGCCGGGTTCGCCTCCTACTACGCCTCCGCCAGCCCCGACGGCCTGGAGAAGGTCGCCGCCGACCAGGGCATCGACCGGAAGGTCACCGAGCACGCCGCCGCCGACTCCCCGCTCGCCGACTACGGCGTCAAGGACGTCGACGACGCCCGCCTCTCCGGCGGCCTGGCCGGGGTCATCGGCGTCGGCGCGACCATCGCGGTCGGCTCCGGCGTCTTCTGGGCCGTCCGCCGCCGCCGCGCGGACGACCGTACGGACGCACCCGCCGTCGCGGCGCACTGACATGGGCGCCGGCCACGCCCACACGCTCTACCGGCAGGGGCGCACCGCGGTCCACGCGCTGCCGCCGCACTGCAAGCTCGCCGCCGCCTTCTGCTTCGTCCTGGTCGTCGTGTCCACCCCCCGCGAGGCGGTGTGGGCCTTCGCCATGTACGCCCTCCTGCTCGCCGGGGTCGCCGCGGCGGCCCGGATCCCCGCCGGGTTCCTCCTCAAGCGGATGCTGATCGAGGTGCCGTTCGTCGCCTTCGCCGTCCTGATGCCCTTCGTGGCCGAAGGCGAGCGGGTCGACGTCCTCGGCATGTCGCTCAGCGTCTCGGGCCTGTGGGGCGCCTGGAACGTCCTGGCCAAGGGCACCCTCGGCGTCGCCGCGTCCGTCCTGCTCGCCTCCACCACCGAACTGCGCGCCCTGCTGCTCGGCCTCCAGCAGCTCAGGCTGCCGCCCCTGCTCGTCCAGATCGCCTCGTTCATGATCCGCTACGGCGACGTGATCAGCGACGAGCTGCGCCGGATGTCGATCGCCCGCCGCTCCCGCGGCTTCGAGGCGCGCGGCGTGCGCCACTGGGGCGTCCTCGCCAAGACCGCGGGAGCCCTCTTCATCCGCTCCTACGAACGCGGCGAGCGCGTCTACCTGGCGATGGTCAGCCGCGGCTACGCCGGCTCCATGCCGGTGATCGACGAGGTCACCGCCACCCGCGCCCAATGGGCCCGCGCCGCCGCACTGCCGGTGGCGGCCCTGGCCGTCTGCCTGCTGGGATGGACCCTGTGACCTCTCCGATGGGATGGACCCCGTGACCACACCCCCGACCGCCCCGTCCCTGGACGTGTCCGGGCTCGCCTACGCCTACCCCGACGGGCACCAGGCCCTCTTCGGCGTCGACCTGACCGTCGCGCGGGGAGAGCGCGTCGCGCTGCTCGGACCCAACGGCGCGGGCAAGACCACCCTCGTCCTGCACCTCAACGGGATCCTGACCGGCGGCGTCGGCACCGTCACCGTCGCCGGGCTGCCCGTGGAGAAGCGGAACTTCGCCGAGATCCGGCGCCGGGTCGGGATCGTCTTCCAGGACCCCGACGACCAGCTCTTCATGCCGACCGTCCGCGAGGACGTCGCCTTCGGGCCGGCCGCCGCAGGCCTGCGCGGGGACGTGCTGGAGGCCCGGGTGCGCGGCGCCCTGGAACGGGTCGGCATGGCCGACTTCGCCGACCGTCCCCCGCACCACCTCTCCTTCGGGCAGCGCCGCCGGGTCGCCGTCGCGACCGTCCTCGCCATGGAACCGGAGATCCTGGTCCTCGACGAGCCGTCCTCGAACCTCGACCCGGCCTCGCGGCGCGAACTGGCCGACATCCTGCGCTCCCTGGACGTCACCGTCCTGATGGTCACCCACGACCTGCCCTACGCCCTCGAACTGTGCTCCCGCGCCGTGATCCTCAGCGAAGGGGTCATCGCCGCCGACGGACGCACCCAGGACCTGCTGTGCGACGAGACGCTGATGCGGGCGCACCGGCTGGAGCTGCCGTTCGGCTTCGACCCCCGGTCCGTGTCCGTGGCATAAGCACCGATCCCCGGGTGTTGCACCGCTCGTGAACATTCAGGGTGAGGTGGCGGACGGCTACGAGCCGGTCCGGGAGGCCTTCGTACGCAACTTCGAGGCGCTCGGGGACCGGGGCGCGGCCGTCGCCGTCTACCGCGACGGCCGCAAGGTCGTCGACCTGTGGGGCGGGGTGCGGGACGCGGACGCGAAGGGCCCGGACGCGGCGCCCTGGGAACGGGACACCGCGCAGATCGTCCGCTCCGCCACCAAGGGCTTCGCCGCCGCCGTCCCGCTGCTGCTGCACCAGCGGGGGCTGCTCGACCTCGACGCGCCCGTCGCGGCGTACTGGCCCGAGTTCAAGACGGGCGGCAAGGAGCGGGCCCTGGTCCGCGACGTGCTCGCGCACCGCGCCGGGATACCGGCCCTGGACCGGCCGCTGAGCCCCGCGCAGGCCGCCGACGGGATCTCCGGGCCGCGCGCGGTCGCCGCACAGCCGGCCTCCTGGGAGCCCGGCACCGCGCACGGCTACCACCCGCACACCTTCGGCTGGCTGCTGGGCGAGCTGGTCCTGCGGGTCACCGGGGCCTCGCTGGGCAACTGGCTGGCCGAGGAGGTCACCGGGCCGCTCGGCCTCGACTTCCGGATCGGGGTGCCGGCGGATGCGGCGGGGCGGGTGGGGCGCGTGGCCGCCGTCGAGGCCCCGCCGGCCACCGGCGCCCTGAAGACCCGGCCCAAGCGGGAGGTCGCCGAGGCCTACGCCGACCCCGGGTCGCTGACCCGGCGCGCGTTCGGCGCGATCGGCCCGGCGCCGGACGAGAACGACCCCGGCTACCGGGCCGCGGAGCTCCCCGGCTCCAACGGGATCGGCACCGCCCGGGCGCTGGCCGGGTTCTACGCCGCCACGCTCGGCGACGTCGAGGGGGCGGGGCGGCGGCTGTTCACGCCGCGGACGCTGGCGCTGGCGGGGCGGGAGCTGTCCGGCGGGGCCGACCGGGTGCTGGTGGTCGGCACGCGCTTCGGGCCCGGGTACATGCTGCACGGGCCGGCGTCGCCGCTGCTGTCCCCGGCCTCCTTCGGCCACCCCGGCCGCGGCGGATCCCTCGGCTTCGCGGACCCCGAGTCCGGCCTCGCCCTCGGCTACGTCACCAACACCCTGACCCCCTCGGTCACCGCCGACCCCCGAGCCCAATCCCTCCTCCGCGCCCTCCGCACCACCCTGTAGGGACCGCGGCCCGCGCCTCAAACGCCGGCGGGGCTGGGCCAGTGACCCCCGGGGCCGGGTCATTCACCGCCTGCCCGCGGGGCTGAGTGGCGTCCCCCGAGGTGGGGCATTCCCAGCCCGCCCGGCGTTTGAGGGCCCGCCGGAGGCGACCGGGGCGCTGCCCGGGCCCGCGCCTCAATCGCCGGCGGGGCTGGGATGGTCCATCGGGGCCGCGTCTGCCCGCCGGGCCGGGTTCGGGGGCGGCCCGCGCCGCGCCTCAAGCGCCGGCGGGGCTGGGTATGGCCGACGTGGGGTGGGGCATTTCCAGCCTGCCCGGCGTTTGAGGGCCCGCCGGAGGCGACCGGGGCGCTGCCCGGGCCCGCGCCTCAATCGCCGACGGGGCTGGGATGGTCCATCGGGGCCGCGTCTGCCCGCCGGGCCGGGGTCGGGGGCGGCCCGCGCCGCGCCTCAAACGCCGGCGGGGCTGGATGTGGTCCGGCGGGACTGATGGGTGTCCCGCCGGGGCTGCGGGCGCCGGCCGAGCCGAGGCCGGCCGGGGTTACGGGACCAGGGAAGGTCCCGCCCCCGGGGTCAGCCCGCCTTCAGGACGCGGGCTACCAAAGGGCCCGCCGCGTCGGAGCCGTGGCCGCCGGACTGGACCATGGCGGCGGCGGCCACGTCATCGCTGAAGCCGGTGAACCAGCTGTCCGGGCTCCCCGCACCGTCGACCTCCGCCGACCCCGTCTTCGCCCCCTTGTCGCCGCCGACCGACGCCATCACCCCGGCCGCCGTGCCCGCCGTCGCGGTCTGGCGCATCATCTGCGTCAGCTGCCGCGAGGTGCCCGGCTTCATCTGCCGCTCGGCCCGCGCCAGCACCCGCTCTCCCACGCCCTCCGCGATGATCACCGGCTGCCGGAAGACCCCCGTCCGCGCCGTCGCCGTGACGGAGGCGACGTTCAGCGGACTCATCCGGATCCGGCCCTGGCCGATGTACTCGGCCGCCGCCTCGGGACCCACCGCATCCGGCACGTCGCCGTCGAAGACCGTGAAGCCCGCCTTCCACTCCAGCCCCAGCCCGAAGACCTGTCGCGCCTCGTCCGCCAGCGCCGACTCGTCGCCCACGGCCTTCATCTGGCCGATGAAGGCCGTGTTGCAGGACTTGGCGAAGCTGGTCGCGAAGCTCGCACCCTTCAGCTCCATGTTCTCCAGGTTGTGGAAGGAACGGCCGCCCCCCGACACCGTCTTCGGACACTCCACCGTCTTGTCCGCGCTCACCACCCCCCGGTTGATCAGCATCGAGGCCGTCACGATCTTCATCGTGGAGCCCGGCGCCCGGGTGCCCTGGACGGCAGCGTCGAAGCCGTCCGCCCGGTGGTTGGCGACCGCCAGGATGTGCCCCGTGCTCGGCTGGAGCGCGACCACCGAGGACTCCGGGTACGCGGCGACCGCCTTCTCGGCGGCCTCCTGCACGCCCGCGTCGAGCACCGTCTTCAGCAGGCCCGGCTTCCCTTCCGCCAGCGTCAGCAGAACCCGCTTCGGGGCGTCCGGCGCGGCCGGCTCGATCCACGTCTCGACGCCCGGGGTGCCGCCCGCCGTCGGACCGTACGTCTTGCGCAGCTGCTCCAGGACCGGCTTCAGCGACGGGTACTTCTGCGCCGTCAGCTCCACGCCGTCGCGGTCGACCGCCTTGACCGGCGGGGCCACGGGCGCGCCCGTCCGCAGCTTCTCGTCCTTCCGCAGCTGCGGGTGCAGGATGCCGGGCTGCCAGTCGACCAGCGCCTTGCCGGTGGTCAGCCCGCGGACCACCGTCAGCCGGGACTCGTAGGCCAGCGGCTTGGTGACCCCGTCGTAGGTCACCTCGGCCGCCACCGTGAACGGCACCGTGGTCCCCGTCGCCGTACCGGGCGTGATGACGGCCTTCGAGACGAACGCCTTCGTCCTGAACTCGCCCACCGCACCCTGCGCGACGGCCGGATTGTTCGTCAGGTCCGCCGCGGCCCGCTCGTCCCCCGCGGCCCAGGCCGCCAGGAACGCCCGGGCCGCCTCGGCCGTCTCCTTGCCGTCGGGCGGCCCCGTCCGCCGCTCCGCCCGGCTCTGCGTCCCGCCCCCGGAACCACCCCCGGACCCCTCGCCGACCAGCGCGTACGCCCCGTACCCCGCCGCGCCGACCATCGTCAGGAACACCCCGCCGACGATGGCACCCTTCGCCGCCCCGTTCATACAGCCCCCTCCCCAGGAGTCACCTCTGTCTGAACATGTTCAGCGCGCTACACCCAGGTGTCCAGCCACATCCGGCCCCGCCAGGAGTCCATGGGGATCGACTGGCCGGTATAGAGGGGCCAGAAGTAGATGAAGTTCCACACGATCAGCAGGACCAGGACGCCCGCCCCGATCGCCCCGAGCGCCCGCCGCCGCTCCGACGATCCGGCCGGGCCCAGCAGCGCGCCGATCATCATGGCCACCGCCAGGCACAGGTACGGCACGAAGACGACCGCGTAGAAGTAGAAGATCGTCCGCTCCTGGTAGTTGAACCAGGGCAGCAGACCCGCGGCCAGCGCGCACACGATCGCGCCCGCCCGCCAGTCGCGGCGCAGCAGCCAGCGCCACAGCACGTACAGCAGCGCGAAGCAGCCCGCCCACCACAGCAGCGGGGTGCCCATCGCCAGCACCTCGCGCGCGCACTTGCCCGCCGCGGTCGCCGGGCAGCCGTCGGTGCCGGGCGCGGGGGACTCGTAGTAGAAGGAGACCGGACGGCCGAGGACCAGCCAGCTCCAGGGGTTGGACTGGTAGGTGTGGCCCGAGGTCAGGCCCACGTGGAAGTTGTAGACCTCCGTCTCGTAGTGCCACAGGCTGCGCAGCCACTCCGGCAGGAACGACAGCGAACTGCCCTGGTCCTGCGTCCGCGCCCAGTCGCGGAAGTAGCCGCCCTTGCCGTTGTCCGGGCTCAGGATCCAGCCCGTCCACGAGGCGACGTACACCGCCACCGCCACCGGCACGGTGGAGAGGAACCCGGGCAGCGCGTCGCGGCGCAGCATCGCCGCGTACGGGGCGCCCGCACCGGCGACGCGGCGCGCGGCGGCGTCCCACAGCACCGTCAGCACCCCGAAGAAGGCCAGCACGATCAGGCCGTTCCACTTGGTGCCGAAGGCCAGGCCGAGACAGACGCCCGCGAGGAGCCGGTACGGGCGCCACCCCAGCCGCAGCGTCTCGGCGATCAGCGGATCCGGCCGGGTGCGTCCCTCGTCGTCCGTCGGCAGCGCCGCCGCGAGTCTGGCCCGGGTCTTGTCCCGGTCGATCAGCAGTGCCCCGAACGCGGCCAGCACGAAGAACATCAGCACCAGGTCGAGGAGCGCGTTGCGGCTCATCACCAGGTGCAGCCCGTCCACCGCCATCAGCGCGCCCGCGAGGCACCCGAGGAAGGTGGAGCGCAGCAGCCGCCGCCCGATCCGGCACAGCATCAGCACGGACAGGGTGCCGAGCAGCGCGGTCATGAACCGCCAGCCGAAGGGGTCGAAGCCGAACATCCACTCGCCGAGCCCGATCACCCACTTGCCGACCGGCGGGTGCACGACGTAACCCGGGTCGGTCGGCAGCACCACCCCGTCGGGGTTCGCCAGGATCGACTTGTCGATTTCCTTGGGCCAGTTCGCCTCGTAGCCCTGCCGGATCGTCGCCCAGGCGTCCTTCGCGTAGTACGTCTCGTCGAATATCACCGCCCTCGGGCTGCCCAGGTGCACGAACCGCAGCACCCCGGCCACCAGCGCCACCAGCAGCGGACCCGCCCACGCCAGCACCCGCAGCACCGTCGCCGTCGCCGAGGCGGGCACCCCGAGCGCCGTCCACAGCGCCACCGACGGCTGCGCGTACGGCGGCACCAGCCGGCTGCGGACATCGGCGCGCGGCCCCGCGCTCCGCGGACTCCACGCGCCCGCCGTCCCCGCGCCGGGCGGCACGTAGCCGAAGCCGCGCAGGCGGCGCAGCCAGGTCGGCGGCTCGTTCTCGCCGTCGCCGGGCGGCGCGGGCGGGGCCCCCGCGGGGCTGGGTTGCGGCGTCGCGGTACTGGTCACCGGGTCATCGTAGGGAACAGCCCTGTGGGAACCCCAGCGCCGGGGCCGTCGGGGCCGGCCGGGGCACCGGGCTGAGAGGATGTGCGGGTGACCACTGCGCAGCCCCGAGGTACCGAAGCCGCCCACCCGACCACCGACCCGGCGGGTGTGCTCGTCCTCGCCGGCACCCCGATCGGGGATCTCGCGGACGCCCCGCCCCGGCTCGCCACCGAACTGGAACGCGCCGACGTGATCGCCGCCGAGGACACCCGGCGGCTGCGCCGGCTGACCCAGGGCCTCGGCGTGCACACCACCGGGCGCGTCCTGTCGTACTTCGAGGGCAACGAATCCGCGCGCACCCCCGAACTGGTCGAGGCCCTGCTCGCCGGGTCCCGGGTGCTGCTCGTCACCGACGCGGGCATGCCCTCGGTGTCCGACCCCGGCTACCGGCTGGTCGCCGCCGCGGTGGAGAAGGACATCAAGGTCACGGCCGTCCCCGGGCCGTCCGCCGTGCTCACCGCCCTGGCCATGTCCGGTCTGCCCGTGGACCGGTTCTGCTTCGAGGGCTTCCTGCCGCGCAAGGCGGGCGAACGCCTGGGCCGCCTGCGCGAGGTCGAGGGGGAGCGCCGCACCCTCGTCTACTTCGAGGCCCCGCACCGCCTCGACGACACCCTCGCCGCGATGGCCGAGGTCTTCGGCCCCGACCGCCGGGCCGCCGTCTGCCGCGAACTGACCAAGACCTACGAAGAGGTCAAGCGCGGCGGCCTCGGTGCGCTCGCCGAATGGGCCGCCGAGGGCGTACGTGGCGAAATCACGGTGGTCGTCGAAGGCGCGCCCGCCGCGGTGCCCGGCGACGTGGACGCCGAGGAGCTGGTGCGCAGGGTGCGGGTGCGCGAGGAGGCGGGGGAGAGGCGCAAGGAGGCCATCGCCGCGGTCGCCGCCGAGGCCGGGCTACCCAAGCGCGAGGTGTTCGACGCGGTCGTCGCGGCAAAGAATGCGGCACAAAAGGTGCCGTAAGTCGGTAAAGAGCTAGGCTGAAAAGCAAAGCTCAGACCGCGCAAAGGGCGCTTTGGGCATGCTTGGCCCAAAGGCCGTCCAACACTGGACAGGGCCTGATGCGCTCCCGCCGGAACAGGCGTCCACTGGTCAAGGAACCACCAGCGGACCAGAGGAGCTGGCATGAGTGAGATCGCAGACACCCCGCTCGCCGCGGCCGCGCCGGTCGCGCCCGCACCGATCGTCGCCGCCGCCGCCAGAACCGCCATCCCCGAACGGACCGCCCACGAGGCCTACTCCTTCGCGTGCATGAAGTGCGGGTACGGCTGGGAGCAGGCGTACGAGATCGAACACCACGTGGACGGCCGCGGCCAGCCGTTCATCGTCTACACGGTCGAGGGCGGCGAACGGGTCCCCTCCCCGCTGTCCAACCCCACCTGCATGAACTGCGGTGGGCACGTGGTGCGGATCATGCGGGAGGGGCAGGTCTCCTCCGTCCTCGGCATGCTCGACCAGCTCTACCACCACCGGGTCGCGCCCGGGATCGCCGGTCCCGTCCCGGCCGGAGCCGACGGCCCGCGCCGCCAGAAGGCACCGCGGATGCCGAAACCGCGCAAGACGTCCCGGCTGCACGACGCGCCCGGGCCGGTGGCGATCGACCCGGACGCGCGGGACGAGAGCGACGGCGGCGGCCTGCTGGGGCGCATGTGGCGGCGGATGCGCGGGGTCTGAGGGAGCGGGGCCGCGCGGGTGCGGGGCCCTGGCGGCTTGGGGCCGTGGGGGCTGCTGGATCGTGCGGCCGTCCGAGGCCCGAGCCGGTCATAAGATCGGTCCCATGAGCGCCAGCCCCGCCAGCCCGTCCAGCCCCCGCCGCAAAGACGACGACCGGGACACCCCGCCGCCGCTCCCGGAACCCCTCCGGGTCGCGGTGGCGGACTCCCACACCCACCTCGACATGCAGAGCGGCACGGTCGAGGAGGCCCTGCGCAAGGCCGCCTCGGTGGGCGTCACCACCGTCGTCCAGGTCGGCTGCGACGTGAAGGGTTCCCGCTGGGCCGCCGAGACCGCCGCCGCGTACGAGAACGTCCACGCAGCCGTCGCCCTTCACCCGAACGAAGCCCCCCGCATCGTCCACGGCGACCCGGACGGCTGGTCCCGCCAGGGGGCCCGGCCCGGCGGCGGCGACTCCGCCCTCGACGACGCCCTCGCCGAGATCGAGGCGCTGGCCGCCCTCCCGCACGTCAAGGCGGTCGGCGAGACCGGCCTCGACCACTTCCGCACGGGCCCCGAGGGCATGGCCGCGCAGGAGCGTTCCTTCCGGGCCCACATCGAGATCGCCAAGCGCCTCGGCAAGGCCCTGGTCATCCACGACCGCGAGGCCCACGCCGACGTGCTGCGCGTGCTCCGCGAGGAGGGCGCCCCCGAGCGCACCGTCTTCCACTGCTACTCCGGCGACGCCGAGATGGCCCGCGAGTGCGCGGCCGCCGGGTACTACATGTCCTTCGCCGGGACCGTCACCTTCAAGAACGCGGCGGCGCTGCGCGAAGCCGTCGCGGTGGCCCCGGCCGAACTGCTGCTCGTCGAGACGGACGCGCCGTACCTGACCCCCGCGCCCTACCGCGGCCGGCCGAACGCGCCGTACCTGATCCCGCTCACCGTCCGGGCGATGGCCGCGGCCCGCGGCACCGACGAGGACTCCATGGCGACGGCGCTGGCGGCGAACACGGCGCGGGCCTTCGCCTACTGACGCCCCCGCCCCGCGTGCGACGGACGCCCTCCGGCGACACGCTGCGTAGTCCTGCGGCTTTGTTGCGTGACGGACGCTCCGCTAGGGTGCCGTGCCCGAACCAACGGGAGCGGTACCGGACCAGTGGAGCGAGCGTCGTGAGCGATACCCAGGGCAGCCACCGCCGTGGCGGCCGGGACCAGCCGGCCGCCCCCGCCGCCGCACCGGAGGCGGGCTCCGCCCCCGACGACCGGGACCCCGCCGTCCCGGGCCCCCGCGCCGGGGACCGCCGCGCCGCGCGCCGCCGCAAGACGGAGGCCGCCACGGGCCGCCGCGCCCGCGGCCGCACCCCGGCCCCGCCCCCCGCGCCCGTCGGCGCCCCCGCCCGCCCCCCGGCACAAGCCGCCGACCCGGCCTGGGGGGAGCCGTACGGGGAGGGCGCGGGGGGTGCGGACACCTACGCGGGACCGGACCCGGCCCCGGGCGCGTACGCCGACCCGGGGGCCTCCTACGCGCCGCCGGCCCCCTTCCCGGGCGCGGACCACGCCTTCGCGTCATCGGACCACGGCTTCGCGTCAGCGGACCATGCCTACGCGCCAGCGGACCACGCCTACCCCGACCCCGGCCCGTACGCCCCGGAGGACCACGGGGCCGGATCCCCGCTCCCCTGGCCCCGCCCGGAGTCCCTGAGCGGCCTGGGCGCCCCCGACCTCGCCGACGCATTGGGTGCCCCTTGGCCGGACGCCGCCCCGGACGCCGCCCCGGACACCGCCCCCGGCGGCGGCCGGGTGGTCCCCTGGCCCGCGTCGTGGCCCGGACCGGACGCGCCGGACCACCCCGCCCCCGGCCCGCCCGAGACGCTCCTGCTCCCGGCCCCCGCCCTCCCGGGTGACGGGGGTCCGGCGCCCGCGCCCCGGCCCGGGCCGGGCGGCGACGGCGGGTCCCGGCGCGGCGGACGCGGCGGGGCCGCCACGGCGACCCGCACGCGCCGGGGCACCAAGGCCGGCCGAGGCGCCGCCGGCTGGCGCCGGATCGTCCCGCAGGCCCTGGTCGTCGCCTTTCTCGCGGGCGGCACCTCCGCCTTCGTCGCCGCCGACAAGGCGGTCCGCCTCACCGTGGACGGCGTACCCCGCACCCTGCACACCTTCGCCGACGACGTCGACGAACTGCTGCGGGCCGAGGGCCTGGGCGTCGGCGCCCACGACCTCGTCGCCCCCGCCCCGGCCACCGCCCTCGACGACGGCGACGAGATCATCGTCCGCTACGGCCGCCCCCTGCGGCTCACCCTCGACGGCCGGTCCCGCCAGGTGTGGACCACCGCCGCCACCGTGGACGGCGCACTGCGCCAGCTCGGCATCCGCGCGGAGGGCGCGTACCTCTCGGCCCCCCGCACCACCCCCGTCCCGCGCGGCGGACTGACCCTGAACGTACGGACCGAACGCAGCGTCACCTTCATGGCCGACGGCCGCGAACGCACCATCCGCACCAACGCCGCCACCGTCCAGGAGGCCCTGGAACAGGCCGGCATCACCCTCCACGCGCAGGACACCACCTCCGTGCCGCCCGCCTCCTTCCCCCGCGACGGCCAGACCGTCACCGTCCTGCGCATCACCGGGACCCGCGAGGTCCGCGAGGAGCGCATCCCGTACGAGGTGGAGCGGGTCAAGGACCCGGACCAGTTCGCCGGCACCGAAGTGGTCGAGCGGGCCGGCCGCCCCGGCGCCCGCCGGGTCACCTACAGCCTGCGCACCGTCAACGGCGTCCGCCAGAAACCCCGCCGGATCGCCGAGGAGGTCCTGCGCGAGCCCGTCTCGCAGGTGGTCAAGGTAGGCACCCGCCCGCTGCCCAGCTCGGTCGCCGGCGCGGACGGCCTGGACTGGGCGGCCCTGGCCCGGTGCGAGTCCGGCGGCCGCCCCGCCGCCACCGACGCCTCCGGCACCTACGGCGGCCTCTACCAGTTCGACGTCCAGACCTGGCAGAGCCTCGGCGGCACCGGCCGCCCGCAGGAAGCGCCGGGCACGGAGCAGACGTACCGGGCCAAGAAGCTCTACGTGCAGCGGGGGGCGAGTCCGTGGCCCCACTGCGGCCGTAGGCTTTACCGGTGAGCACCGCAGAGCACGACACCGCAGAGCACGGCAACGAGCACCAGGACGGCACGACCGGGGACCAGGACGGCAGGGCCGGGGAGCCGGCGGGCGCCCAGGGGCGTGGGGCCGGGCCGCTGCAGGGGGCCGACGCGTTGTTCGGCGCGGCCGACATCCGGGAGCTGGCGGCCGTCCTCGGCGTGCGGCCGACGAAGCAGAAGGGCCAGAACTTCGTCATCGACGCCAACACGGTGCGCCGGATCGTGCGCACCGCCGAGGTGCGGCCCGACGACGTCGTCGTCGAGGTCGGTCCGGGTCTGGGCTCGCTGACGCTCGCCCTGCTGGAGGCCGCCGACCGGGTCACCGCCGTCGAGATCGACGACGTGCTGGCCGCCGCGCTGCCCGCGACGATCGAGGCCCGGATGCCCGCGCGCGCCGACCGGTTCGCGCTGGTGCACTCCGACGCGATGCTCGTGACGGAGCTGCCCGGCCCGGCGCCGACCGCGCTGGTCGCCAACCTGCCGTACAACGTGGCCGTGCCGGTGCTGCTGACCATGCTCGACCGGTTCCCCAGCATCGAGCGGACGCTGGTCATGGTGCAGGCGGAGGTCGCCGACCGGCTCGCCGCCAAGCCCGGCAACAAGGTCTACGGCGTGCCCTCGGTCAAGGCCGCCTGGTACGCCGACGTCAAGCGCGCCGGATCCATCGGCCGCAACGTCTTCTGGCCCGCGCCGAACGTCGACTCCGGGCTGGTGTCCCTGGTCCGGCGCGCCGAGCCGGTCAAGACCACCGCCACCAAGCGGGAGGTCTTCGCCGTTGTCGACGCCGCCTTCGCGCAGCGCCGCAAGACGCTGCGGGCCGCGCTGGCCGGCTGGGCCGGATCCGCCGCGGGCGCCGAGAGCGCGCTGGTCGCGGCCGGGATCTCGCCGCAGGCCCGCGGTGAGGGGCTCACCGTCGAGGAGTTCGCGCGGATCGCGGAGAACAAGCCGGTGGCCGAGCGGGCGGCCCTGTGAGCACCACCGACGGCGCGACGGCCGGCGTCACCGTCCGCGTCCCGGCCAAGGTCAACGTGCAGCTCGCGGTGGGCGCCGCCCGCCCCGACGGCTTCCACGACCTCGCCAACGTCTTCCTGGCCGTCTCCCTCTACGACGAGGTGACGGTCACCCCCGCCGACACCCTCACGGTCACCTGCGCCGGCCCCGACGCCGACCAGGTGCCCCTCGACCGGACGAACCTGGCCGCGCGGGCGGCCGAGCTGCTCGCCGCCCGGCACGGCCTGGACCCGGCCGTCCACATCCACATCGCGAAGAACATCCCCGTCGCGGGCGGCATGGCGGGCGGCAGCGCCGACGGCGCGGGCGCCCTGCTCGCCTGCGACCTGCTGTGGGGCCTGGACAGCCCGCCCGCCGAGCTGCTGGAGATCTGCGCCGAGCTGGGCAGCGACGTGCCGTTCAGCCTGGTCGGCGGGGCCGCGCTCGGCACCGGGCGCGGGGAGCAGCTCGCGCCCCTGGAGTCCGGGATCTTCCACTGGGTGTTCGCCGTCGCCGACGGCGGACTGTCCACCCCGGCGGTCTTCCGCGAGTTCGACCGCCTCGCCGCGCAGGCCGGTACGGGCATCCCGGTGCCGGAGGCCTCGAAGGAGCTGCTGGCCGCGCTGGCCGCAGGGGACCCGGACGCGCTCGCCGCGACCCTGGCCAACGACCTCCAGCCGGCCGCGCTCTCGCTGCGCCCGCAGCTGCGCCGGACCCTGGACGCGGGGCTCCAGGCCGGGGCGCTGGCCGCCCTCGTCTCGGGCTCCGGGCCGACGACCGCCTTCCTGGTCCGGGACCCCGGGTCCGCCGCCGCGGTCGCCGGGGCGCTGGCCGCCTCGGGCACCTGCCGGACCACCCGCGTGGCCACCTCCCCGGCCCCGGGCGCCACCCGCCACTGAGTACGGGACCCCGGCGCGGGGGTCCGTACCGGCCGCCCGGGGGCTCGCGCAGCGTTCGGGCCGGGTGGGGAAGGTTAGGGTAAGGGGCTGATCCACCCCTTTCCCTGGAGCGCGTCTGATGGCCGTCAATCTGGTCAATGTCGAGGCAGTCAGCAAGGTGTACGGCACCCGTACCCTGCTCGACGGCATCTCCCTCGGCGTGTCCGAGGGGGACCGGATCGGCGTCGTCGGGCGCAACGGCGACGGCAAGACCACCCTCATCCGGATGCTGGCGAAACTGGAGGAACCGGACACCGGCCGGGTCACCCAGAACGGCGGGCTGCGGATGGGCGTGCTCACCCAGCACGACTCCCTGGACCCCGCCGCCACCGTCCGCCACGAGATCATCGGCGACATGGCCGACCACGAGTGGGCGGGCAACGCGAAGATCCGCGACGTGCTGACCGGCCTCTTCGGCGGCCTGCACCTGCCCGGCTTCGAACACGGCCTCGACACCGTCATCGGCCCGCTCTCCGGCGGCGAGCGCCGCCGCATCGCGCTCGCGCAGCTGCTGATCGCCGACCAGGACCTGCTCGTCCTCGACGAGCCCACCAACCACCTCGACGTCGAGGGCATCTCCTGGCTGGCCAAGCACCTCCAGGAGCGCCGCTCCGCGCTCGTCTGCGTCACCCACGACCGGTGGTTCCTCGACCAGGTCTGCACCCGCATGTGGGACGTGCAGCGCGGCGACGTCCACGAGTACGAGGGCGGCTACAGCGACTACGTCTTCGCCCGCGCCGAACGCGACCGGATCGCCGCCACGGAGGAGTCCAAGCGGCAGAACCTGATGCGCAAGGAGCTGGCCTGGCTGCGCCGCGGCGCCCCCGCGCGCACCTCCAAGCCGCGCTACCGCATCGAGGCGGCCAACGAGCTGATCGCCGACGTGCCGCCGCCGCGCGACACCAGCGAGCTGATGAAGTTCGCCAACGCGCGCCTGGGCAAGACGGTCTTCGACCTGGAGGACGTCACCGTCCAGGCCGGGCCCAAGACCCTGCTCCAGCACCTGACCTGGCACCTCGGCCCCGGCGACCGCGTCGGTCTGGTCGGCGTCAACGGCGCGGGCAAGACCTCGCTGCTGCGCGCGCTGGCCACGGCCGCGCGCACCCAGGGCGACGTGCAGCCCGCGGCGGGCAAGGTGACCGTCGGCAGGACCGTCCGGCTTGCCTACCTCTCGCAGGAGGTCGGCGAACTCGACCCGTCCCTGCGCGTCCTGGAGGCCGTCCAGCGCGTGCGCGACCGGGTCGACCTCGGCAACGGCCGCGAGATGACGGCGGGCCAGCTGTGCGAGCAGTTCGGCTTCACCAAGGACAAGCAGTGGACGCCGGTCGGCGACCTCTCCGGCGGTGAGCGCCGCCGCCTGCAGATCCTGCGCCTGCTGATGGACGAGCCGAACGTCCTCTTCCTCGACGAGCCGACCAACGACCTCGACATCGAGACCCTGACCCAGCTGGAGGACCTCCTCGACGGCTGGCCCGGGTCGATGATCGTGATCTCCCACGACCGGTTCTTCATCGAGCGCACCACCGACACCGTGATGGCGCTGCTCGGCGACCAGAGCCTGCGGATGCTGCCGCGCGGCCTGGACGAGTACCTGGAGCGCAGGCAGCGGATGATCGCCGAAGCCTCGCCCGCGCCCGCCGCCCCCTCGGGCGGCGCGGCCAAGTCGACCTCCTCCGGTGACGCGCGCGCCGCGAAGAAGGAGCTCCAGAAGATCGAGCGCCAGCTCAACAAGATGTCGGACCGCGAGACGAACCTGCACGCGCGGATCGCCGAGAACGCCACCGACTTCGACAAGGTCGCCAAGCTCGACGCGGAGCTGCGCGAACTCATCTCGGAACGGGACGAGTTGGAGATGCGCTGGCTGGAGCTGGCCGAGGACGCGTAGCGTCCGGCGGCGCCGGTCACCGACTGGCCGGATAACGACGGAGTCACGGGCCGGTCCTCCCTTGGGCACAGGGGCTGGACCGGCCCGTCCGGCGTGCGGCTGCAGTGATACAAAGGTTCATCCCCCGCGCCCGACCGACCCCGAAGGTACAGCTGATGACCGAGCCGCCGACTCCGCCGACGCCGCCGAACCAGCCACCTGTACCCCCCGGTTACGGACACCTGCCCGGGCCCCCGCAGCCCTCCGCGTACGGATTCCCGCCGCAGGGGGCCAATCCGTACGCCCAGCCGCAGCCCGGTCAGGCCCCCCAGGCCCCCCAGGCCCCCCAGGCCCCCCAGGCCCCCCAGGGCCACCAGCCCGGCCAGGCCCCGCAGGGTCCGTACGGACAGCAGCCGCAGCCCGGTTACGGCTACCCGCCGCTCCCGCCCACCGCGCCCGGGATGGCGCCCGTCGCCCCCGGCGCGCCCAAGGCGCCGCGCGGCCGGACCCAGTTGCTCGTCACGGCCTCCCTCGTCGTCGCGCTGGTGCTCGGCACCGGCGCGTACTTCGCCTTCAGGGGCGGCGACGGGGACGGCAAGGAGCCGGCCGCCGCGGGCAGCTCCGCGCCGGTGGCCCAGCCCTCCGGATCGCCGTCGGTCGACAAGGGCGACGGCAAGGGCAACGGCATGGCCGACACCACCGACCTCAACGCCGGCCGCAAGCCCGGCGAGGGCAAGGTCCTGTGGCTGAAGACCAACTCCACCGAACTCCCCGGCGGCGGCGGGGACGCCACGGGCCAGTGGGTCGTGGGCGACACCGTCGTCAAATCCTTCTACAAGTCGCTCATCGGCTTCGGCGTGAGCGACGGCAAAGAGAAGTGGAAGGTCTCCTTCCCCACCGAGGTGTGCAGCACCCCCTACCAGACCAGCACCGACGGCAAGATCGTGGTGGGCTTCAAGAACGGGTCCGACTCCTCGTCCTGCAACCAGATGAAGATGGTCGACCTCAAGACGGGCAAGGAGGGCTGGACGAAGGAGATCCCCAAGGAGGGCATGTTCGACATCCAGGTCACCCCCAGCTTCTCCATCACCGGTGACACCGTCACCGCCAGCCGCCTCGGCGCCGCCAGCGCCTTCAAGGTCAGCACCGGCGACCGGCTCTTCGGCAGCAACGTCCCCGAAGGCTGCCGGCCCGGCTCCTACGCGGCCGGCAGCGGCAAGGTCGTCGCCATCGCCACCTGCGCCGACGGCATCGAGGAACTCCAGGGAACCGACCCGGTCAGCGGCCGCAAGAGCTGGACCTACCGCTTCCCCCAGGGCTGGAAGGTCAGCAAGGTCTACTCCGTGGACCCGCTCGTCGTCGACGTCAAGCAGCGCGACAAGAACCAGCGCTCCATCATGGTCCTCGGCCCCGACGGCAAGCAGCGCTCCCAGCTCAGCGGCGAGGGCCAGTTCACGCCCCGCTGCGACGACCCCGTCTTCGACCGGCCCCTCCAGGACTGCTGGGGCGTCGTCGTCGACGCCGGCTCCGACACCCTCGTCCTGCCGACCGCCGGGCTCGGCAACGAACTCGTCGCCTTCGACCTCGCCACCGGCAAGCCCAAGTGGCGCACCCCCGCGGGCGACAAGCGCGCGCTGGTCCCGCTGAAGGCCGAGGGCGGGCAGCTGTACGCCTACAACCAGGCCGCCGACCGCGCGACCGGCGGCGAGGTCGTCTCCCTCCCGATGGGCGGCGGCAAGCCCACCACGGTGCTGCACAACCCCTCCGGGCCCGCCGCGCCGCTGGAGAACTCCTTCTACAACCCGCAGATCGCCTACGTGGACGGCCGGCTCTTCCTGTCCTCCACGCACATCACCGGCGAGGGCAAGGACGAGAAGTTCGTGATGGTCTTCGGCAAGTGACCGTGTCCGCCGCCCCCACGTCCCCCAGGCCGCCCATGAGAGGCAGAAGCACCCGATGAGTACCCCGCCGCCGCCGAACCAGCCCCCGTCGGGCGGCTTCGGCGCGCCCCAGGACCCGCCGCCGGGCGGTTACGCGCCCCCGCCGGCCGCACCTCCGATGCCCCCGCAGCAGCCGCCCGGCCCCCCGCAGCAGCCGGGCGCGGCCTACGGCTACCCCCAGCAGCAGCCCTCGTACGGCTACCCGCAGGCCGCACCGGCCGCGCCCGCGTACGTACCGCCCGCCAGCGGCGGCAGCGGCGGCGGGAGCAACGCCCTGCGCGACCAGATCCTCATCGTCGCCGCAGCGCTCGTGGCCATCGCCCTGATCGTGGGCGGCGGCTTCTGGTACGTCTCCGGCGACGACGGCGGCAAGCAGGACGTCAGCAAGGGCCCCACCGACGGCAAGAGCCCCGGCGCGACCGGCGGCGGCGACAAGCCCGGCGGCGGCGGCCCCGCCGGCGAGAAGCCCCCGGCGAGCACCAAGGCCAAGACCCTGCTCAACATGGCGCAGCCGCAGGTCGCCGACCTCGCCGACGTCCAGGGCTCCTGGATCACCGACACCGTCTACGCCAAGTCCGACGTGGGCAAGATCGTCGGCTACGACCTGAACACCGCCGCCGTGAAGTGGTCCATCCCGGTCCCGGCCGAGATCTGCGGCGCGAGCAGGCACATCAGCGAGGGCAAGGCCGCCATCCTCTTCGAGGAAGCCCTGCCCAGCGACGCCAACAAGTACCCCCGCTGCAACCAGATCGGCGTCATCGACCTGAACGCGGGCAAGCTGGTGTGGTCGACCACCATCAAGGCCGCCACCAGCGGTGACAGGCCTGTCGAGTTCAAGGAGATCACCCTCAGCGGCCAGACCGTCGCCGCGGGCGGCCTCCAGGGCGGCGCGGGCTGGAACCTCGCCGACGGCAAGAACCTGTGGCCCGCCAAGGTCGACGGCGAAGGCTGCTACGACCTCGGCTACGCGGGCGGCGAAGCCCTCGCCGTCATCCGCAAGTGCGGCCCGTACGGCAGCCAGTACCTGCTCGCGCAGAACCTGGACCCGGCGACCGGCGCGCCCAAGTCCTCGTACAAGCTCTCGCAGGGCATCGACTACGCCCACATCGTCTCCACCAAGCCCCTCATCGTCGGCGCCGACGTCGGCGACGTCGCCAAGGGCGGCAGCGGGGTCAGCGACCTCTTCGTCCTCGACGACGCGGGCGCGCTGAAGGCCCGCATCCCGGTCTCCTCCGGCAACTACGACGTCCGGTGCGGATCCACCGAGGTCGAGAAGTGCCAGAAGATGGTCGTCGGCAACGGCAAGATCTACGTCCCGGCCGCGCAGCACCAGGGCAAGGACGCCTACGGCCGGACCAACGAGCTGCTGTCCTTCGACCTCAGCACCGGCAAGCAGACCACCGACCGCGCCGACGCGGGCGAGCAGTACACGCTGATGCCGCTGCGCATGGACGGGCCGAACGTCATCGCCTACAAGCTGCCCCCCTACAACAAGGGCGGCCAGGTCGTCAGCATCGACGGCACGACGATGAAGGAGACCCTCCTCATGGAGATGCCGGCGGACAAGAACATCCGGCGCCCCGAGACCAGCTTCTCCTCCAACGGAGCCGAGTACCGCTACCACAACGGGCGGTTCTTCATCTCCCAGACGCTGATCAGCAAGCCCTACTCGGCGACGACGGATCCGTCGTACCTGTTCGTCTCCTTCACGACGGGCTGACGACCGGCCGCCCGCAGTGAGCCCGCCCCCCGGAGGACCTCTCCGGGGGGCTTCGGTGTGAACGGGCTCCGGCGCGCCGGACCGCGGGGGGCCCAGGGGCGGCGCTACCGTGGCGCGGGTGACGGGAAGCGACGCCGACCGGCTGTGGTCCGAGTCCATGCCGCAGGCCTACGAGCGGTACCTCGTGCCGGTGCTCTTCCGGCCCTTCGCCGAGGACCTGGCGGCCCGGGCCGCGGCGCTCGGCCCGCGGCGGATCCTCGAACTGGCCGCCGGAACGGGAGCCGTGACCTCGGGCCTGCTCGCCGCTCTCCCCTTGGCCGAGGTGACGGCCACCGACCTGAACGGGGCCATGGTCGCCTTCGGGTCGACCCGCGTCCCCGGCGCGGTGTGGCGCCAGGCCGACGCGCAGCGGCTGCCGTTCCCGGACGGCTGCTTCGACCTGGTGGTCTGCCAGTTCGGCGTGATGTTCTTCCCCGACCGGGTCGCCGCCTTCACCGAGGTCCGCCGGGTGCTCGCGCCGGGCGGCCGGTTCCTCTTCAACACCTGGGGCCCGATCGCCGCGCACGCCTTCGACGCCGCGGTCCAGGCCGGGCTGGAGCGGGCGTTCCCGGCCGACCCGCCCCGCTTCCTGCCCACCGTCCCGCACGGCTACGCCGACCCCGCCGCCGTCGGCGCCGACCTGACGGCCGCCGGATTCACCGTCGAGGAGCAGCGGGAACTGACGCTGGAGGGCCGCGCCGCGTCGGCCGCCGACGTCGCCACCGGCTTCCTCACCGGCACGCCCGTGCGCGCGGCCGTCGAGGAGCGCGGCGGCGGCCCGGCCGCCCGGGCCGTCATCCTCGCCGAGATGACCGAGCGCCTGGGCCCGGGACCGGTCGCCGCCCCCATGACGGCGTACGTCTTCACCGGCGCGGCTTGAGCCGCTGTCAAGGCGCGCCGCACCCGGCACCCCCTGACGGGGGCTTCTGTGCCGTATCCCCCTCGCGGCGTCGAACAAGCGTGTAGCTTGCCGGGGCAGAAGGGTGGGGGGTGAGTGCCGCAATGGGCGTACGGGTCATGGTCGTTGACGATCACCGGCTGCTGGCCGAGGCGCTCGCCTCGGCGTTGAAGCTGCGCGGGCACCGGGTACTGGCCGCGGCGGCGCCGGCCGCCGGGGCGGCCGAGCTGGTGATCAGCCGCGCCCCCGAGGTGTGCCTGCTCGGCACCGCCACCCCCGCCGAGCCGGGGATCTTCGAACCCATCGTGCGGATCCGCCGCGAGCGCCCGCAGATCGCGGTCGTGGTGCTGGGGCCCGTGCCCAGCCCCCGCGGGATCGCCGCCGCCTTCGCCGCGGGCGCCTGCGGGTACGTACGCCAGGACGAGCGGATCGAGGGCGTCGAGCGGGCCCTGGCCAAGGCGCGGGCCGGAGAGGCCGCGGTGTCGCCGCAGCTGCTCCAGGGTGCCTTCGCGGAACTCCTGAACCCCACCGCCCAGCCCGACGACGAGGGCAGCCGACTGCTGCGGCTGCTCACCCCGCGCGAGGTGGAGGTCCTGGTCCGGGTCGCCGAGGGCGAGGACACCCGGCTGATCGCGGCGGGCATGGCCATCGCGCCGAGCACCGCGCGCACCCACGTGCAGCGGGTGCTGATGAAGCTCGGCGTGGGCTCCCGGCTGGAGGCGGCCGCGCTGGCCGCCCGTACCGGCCTGCTGGACCGCGCGGCCCGTCCGTGACCCCTCCGGGGGAAGGGCCGCAGAGGGGTGCGATTTCCCCGTGGGCGCGGAATCGGGTAAGCCAGGGGGGAACGGGCCGCCGAGGCGAGCGGCCGCGGTACGTCGAGAGGTAGTAGGCGAGTGAGCAAGTACCTGGTCACCGGTGGCGCCGGATACGTGGGCAGCGTCGTCGCGGCCCATCTTCTGGAGGCCGGACACGAGGTCACCATCCTCGACGACCTCTCCACCGGCTTCGAGGCGGGCGTCCCGCAGGGCGCCACCCTCGTCCACGGCCGGATCCAGGACGCCGCGCGCCACCTGGACCCCTCCTTCGACGCGGTGCTGCACTTCGCGGCCTTCTCGCAGGTCGGCGAGTCCGTGGTGAACCCGGGCAAGTACTGGGACAACAACGTCGGCGGCACCCTCGCGCTGCTCACCGCGATGCGCGGGGCCGGGGTGAAGAAGCTCGTCTTCTCCTCCACCGCCGCGACCTACGGGGAGCCCACCGAGGGGCTGCTGACGGAGGAGTCGGTGACGAAGCCGACCAACCCCTACGGCGCCTCGAAGCTGGCCGTCGACCACATGATCAGCGGCGAGTGCGCGGCGCACGGGCTGACGGCGGTCTCGCTGCGCTACTTCAACGTGGCGGGCGCGTACAAGGAGTTCGGCGAGCGGCACGACCCCGAGACCCACCTGATCCCGCTGGTGCTCCAGGTCGCGCTCGGGCAGCGCGAGTCGATCTCGGTGTTCGGGGAGGACTACCCGACGCCGGACGGCACCTGCGTGCGCGACTACATCCACGTCGCGGACCTGGCGGAGGCGCACCTGGCCGCCGTGGGCGTCCCGGCCTCCGGCGAGCACCTGATCTGCAACCTGGGCAACGGCAGCGGCTTCTCCGTGCGCGAGGTCATCGAGACCGTCCGCAAGGTCACCGGGCACCCGATCCCGGAGGTCGTGGCCCCGCGCCGGGCCGGCGACCCGGCGGTCCTGGTCGCCTCGGCGGCCACCGCGAAGGAGCGCCTCGGCTGGACGCCCTCCCGCCCGGACCTCGCGGGCATCGTCGCGGACGCCTGGGCCTTCGCCCGGCGCTGACGCCTGACGTACGGGTCCGCGCACGCGAACGCGAGAGCCGCCACCGCACTGCCGGTGGCGGCTCTCGCGCGTGCGCGGGCGCGGGGCGCGGGGGAGGAGCCGCGCGCCGGGGCGGAGCGCTGTGCGCGGGCGCCCGGCGCGCGCACGCTGCGCGTCATGCCCCCCGTGCACCTGCCCCTGGCACAGGCACAAGCGGAAACGGGATTCCGGCCCGGGCGGCCGGTGAGTTCAAGCCACGCACAGACGTTCCACAGCGCGACGCACCGGAAAATGGCTCGGAAAACTTCTGCTATTCGGCCAACCCCGCACCGCCCCCGGGCCTACGCTGATGCGTGACACCGGTGGGGGCCGGTGTTGATTCAGGGGTCGAGACGCGTCGGGTACGACGTCCGCTCCGGGGTAGTGCAGAGGTGTCACGGCGGCGGCCGCGGCGACTGCGGATCACCCGGTCCGGGCGCCGTACCCGCGGTTGTCCGTTCCCCGACCCTTGGGGGTTCTGTGGTTCGCATCCGGGTTCTCGTGGTGGACGATCACCGCATCTTCGCCGAGTCGCTCGCCGCCGCGCTCGCGGCCGAGCCGGACGTGGACGTGTCCGCGGCCGGCAGCGCTCCCGCCGCGCTGCGCTGCCTCGAACGGGGCGTCACCGAAGGCCGCCGCTACGACGTGCTGCTCGTCGACGCCGATCTCAGCGGCGTCACCGGCAGCCCGGGCGGCCCCGCGGCTCCGGGCGTCCAGGGTGGCCAGGGCGGCCGTGTCTCGCATGGCGGCGGGTTCCCCGCGCAGCGCGAGCCGGGCCCCGGCGCGCCGCAGGGCGACGGGATCGCGCTGGTCGCGGCCGTGCGCACCGCCCACCCCGGAGTCCGTACGGTCGTCCTCGCCGAGCGCGACGAACCGCGCCGGGCCGCCCTCGCCCTCCAGGCCGGAGCCTCCGGCTGGGTGGCCAAGGACTGCTCGCTGTCCCGGCTGCTCGCCGTGGTCCGGGGCGTCCTGCGCGAGGAGACCCACCTGCCGCCCGCCCTGCTCACCGGGGTGCTGCGCGAGCTGACCCAGGCCCGCAAGCACCGCACGGACAGCGAACGCCTGGTGGAGTCCCTGACCCCGCGCGAGCACGAGGTCCTGCGCTGCATGGTGGCGGGGCTGGGCCGCAAGGACGTCGCGGCGCGGCTGTTCCTGTCCCCGCACACGGTGCGCACCCACATGCAGAACGTGCTGGGCAAGCTGGGGGTGCACTCCACCCTGGCGGCGGTCGCGCTGGCCCGGCGGGCCGGTGTGCGCCCGGCGGACCTAGCCGGGGATGTTGTCGAACGGAGCGGTCAGCTGGCGTAGCAGCGAGGCCAGGTCGCCGCGCTCGGACCGGGAGAGCTGGGCGAGGATCGCCCGTTCCTGGGCGAGCAGTCCGGCGAGCGCCTGGTCGGCGCGGTCGCGCCCCTCGGGGGTCAGCCGGACCAGCACGCCGCGCCGGTCGTTGGGGTCGGGCAGCCGCTCGACCAGGCCCTTCTTGGCGAGCCGGTCGATCCGGTTGGTCATGGTGCCCGAGGTGACCAGCGTCTGCGTCAGCAGCTGTCCGGGGGAGAGCTGGTAGGGCGCCCCGGCCCGGCGCAGCGACGTCAGGACGTCGAACTCCCAGGGTTCCAGGCTGTGCTCGGCGAAGGCGAGCCGGCGGGCCCGGTCCAGGTGGCGTGCGAGCCGGCTGACGCGGCTGAGCACCTCGAGCGGTTCCACGTCGAGGTCAGGGCGCTCGCGCCGCCATGCCGCGACCAATCGGTCGACCTCGTCCTCCATGCGGATCAGTGTAAGGGGTCTGTCGACATGAAGTCTCTTGACGTCGAGCCTCTCGATAGCGACTCTCTCGCTATCAAGCTTCTTGACGTCAAGATATATTTTCGGCGACCATGGGCAGGCAGGGCCCGGAACCTTCTACCGCTTCGCACGCACCACCCGCAGGGAGGCTCGAACATGCATTCCGACACCACCCCCGCCGTCCGGCCGCCGCACGAGACGGACCGGGGCGAGACGGCGGCCAAGACCGCCGGGGCCCCGCCGACCTGGGACCCGCAGCAGTACCTGCGGCACGCGGACCACCGCGCCCGGCCCTTCCTGGACCTGCTGGCCCGCGTCCCGGCCCTGCCCGCCGAACCCGGCCGCCCCGCCCGGATAGCCGACCTCGGCTGCGGTCCGGGCAACGTCACCGCCCTCCTCACCGACCGCTGGCCCGAGGCCCGCGTCACCGGCTTCGACCTCTCCCCGGAGATGCTCCAGCGCGCCACCGAGGAGTACGCCGGCCCCACCCCCGGCGGCGGCACCCTCGACTTCGCCCGCGCCGACCTCGCCTCGTGGGTCCCCGAGGAGACGTACGACCTGATCGTCTCCAACGCCGCCCTGCAATGGGTCCCCAACCACCCCGGGTCCTTCGCCTCCTGGATCAACGGCCTGCGCCCGGGCGGCACCTTCGCCTTCCAGATCCCGGGCAACTTCACCGCCCCCAGCCACGCCCTGCTGCACCAGCTGTGCGACGCCCCGCGCTGGCGCTCGCGCCTCGCCGGGCACGGCGCCCGCTACATCCACCTCCTCGAACCCGCCGAGTACATGGACCGGTTCACCGGGCTGGGCTGCGCCGTCGACGTCTGGGAGACCACCTACTACCAGCTCCTGACCGGACCCGACCCCGTCCTCGACTGGGTCAAGGGCACCGCCCTGCGCCCCGTCCTCACCGCCCTCGGCGACGACCAGGTGGCGGTCGACGCGTTCCTCGCCGAATACCGCGACCTGCTGCGCGGCGCCTACCCACCCGGCCCGCGCGGCACCGTCTTCCCCTTCCGCCGGATCTTCGCCGTCGCCCGCAAGGAGGCCTGAGCCCGTGCTCACCGCCGTCGACCACGTCCAGCTCGCCGCCCCACCCGGCTCCGAAGACGCGCTGCGCGCCTACTACGGCCGGGTGCTGGGCATGACGGAGATCCCCAAGCCGCCCGCCCTGGCGGCGCGCGGCGGCTGCTGGTTCGCGGCCGGGCCCGTCCAGCTCCACCTGGGCATCGAGGAGGGCTTCCGCCCGGCCCGCAAGGCCCACCCGGGGCTGCGCGTCACCGGCATCGAGGCCTACGCCGAGCGGCTCGCCGCCCGCGGCGCCCCGGTCGTCTGGGACGACGGCCTCCCCGGCCACCGGCGCTTCTTCTCCGAGGACCCCGTCGGAAACCGGCTGGAGTTCCTGGAACCGGCCACCCCGGCCCCGGCCCCCTGACACCCGCCGGCGCCCCGCACGACGGCGCCCCGCCACCGGAGGTCCGGTGGCGGGGCGCCGCGGGGTTCCGCTCGCCGCGCGGGGCGGCGGTGCGGGGATCAGCTGACGTTGCGGTACGTCCAGTTGCTGAACAGCGTGCGCGAGCCGCCGAAGATCGAGCTGCCGTAGCTGTTGCCCGCGTACTTCGCGTACACGCCGCCGTCGGTCTGGACGAAGACCAGGTCCGCCTTGCCGTCCGCGTTCAGGTCGCCCGGCGAGGTCAGCTGCGCGGTCCCGCCGGCGACGGTGACCAGCCAGCGCGTCCCGAACGGCGCGGACGCCTTGCCGGTGCCCGGGTGGTAGTACAGGTTCGCGGCCGCGTCCTTGGTGATGCCGGCCACGTCGGCGTAGCCGTCACCGTTGAAGTCGCCCACGGCGATGGAGCCGTACTGGTCCCAGCCGCCGCCGATGTTGACCGGAGCCGCGAACTTGTTGCCGGTGCCGTCGCCCTGGTGGACGTACAGGTTGCCCCACACGTCGCGGGTCAGCAGGTCGCCCTTGCCGTCACCGGAGACGTCGCCGCCGCCGACGACCAGGTTCGTGACGCCCCACCAGTCACCGGCGATGGTCTGGCCGGTGGTCCGGTTGGTCAGGCCCCACTGGTTGAACTGGAACCCGTGGGCCCAGCTCAGCCTGTCCAGGCCGGAGACCATGACCAACTTCGAACCGTCGTCCGGCCACACGAAGGGGCTGCCGGCCTTGCGCGGCTCGTAGAAACCGCCGTTGGACCGGTTGTCGTACGACCAGACCTGCCCGGCGGTGTCCAGCGCGCCGAGGGCGTGCTTGCCGTAGACCGGCGTGATGCTCGCGCCGAAGAACATCTCCAGGTCGGTCCAGTTCGACCCGCAGTCCGTCTGCCAGGCGAACTTGCCGTTGCCCTGGGAGAAGTGGCAGAACAGGTCGCCGCTCTCGGTGACGCCCATCAGGTCGGCCTTGCCGTCGCCGTTGATGTCGTCGCCGGCGACCAGCTGGGTGTAGAAGGTCCAGCCGGAGGCGATCTGGGTGCGCGCCGCGAAGGGGGCGGCCCCGTTGCCGGTGCCCTTGTGGAAGTACAGGTCGCCGGTGCCCGTGCGGCCGATGACGTCCGCCGCTCCGTCACCGTCGACGTCGTTGACGCCGAGGATCTGGTCGTACTGCTCCCAGCCGCCGCCGACCCTGACGCGGTCGGTGAAGGGCTTGGAGAGGTCGCCGGTGCCCTTGTAGAGGTACAGGTCACCGGCGGGGGTGCGCGCCAGCAGGTCGGGACGGCCGTCCCGGTTCAGGTCGGCCGCCGCGATCACGCGGTTGTAGATCTGCCAGCCGGTGCCGGTCCAGACCGGGGCGCCCACCGAGCTGCCGGAGGTCTCGCGCAGCTGGAGCTTGCCGTCGAAGGTCCAGGTGAGGACCTCCGGGTTCCAGCCGCCGCCCGCGTTGCCGAGGGCGATGATGTCCCTGACCGTCTCGTCGTTCTCGCCCTCGATGTTGACGCGGACGGCCGAGGTGGTGCTGCCGTTGCTCTCGAACGCCCCGGTGTAACCGCGGGTCGTACGGAAGGCCAGCTCGCTGAAGCCGTCACCGTTCAGGTCGAGACGCGGCTGCGGGACGCTGGAGGCGCCGAGCGTCTGCGGCGCAGCGGCGCGCAGGCCCTTGGCGGTGGTCTTCGGGGCGGTCACCACGCCCGCCGCCGGAGCGGCGGGGTGCGGGACGCGGGCCTTCGGCGCGGTGGTGGGCGCCGTGGACGAGCCCGCGGGGCGGGCCGTCGCCTTGTCGGCGGCGGATGCCTGGCCGACCATGAGCAGAGAACTCGCGGAGAGCGCGAGTGCGGTGCAGGCCGCGAGGCGGCCGAGGCGCTGAGTGCGCGACGAGAACAAGAGGGTTCCCCCTGGATGGCAGGTGAAACCGGGCGGACTCCACGACGAACGAGGCGCGCGCGACAGCGGCGCGACGCCTCGACCGTATGTTCCCCCCCCGGGAAGTGCCATCAGGCTACTGGTGGGTTTCCCGAGGTAGAAGTGGTTTTTCGTACAACCTTTCGGCCCGGAGTCCGTCTCCCGTCAGCTCCTGCGGTGGCCCACCAGGCGCGGCTTCGACTCCAGCTTGTCCAGGCCGTGCCAGGCCAGGTTCACCAGGTGCGCGGCGACCTCCGCCTTCTTCGGTTTGCGCACGTCCAGCCACCACTGGCCGGTCAGCGCGACCATCCCGACCAGCGCCTGCGCGTACAGCGGGGCCAGCTTCGGATCGAAGCCGCGCGCCTTGAACTCCAGACCGAGGATGTCCTCCACCTGCGTCGCGATGTCACTGATCAGCGAGGCGAAGGTGCCCGTCGACTGGGCCACCGGCGAATCGCGGACCAGGATCCGGAAGCCGTCGGTGTACGACTCGATGTAGTCGAGCAGGGCGAAGGCGGCCTGCTCCAGCAGCTCGCGCGGGTGCCCGGCGGTCAGCGCGCCCGTCACCCCGTCCAGCAGCTGGCGCATCTCGCGGTCCACGACGACCGCGTACAGGCCCTCCTTGCCGCCGAAGTGCTCGTAGACCACCGGCTTGGACACCCCGGCCTTGGCCGCGATCTCCTCGACCGACGTGCCCTCGAAGCCCTTCTCCGCGAACAGGGCGCGACCGATGTCCAGCAGCTGCTGGCGCCGCTCGGCGCCCGTCATCCGGACCCGGCGGCTGCGCCGGGGCTTCTCGCTGCTGCTGGGGGTACTGCCGTCGGTCGCCACGTCACCCATCATGCCGCGCTCGCGGCCTTCTCCTTGCGCCGGGCATCGATCCGGGAGGCCGAGGGCCAGCGGACGTCGCTCGCCCAGCCCGCCTGCTCGAACCAGCGGATCAGCCGGGCGCTGGAGTCGATCTGGCCGCGCAGCACGCCGTGGCGCGCCGAGGTCGGGTCCGCGTGGTGCAGGTTGTGCCAGGACTCGCCGCAGGAGAGGACCGCCAGCCACCACACGTTGCCCGAGCGGTCGCGCGACTTGAAGGGGCGCTTGCCCACCGCGTGGCAGATCGAGTTGATGGACCACGTCACGTGGTGCAGCAGCGCCACCCGGACCAGCGAGCCCCAGAAGAACGCCGTGAACGCGCCCCACCAGGACATCGTCACCAGGCCGCCCACCAGCGGCGGGATCGCCAGCGACAGCATCGTCCAGTAGATGAAGTCGCGCGAGATCCGCCGGATCGCCGGGTCCTTGATCAGGTCCGGGGCGTACTTCTCCTGGTTGGTCTGCTCCTCGTCGAACAGCCATCCGATGTGGGCCCACCACAGGCCCTTCATCAGCGCCGGGAGCGACTCGCCGAACCGCCACGGCGAATGCGGGTCGCCGTCGTGGTCGGAGTACTTGTGGTGCTTGCGGTGGTCGGCCACCCAGCGCACCAGCGGACCCTCCACCGCCATCGAGCCCATCACGGCCAGCACGATCCGCAGCGGCCGCTTCGCCTTGAAGGAGCCGTGCGTGAAGTAGCGGTGGAAGCCGATGGTGATCCCGTGGCAGGCCAGGAAGTACATGAACACCATCAGGCCCAGATCGAGCCAGCTCACCCCGCCCCAGGCGAAGGCCAGCGGAATCGCGGCCAGCACCGCCAGGAACGGCACGGCGATGAACAGCAGCAGCGCGATCTGCTCGACGGACCTCTTGCTCTCGCCGCCCAATGTCGCGGACGGCTGGGAGGCTGCGGAGGCCGCCGAAGCGTCCTCGCTCAGATCGGGGCTTACGGTCATGGGGTCCCCTGGGGGGTGAGGGAAGTCGGCAGGAGCCCGGCTACGGACCCGTAACCTACGGCAACGTAAGTATGGCAAAGGTGAGGCTCCGGGCAAGGGCGGCACCACAGCCGTCACCCCCGACCGGCCCGCACCGTCACCCCCGACCGGCCCGCATCGCGAGACGGACCCGAGCGCCGCACCGGACACCTGGCCCGGACACCTATCCTGGTGTCGTCGGACAGCGCGGTCCGCACGGGCAGCCGAGCTGCGCGACAGGCAGGGCCGCCCCCGCGGACGACAGTCCCCGGGAGCACCCCGCGCGCACCCCGGAGGCCCCGCCCCAGTAGCGCTCGAAACACTGCAAGGAGCCGCACCTGTGAGCAGTGCTGACCAGGCCCCCGTCACCCCGGCCACGGTTACAACAGCAGACATGGCCAACGCGGAGCTGCGCGCGGACATCCGCCGCCTCGGCGAACTCCTCGGCGAGACCCTCGTACGCCAGGAAGGCCAGGACCTCCTCGACCTGGTCGAACGCGTGCGCGCCCTCACGCGCACCGACGGCGAAGCCGCCGCCGCCCTCCTCGGCGACACCGACCTGGAGACCGCCGCCAAGCTCGTACGCGCCTTCTCCACCTACTTCCACCTCGCCAACGTCACCGAACAGGTGCACCGCGGCAAGGAACTGCGCGCCCACCGCGCCACCGAGGGCAGCCTCCTCGCCCGCACCGCGGACATGCTCAAGGACGCCGACCCCGAACACCTGCGCGAGACGGTCAAGAACCTCAACGTCCGCCCCGTCTTCACGGCCCACCCCACCGAAGCCGCACGCCGCAGCGTCCTCAACAAGCTGCGCCGCATCGCCGCCCTCCTCGAAGAGCCCGTCACCGGCGCCGGCGAACGCCGCCGCCACGACCTGCGCCTCGCCGAGAACATCGACCTCGTCTGGCAGACCGACGAACTGCGCGTCGTGCGCCCCGAACCCGCCGACGAAGCCCGCAACGCCATCTACTACCTCGACGAACTCCACGCCGGAGCCGTCGGCGACGTCCTCGAAGACCTCGCCGCAGAACTCCAGCGCGTCGGCGTCGAGATCCCCCCCGGCACCCGCCCCCTCACCTTCGGCACCTGGATCGGAGGCGACCGCGACGGCAACCCCAACGTCACCCCCGACGTCACCCGCGACGTCCTGATCCTCCAGCACGAACACGGCATCACCGACGCCCTCGAACTCGTCGACTACCTGCGCGGACTCCTCTCCAACTCCATCCGCTACACCGGAGCCACCGAGGAACTCCTGACCTCCCTCCAGGCCGACATCGAACGCCTGCCCGAGATCAGCCCCCGCTACAAGCGCCTCAACGCCGAAGAGCCCTACCGCCTCAAGGCCACCTGCATCCGGCAGAAGCTCGTCAACACCCGCGAACGCCTCGCCAAGGGCACCCCCCACGAGGACGGCCGCGACTACCTCGGCACCGCCGAACTGCTCACCGACCTCACCCTCATCCAGACCTCCCTGCGCGAACACCGCGGCGCCCTCTTCGCCGACGGCCGCATGGACCGCACCATCCGCACCATCGCCGCCTTCGGCCTCCAGCTCGCCACCATGGACGTACGCGAACACGCCGACGCCCACCACCACGCCCTCGGCCAGCTCTTCGACCGCCTCGGTGAAGAATCCTGGCGCTACGCCGACATGCCCCGCGAATACCGCCAGAAGCTCCTCGCCAAGGAACTCCGCTCCCGGCGCCCCCTCGCCCCCACCCCCGCACCGCTCGACGCCGCCGGACGCAAGACCCTCGGCGTCTTCGGCGCCATCAAGGACGCCTTCGAGAAGTTCGGCCCCGAAGTCATCGAGTCCTACATCATCTCGATGTGCCAGGGCGCCGACGACGTCTTCGCCGCCGCCGTCCTCGCCCGCGAAGCCGGACTCGTCGACCTCCACGCCGGCTGGGCCAAGATCGGCATCGTCCCGCTCCTGGAAACCACCGACGAACTGCGCGCCGCCGACGTCATCCTCGACGAGATGCTCGCCGACCCCTCCTACCGCCGCCTCGTCTCCCTGCGCGGCGAGGTCCAGGAGGTCATGCTCGGCTACTCCGACTCCTCCAAGTTCGGCGGCATCACCACCAGCCAGTGGGAGATCCACCGCGCCCAGCGCCGCCTGCGCGACGTCGCCCACCGCTACGGCGTCCGCCTGCGCCTCTTCCACGGCCGCGGCGGCACCGTCGGCCGCGGCGGCGGCCCCTCCCACGACGCGATCCTCGCCCAGCCCTGGGGCACCCTCGAAGGCGAGATCAAGGTCACCGAACAGGGCGAGGTCATCTCCGACAAGTACCTCATCCCCTCCCTCGCCCGCGAGAACCTCGAACTGACCGTCGCCGCGACCCTCCAGGCCTCCGCCCTGCACACCGCGCCCCGCCAGTCCGACGAAGCCCTCGCCCGCTGGGACGCGGCCATGGACACCGTCTCCGACGCCGCCCACGGCGCCTACCGGCGACTCGTCGAAGACCCCGACCTCCCCGCCTACTTCTTCGCCGCCACCCCCGTCGACCAGCTCGCCGACCTCCACCTCGGCTCCCGGCCCTCCCGCCGCCCCGACTCCGGAGCCGGCCTCGACGGCCTGCGCGCCATCCCCTGGGTCTTCGGCTGGACCCAGTCCCGCCAGATCGTCCCCGGCTGGTTCGGCGTCGGCTCCGGCCTCAAGGCCCTGCGCGAAGCCGGCCAGGAAGAGGTCCTCGCGGAAATGGGCCGCGAGTGGCACTTCTTCCGCAACTTCCTCTCCAACGTCGAGATGACGCTGGCCAAGACCGACCTGCGGATCGCCCGCCACTACGTCGACACCCTCGTCCCCGACCACCTCAAGCACGTCTTCGACCAGATCGAAGCCGAACACGAGCTGACCGTCCGCGAGGTCCTGCGCGTCACCGGCGGCGACACCCTCCTCGCCTCCCACCCCGTCCTCCAGCAGACCTTCGCCGTCCGCGACGCCTACCTGGACCCCATCTCCTACCTCCAGGTCTCCCTGCTGGCCCGCCAGCGCGCCGCCGCCGAACGCGGCGAGAGCGCCGACCCCCTGCTCGCCCGCGCCCTGCTGCTCACCGTCAACGGCGTCGCCGCCGGCCTGCGCAACACCGGCTGAGCAACCCCGTACGGCCCCGTACACACGAAAGGGCCCCTGCCGCGTCCGGCAGGGGCCCTTTCACGTGTACGAGCCCGCTAGGAGTTGTACGCCGACTGCGCGCGCTCCAGACCCTCCTGGAGCAGGCACTCCACCGCATCCGCCGACCGGTCCACGAACCAGTCCAGCTCCTTGCGCTCCGTCGAGGAGAAGTCCTTCAGCACGAAGTCCGCCACCTGCATCCGCCCCGGCGGACGGCCGATGCCGCACCGCACCCGGTGGTAGTCCGCACCCATCGACTTCGTCATCGACTTCAGACCGTTGTGCCCGTTGTCCCCGCCGCCCAGCTTCACGCGCAACGTCGGAAAATCGATGTCCAGCTCGTCGTGGACCGCCACGATCCGCTCCAGCGGCACCTTGTAGAAATCGCGCAGCGCCGTCACCGGCCCGCCCGACAGGTTCATGAACGACATCGGCTTCGCCAGCACCACCCGCCGGTTCAACGGCCCCGGCGGCCCGATCCGGCCCTCCACGACCTGCGCCCGCGCCTTGTGCGCCTTGAACTTCCCGCGCATCCGCTCCGCGAGCAGGTCGAGCACCATGAACCCGATGTTGTGCCGGTTGCCCGCGTACTCAGCGCCCGGATTGCCCAGACCCACGATCAGCCAGGGCGCCGTGTCGTCCGACATCAAAAGCTCCTTCAACGAAACGACCGCCGTCCCGCTCCAGTGGAGCCGGACGGCGGTCGGTCAGCAACTGACGAGCGGGGAGGCTCAGGCCTCGGTGCTCTCGGCGGCCGGCTCCTCGGCCTGCGCGCCGATGACCTGCAGGACGGCGATGTCGCCGTCGACGGCCAGGGTGGTGCCCGACGGCAGGACCAGGTCCTTGGCGTGGATGGTCGCACCGGCCTCCAGGCCCGCGATCGAGACGGTGACCTCGGTCGGGATGTGGGTGGCCTCGGCCTCGACGGAGATCGTGTTCTGCAGGGTCTCCAGCATGTTGCCGCCCGGGGCCAGCTCGCCCTCGGTGACGATCGCGACGTCGACGGTGACCTTCTCGCCCTTCTGGACGATCAGGAAGTCGACGTGCGAGATCGAGCGCTTCAGCGGGTGCTTCTGCACGGCCTTCGGGATGACCAGCTCGGTGCCGCCGCCCGCGATGTCCAGGGACAGCAGGACGTTCGGGGTGCGCAGCGCCAGCTGAAGGGCGTGGGCGTCCACGTTCACGTGCTTCGGCTCGGTGCCGTGGCCGTAGATGACCGCGGGGGTCAGCGCGTCACGACGGGCCTGGCGGGCGGAACCCTTGCCGAAGTTTTCGCGGACCTGCGCGGCAAGCTTGATCTCGGACATGCTCACTCCTCGTGGGGTGACGGAAATGGACGGCAGTCACCCGGCCGGAACACGGCCTGCTACGAAGAGCGCGTCGATAACGGAGCACCGGCACCCGCGCGAACACGTCGCGAACAGGTACGGCCTCCCTCGCCGAGCAACTCGCAGAGTCTACCCGGCGGGGAGGCCGTACCTCAAAACGATCTTCTGTGGTCCTCGTTACTGCGTCACTGCTGCTCTTCGAACAGGCTGGTGACCGAGCCGTCCTCGAAGACCTCGCGCACCGCGCGGGCGATCATCGGAGCGATCGACAGCACCGTGATCTTGTCCAGCTCCAGGTCCGACGGGTCCGGCAGCGTGTTCGTGAACACGAACTCGCTCACCTTCGAGTTCTTCAGACGGTCCGCGGCCGGCCCCGACAGGATGCCGTGCGTCGCCGTCACTATGACGTCCTCCGCCCCGTGCGCGAACAGCGCGTCGGCCGCGGCGCAGATGGTGCCACCCGTGTCGATCATGTCGTCCACCAGGACGCAGACGCGGCCCTTGACCTCACCGACGACCTCGTGGACCGTCACCTGGTTGGCGACGTCCTTGTCACGGCGCTTGTGCACGATCGCCAGCGGCGCGTCCAGCCGGTCGCACCAGCGGTCCGCCACGCGCACGCGGCCGGCGTCCGGGGACACGATCGTCAGCTTGGAACGGTCCACCTTCGCGCCGACGTAGTCCGCCAGGACCGACAGTGCCGACAGGTGGTCCACCGGGCCGTCGAAGAAGCCCTGGATCTGGTCCGTGTGCAGGTCGACCGTCAGGATCCGGTCCGCGCCCGCCGTCTTCAGCAGGTCCGCCACCAGACGTGCGGAGATCGGCTCGCGGCCCTTGTGCTTCTTGTCCTGACGGGCATAGCCGTAGGACGGCACGATCACGGTGATGGAGCGCGCCGACGCGCGCTTGAGCGCGTCGATCATGATCAGCTGCTCCATGATCCACTTGTTGATCGGAGCCGTGTGGCTCTGGATCAGGAAGCAGTCCGCGCCACGAGCCGACTCCTGGAAGCGGACGTAGATCTCACCGTTCGCGAAGTCGAAAGCCTTGGTCGGCACGAGGCCGACACCGAGCTGGTGCGCGACCTCCTCGGCCAGCTCGGGGTGGGCGCGGCCGGAGAAGAGCATCAGCTTCTTCTCGCCGGTCGTCTTGATCCCGGTCACAGCACAGTCTCCTCAGACGTGTTGAAAGCTGCTCGCCCCCGTGTGCGTCCGTCCCGCACACGGTCAGCCAGCCGAATTGCGTGCACCTATCACGGTACGCCGTCACGGACGCACCTGTTTCCGGTCAGTTCACCCTCAGGCCTTGTCGAGGCCCTCCGCGGACCCCGACTGAGCCGCCTGAGCCGCGGCGCTTCCCGGACGCTTGCGGGCCACCCAGCCCTCGATATTCCGCTGCTGGCCACGGGCCACGGCCAGCGCACCGGGCGGCACGTCCTTGGTGATCACCGATCCGGCCGCCGTGTAGGCGCCGTCCCCGATGGTGACGGGCGCCACAAACATGTTGTCCGAGCCCGTCTTGCAGTGTGAACCGACCACCGTGTGGTGCTTGTGCTCGCCGTCGTAGTTCACGAAGACGCTCGCCGCACCGATGTTCGTGTACTCGCCGATCGTCGCGTCACCCACGTACGACAGGTGCGGCACCTTGGTGCCCTCGCCGATCGTGGCGTTCTTCATCTCCACGTACGTACCGGCCTTCGACTTCGCCCCCAGGTCCGTCCCCGGACGCAGGTACGCGAACGGACCCACGCTCGCGGAGGGACCGATCACGGCGGTGTCGGCCACGGTGTTGTCCACCCGCGCGCCCGCACCCACCCGGGTGTCCTTCAGCCGGGTGTTCGGACCGACCTCCGCGCGCTCCGCGACGTGCGTGGCGCCGAGGAGCTGCGTCCCCGGGTGCACGACCGCGTCCTGGCCGAAGGTCACGCCCACGTCGACGAAGGTGGACGCCGGGTCGACCACCGTCACGCCCGCCAGCATCGCCCGCTCCAGCAGCCGCGCGTTCAGCAGCGCGCGCGCCTGGGCCAGCTGCACCCGGTTGTTGATCCCCAGGATCTCGCGGTGGTCCCCGCCGACCGCCGCGCCGACGCGGTGCCCGCTCTCGCGCAGGATCTCCAGCACGTCGGTGAGGTACTCCTCGCCCTGGCTGTTGTCGGTACGGACCTTGCCGAGCGCGTCGCTCAGCAGCACGCCGTCGAAGGCGAACACCCCGGAGTTGATCTCCAGGATCGCCCGCTGGGCGTCGGTGGCGTCCTTGTGCTCGACGATCGCGGTCACCGAGCCGGTGGCCGCGTCGCGGATGATCCGCCCGTAGCCGGTGGAGTCGGGCACCTCGGCCGTCAGCACGGTGACGGCGTTGCCGTCGGCCTCGTGCGTCGCGGTGAGCTGGGCCAGCGTGTCGCCGGTCAGCAGGGGGGTGTCGCCGCAGACGACGACCACCGTGCCGGTGATCTCCCCGCCCAGCTCCTCCAGGCCCATCCGGACGGCGTGCCCGGTGCCGTTCTGCTCGGCCTGCACGGCGGTACGGACGCCCGCGTCGATGTCGGCGAGGTGCGCGACGACCTGCTCACGGGCGTGGCCGACGACCACGACGAGGTGCGCGGGGTCCAGCTCGCGCGCGGCGGCGACGACGTGGCCGACGAGCGTGCGCCCGCAGATCTCGTGGAGAACCTTGGGGGTCGCGGACTTCATGCGGGTGCCTTCCCCCGCTGCGAGTACGACGACGGCTGCCGGGCGATTGGCGCTCACGGGTGGGCCCTTCGGCTTCGGGTGCTGGACGCACGAAGGATACCGGGGGGTGGGGGGCCGTAAACGAAGCCGGGTCCCGACCACGGAGGTCGGGACCCGAACGCGAAGAGCTCCCCCGCCAGGACTCGAACCCGGACATAAGGCACCAAAAGCCTCAGTGCTGCCAATTACACCACAGGGGACTAAATCAGCTAAAACCGGACATTACTGTCAGGCCGTTGAATTGACGGCACCCACTATGCCGCACCAGGCGCCTTCGACGCGACGGTATAGATCAGAGCCTCTCAGGACGCGTACGGCGAGGCAGCCCCGGTAGGTGTCGCCGACGTTCTTGCGGTTCGTGCGCGGGTTGTGCCGCTTGAGCGTGGTCTTGCCGAAGTGGGAGGCGTCGAGTCCCACGACCTCGATCCAGTACCGCTCCGCGCCCGCCACGTCGGCGGATTCGTGGATCTGCAGGGTGAACCGGAGGTGGTCCTCCGTGACGCCCACGAGGCGCAGCCACGCGAGGAACGTTCTGACCATGTCCGGGTCGCTGTTCGTGAACGTGAACTGCGGTTGGGGCCGATGCGGTTTGGTCTTGCCGCCCTCGGCCCAGTAGAGGCCGACGCCGAGGATGAACAGCTCGCGGTCGGAGACGGCTCCGATCTGCTCCCGCGCCGCCCGGCGTGTCGCCGCGTACTCGGCCTTGCGGCGTTCGTGGGCCTCTCGCCGCCCTTGCTGCGCCCGCACCATGTCCGTGCCGACCGGCTTCTTGCGCCGCTCCGGTTTCGGGAGGTCGCGGACCCAGAGGGATATGGAGCTCTTCGAGCAGCCCAGTTCCCGCTGGATCCGCTCGTAGGTCATGCCCTCCAGGCGCAGTGCGCGGGCCTTGACGCGGAGGTCGTCCTTGGCGTTGGGGTGGCGCTTGCGCTCCGGTGCGGTGCGCAGGGATTCGAAGTCGGCGTATGTGCTCATGCGGACATGGTTGTCCGGAATGCGGGATTCAGGTCTCGGTCGGCGGACGGTTCAGTCGTACGTGCGATTACCGGGGGTTTGCGGGAATCATCGGCGGGTCTGTGCTGCGGGCCGTGCGTACGCTGGCCGTATGACCTTGACGGGGGAAGAGCGGGGCGGGGCCGGGCGGGACGGGCCGTGGTGGTGGGAGCGGCGGCGGGAGGCCGCCTTCGACGTGGGGCTCGGCGTGGTGTCGGCCGTCGAGTGCGGGTTCGAGGGCGTGCCCTTCGCGCGGGAGGCCGGGGTGCCCCCGGTGCTCGGGGTGCTGCTGGGGGTGGTCGTCGGGGGTGCGCTCGTGGTGCGCCGGCGGTGGCCCGTGCCCGTGGTGCTGCTGGGGATCGCGATCACGCCCGCGGTGATGGGGTTCCTGCTGGGCGTGGTGGGGCTGTACACGCTGGCGGCGTCCGAGGCGCCGAAGCGGGTCACGGCCGTGCTGGGGTCGATGGCGCTCGTGGGGACCTTCGTCGTCACGTACGTGCGCACGCGCGGGGACGTGGAGGGGGAGCCGTTCCTGGTCGTCGTGCTGTCGGTGTTCATGGCGGTGGCGCTGACGGTGCCGCCGGTGCTGTTCGGGCTGTACATCGGGGCGCGGCGGCGGTTGATGGAGAGCCTGCAGGAGCGTGCGGATTCGCTGGAGCGGGAGCTGTCGCTGCTGGCGGACCGGGCGGAGGAGCGGGCGGAGTGGGCCCGTACGGAGGAGCGGACCCGGATCGCGCGGGAGATGCACGACGTGGTGGCGCACCGGGTGTCGTTGATGGTGGTGCACGCGGCGGCGCTGGAGGCGGTGGCGGTGAAGGATCCGGCGAAGGCGGTGCGCAATGCGGCGCTGGTGGGTGACATGGGGCGCCAGGCGCTGACGGAGTTGCGGGAGATGCTCGGGGTGCTGCGGGCGTCGTCGGCCGCGCCGGCTCCGGCTCGGGCGCCGGTGGCTCTGGCCGCGGTGGTGGAGGAGGGGCCGTCGCTGGCGGAGCTGGAGGTGCTGGTCGGGCAGTCGCGGGCGGCGGGGATGGCCGTGGTGTTCGAGGTGCACGGGGGTCCGGCGGGGTACGCGGCGGAGGTGGAGCAGACGGCGTTCCGGGTGGTGCAGGAGGCGTTGACGAACTGCCACAAGCACGCGCCGGGTGCGCGGGTGACCGTGCGGCTCGCGCATCGGGAGGGGGAGGTGGCGATGCAGGTGGAGAACGGTCCGTGTGACGGCGAGGCGGCGGAGCCGGGGCTGCCGAGCGGGGGGAACGGGCTGGTCGGCATGCGGGAGCGGGTGCTCGGACTGGGCGGGGTGTTCGTGTCGGGTCCGACGGACGGCGGGGGGTTCCGGGTGTCGGCGGTGCTGCCGGGGTGCGGGGCCGGGGCCGGTTCCGGGTCCGGTTCCGGGGCGGCTCCGGGGGTGGGCCGGCCGGGGGTCAGGTCTGGGGGGCCGCGGTCCTGAGGCGGGTGGGCTGGAGGCCGGTGAGGAGGGCGGTGAGGGCTTCGTCGATGCTCGCGCCGAGGTACCAGTCGCCGCTGTGGTCGATGGCGTAGACGCGGCCTTCGGCGTCGAGGGCGAGGTGGGAGGTTCCGTCGCCTTCGGTGCCGAGGGGGCAGAGCCGGGTGGAGAGGGCGCGGCCGAGGTCGGCGAAGGTGCGGGCGAGGTGCAGGCCGGTGAGGGGGTCGATGCGGACGGGGGCGGGGGCTATCTGGCGTCCGGGGCCGGGGGCGGTGAGGGTGAGGCCGCCGAATTCGGCCCAGGCCTCGACGGCGGCGGGGAAGACGGTGTGGCGGTGGCCGGCGGGGGTGGTGTGGTCGCGCAGGGAGTCGGCCCAGTACTCGGCCTGTTTGATGTCCCAGCGGCCGGGCTGCCAGCCGGCGGTGCGCAGGGCGGTGTCGACGGCCTGGGGGAAGCGGGTGGCCGAGGAGCGGTCGTAGGAGGCTGAGGCGGTCATCTGGTCAGGCCTTCTCGGGGGCGGTGGCGGGTGCGGTGAGGTCGACGGCGCGGACGCCGAAGTGGGCGAGGAGGGCGTCGCAGGAGCGGCAGGGGGGTGCGTAGCTGCCGTGGAGGGGGTCGCCGGCTTCGCGGATGCGGCTGGCGGTGATCTTGGAGTGTTTGAGGGAGCGGCGTGCTTCGTTGGGGGTGAGGGGTTTGCGGGAGGCGCGTCGGCTGCGGCCTTCCTCGACGGCGGTGAGGTGGCGGGAGAGCAGGATCGCTTCGGGGCAGCGGCCGGTGAAGCGTTCGCGCTGGCCGCTGGTGAGGGTGTCGAGGAAGTCCTGGACGAGGGGGTGCAGGACGGGTGGCTGGTCGGCTTTGCCGGCGGTGCCGGTGAGGGTGCCGCCGCGGACGGAGAGGGCGGCGGCGATGGTGGGGAGGATGCCGTCGCGGCGGAAGCGCAGGACGGGGACGGCGGGACCGTCGGTGCTGCTCCAGCGGAGTCTGGGGTCGCCGGCGGTGCCGGTGGCGTGGGCGGTGGCGCCGTCGGGTGCGCCTCCGCCCGGGCCGATGGGGCCCCTGGGTCCCAGGGGGCCGGTGGGGCTGGTGGGGCTCGTCCGGTCCGTGGGCCCGGTGGGTCCCGTGGGCTGGTCCGGGCGGGCCGGTGTGCTGGCAATCGTGTTCCGCATGTGGCGCTTTCCCTCCCGTGGCCGCGGCGCCGACCGCTGTCGGGCCGCTGTCGCGCACGCCCCCGTGCTGCGGGGACAGCCTGTCAAATGTCCCCTGTGGTGGGGAAGCGGGGTCGAATATTCGTATCAATTCGGATGTTCCCGGCCGGGGGCCGCGGGCGTCCGTCAGGGGCCCGGCCTGGGGAGGGTGCCGGTCTTGCCGCACCGCATAGGCTGTGCGGAACCAGCCAGATCCAGCAGGGGGCTACCGCCATGACGACAGGTCGGCTCGGGCAGCAGGCCGCGCCACCCAACGCCGCGTACTCGGGGCAGGTCGTGCATTTCCCGGACCCCGTCCGGGCCGCGCGCCATCCCCAGGGGGTGCGGATGAGCGGGGACGGGCATCCCGATTTCTCGCGGTACGCGCGGGCGGCGGTGGAGATCGCCGAACCGCCGGAGGGTTTCGGTGTCGACGAGCTGCGGCTGACGGACATCGTGTCCGCGAACGCCGCCATGCGCGCGGCGGGGCACGAGCTGTGGGACACGGTGGGTCCGGTGGCGACCCCGCACGGCTGGACCTGGCACCACGTGGCGGGTTCGCGGCGCCTGGAGCTGGTTCCGGTCGAGGTGAAGGCGCTGCTGAGGCATCACGCGGGGCTGGCGACGGCGCCGGTGGACCACGAGAAGCGCGGGACGCGGGCGTTGCAGGAGGTGCGTCCGGTGCACCTGAGGCTGCCGAAGTCGGTGGTGTCGGTGTCCGAGGCGCAGGTGCTGGGGGTCGAGGAGGATCTCGGCTACCGGCTGCCGGAGGCGTACCGCTCGTTCCTGAAGGCGGCGGGCGGCTGCGCGCCGGCCGGTGCGGGGCTGGACGTGGAGCTGGGTCTGCTGGTGGACCAGCCGTTCTTCACGGTGCGTGAGGAGGCGGCGGTCAACGACCTCGTCTACATCAACAAGTGTCTGCGGGACCACCTGACGAAGGACTACCTGTGCGTGGCCTTCGCGCAGGGCGGGCTGCTCGCGGTGAAGGTCAGGGGCGAGGCGCCCGGTTCGGTGTGGTTCTCTCCGTACGACGACGCGCGCGATCGGGACGGCTGGTCGGTGCGGGAGCGGGTGGAGCGTCTGCTGCTGCCGTGCGGTGCCGATTTCGACGCCTTTCTCGAACGGTTGGCGGGTAATCCGCCGGAGCTGGAGACGGTGGCCGGTCTGATGGTGGACGGCGGATTCGCGCGTTCGGTTCCGGTAGCGGTGGAGGGGTGACGGCGCGGTGGTGACGTTTGCGCAGGCGCAGGAGCGCGCCGAGGAGTGGATCAACGGGGACGTTCCCGGTTATCAGCACCGTGAGGTGCGGGTACGGGAGTTCGGTCTCGGTTTCGTGGTGTGGGCGGAGGACCGCCCGGCCGGTCCGGTGTCGGCGGGCGGCCGTCAGCGGCTGGTGATCGCGCGCGACAGCGGTGAGGCGACGCTGTGGCCGGGGCTGCCGGTGGGCGAGGTCATCCGGCGGTACGAGGAGGAGTACGGGGCGTCGGCGACGGCGCCCGAGCCTTCGGTGCCGTCGCCGCGGATCGACGCGGAGCAGACGTCGTTCATCCTGAGCCCGCCGGAGTGGCTCCAGGAGGCGGCGGACCGGGCGGGCATCGCGCCGAGGGCGGCCGGGCCGGGGGCGGCGCAGCCGTCGTCGGGCGGGGCCCCGGGTGCGCACGCCGGTGCGGATGGGCCCGCGTACGAGCGGACCGCTCCGGAGAGCGCCCCGGCTACCCCGGCCACGCCCGCCGCCGCTGCTCCCGCCGCGTCGGCCGCGCCGGCCGCGCCCGCCGCGGAGCCCGTCGGGGCGACGCCGTGGGCCGGTACGGACGTGAACGCGGGGCCGGACGACGTGTCCGTGCCGCTGCCCGCGACGGTGTTCGCGCCGCCGCTGTCCGGGAGCGACCTGGAGGGTCCGGGGGCGCCCGCGGTCTCGGCGGAGGCCAAGACGCAGCTCATTTCGGGGGGCAGCCAGCTGCCCGCGACCGCGATCGCTCCGGCGCTCGGTGCGGGCCCGCTGCCGCTGCCGGGCGCGGGGGCGGCCGAGCCCGGTGCGCCCGCGGCTCCCGGTGGGCCCGCCGCCGCGCCGCCGGTGCGGGGGAGTGACATTGCCGACGCGCCGACGAGCAAGGCCCGGGTGAACCGGCCGTCGCCGTCGGTGCCGCCGGGTCCGCCCGGTGCGCCCGGTGCGCCCGGTGCGGGGCGTGCGCCCGGCGCGGGTCAGCCGCCCGCGCCTCCCGGTCCGCCGGGTGCGCCGGGTGGGGGCGCGCAGTACGCCGCGACGATGCTGGCCTCGCCCGCCGTGGGCCAGGCGCCCGCGCCTCCCGGTCCGCCGGGTGCGCCGGGTGGCACCGGGGGCGGCGGGGTGCAGCATGCCGCGACGATGCTCGCCGGTCCGGCGGTGGGTCAGCCGCCGGCGCCTCCGGGTCCGCCGGGTGCTCCGGGTGGGCAGGGGCCGGGTCAGCCGCCCGCGCCTCCTGGTCCGCCGGGTGCGCCGGGTGGTGCGGTGCAGCATGCCGCGACGATGCTGGCCGGTCCCGCGGTGGGTCAGCCGCCGGCGCCTCCGGGTCCGCCCGGTGCGCCCGGTGCGGGCGCTCCGCACGCCGCGACGATGCTGGCGGGTCCGGCCGCCGCGGGGCGGCCCCCGGCGCCGCCCGGGCCCGTACCGCCTGCGCCGCAGCAGCCGCACGCCCCCCAGGCGCCGCAGCAGCCCGGAGTGCCGACGGTCGGTCCCGGCTACCAGGCCGTGCTGCGCTACCGCGGCCAGGACGGTTCCGAGCAGCAGCTGATCCGCCGCTCGGCGCCCGGTACCCCGCACCCGGAGTGGCAGATCCTGCACGAGCTGCGCGCGATGGGCGTGCCGCCGCAGCAGGTGCTGGAGCTGCACACGGAGCTGGCGTCCTGCGAGCTGCCCGGCGGTTACTGCGCGCGGATGATCCGGGAGACCTGGCCGCAGGTGCGGATCACGAGCGTGGCGCCGTACGGAACGGATCACGCGGGCCGTCAGCAGGGCATGCGGCACCTCCTCACGCACCAGGGCGAGCTGCACCAGGTGGCGGACGGTCCGGCGCGCCCGGCGCCGGTGCGCGCGCCGCTGCCGCAGGTGCCGCTGGAGCCGGCGATCCCGTTGGAGGCGATCGCGGCGGAGCTGAACCAGGCCTTCGGCCCGCAGGGCGTCTTCCGGTTCGAGCAGCGTGCCGTGTCGCGCCAGGGCGTGCCGGAGATCGTGGCGCAGACGCTGGTGTGGTCGGGTCTGCCGGTGGACTTCGGTCCGTTCTTCTGGGCGCAGGCGGTGCCGGGCCAGCCGGTGCCGACGCTGGCGGAGATGGCGGCGCAGCGGCAGGTGCAGCCCGCGTCGGACGCGGGTTCGTACCTGGTGGTGGGCAGCGACTTCGGCCGGGCGATCTGCGTGCAGTACGGCACGGCGCACATCGTGGCGGTGCCGGTGGAGGCGGGTCCGGGCGGTGCTCCGGTGCCGCCGCAGTTCGTGAATTCGAGCCTGCCCCAGTTCGCGCGCTGCATGGCGATGCTGGGGTACATGTGGCGGTTGCGCCTGCACCTGACGCCCGAACAGGCGGGGCGCTGGACGGCCGACTTCCAGCTGAAGCTGGCGGCGCTGGACAGTGCGGCGCTGGCGTCGCCGGAGAACTGGTGGTCGGTGCTGCTGGAGCAGATGTGGGACGGGCTCCTCTGACCCGAACCCTGCTCCGGCCGCCGCGGGCGGTCTGTCCGGTCCCCGGTTGATCCGGTGACCGTCCGGGCATCTCTGATGAGTGGCCGGGCCGGGACCCCCGAACGGGGTCACGGCCCGGCCATTGCCGCTTCTGTACGTAAATGACGCATCCTTGACAGGAACCACCCCGCATCGGCCACACGCCGCACGCCACGCGAGAGAGGCGTTTTCCAGGATGAGTGCACCCATGTCACCGCGTCACCGGGGTTTCGAGACCGTGCGCGGCCGCGGCTACCGGACCGATCAGGTGGACCGGTACCTCGCCCGGCTCGCCGGCGGCCGGGACGAGGCCTGGGAGCGGGTGGCCCGGCTGACCGTGCTGGAGCGGCAGTTGGAGGCGGAGGCGCAGCGCCTGGCCGCGGTGGTGGCCACGCTCGCGCCCCAGACGTACGACGACCTGAGCGAGCGGGCGCGGCGGATCCTGGCGCTGGTGGAGGAAGAGGCGGAGAGCGTACGGGCGGACGCGCGCGCCGACGTGTCGGCGATCCTGGGCGCCGCCGAGGCGCACGCGGAGCGGGTGGCGGAGCTGGCCCGCCAGGACGCCGGGGCGGTGCGGGACCAGACGGAGGTCCGGGCCCGGCAGGGGCTGGAGCGGGCCCGGCGGGAGGCGGAGGAGATGCGGGCGGCGGCCCGCGAGGAGGCGGCGGACTGGCGGACGCAGGCGCAGGAGGCCCTGGCCGAGACGAGCCGCCGGGCCGAGGCGCTGCTCGCCGAGCGCGACCGGGAGCACGCGGAGCGGTGGGAGGCGGCGGAGCGGGAGCTGGCGGCGCGCGAGGCCGCGGTGGAGGCGCGGCTCGCGGAGCTGGAGCGGCACGGCCAGGGGGAGCTGGAGGCGGCCCGGCGGGCCTTCGCGGAGCAGGAGGAGGCGGCCCGGCACGGCCAGGAGGACGCGGAGGCGCGGGCGGCGGAGCTGCTGGCGCTGGCGCGGGCGCGGGAGGAGCGCACGGTGCGCGAGACGGAGCGGATCCTGCGGGAGCACGAGGCGGCCCAGGAGGAGATGCGGGCGCACATGAACCACGTCCGCTCCAGCCTGGCGGCCCTGACGGGCCGCGCTCCGGCGGAGGGCTGAGGCGCTGCCTCCGGCCGGCCGGTCCCACCGGCCTGGTCCGCCCGGCCGGGGTCCCGGCCGGGGTCAGGCCGTTCGCAGGCCGGTCAGGAAGCGGTCGGCGAGGGCCGCGATGTGCGGCAGGTGGGTCTCCAGGGCGAAGTGGCCCGCGCCCTCGAAGAGGTGGACGTCCGCGTCGGGCAGGTCGCGCGCGTACGCCGTCGCGCCCGCCGGGAGGAAGAAGGGGTCGCCGGTGCCCCACAGGACGAGCGCGGGCGGCCGGTGCGTGCGCAGCCACTCCTGCCAGAGCGGGTACAGCGTGATGTTGCCGCCGTAGTCGAAGGCGAGGTCGGCCTGGGCGTCGGCGCGGCCCGGCAGGTCGAGGAAGTGCTGGTCCAGGGTCCAGCTGTCGGGGGAGAGCAGGGTGGGGTCGGCGACGCCGGTCTCGTACTGGAAGCAGGTGCCGCCGGGGGTGAACAGGCCCCGGACCCGCTCCTCGCTGCCGGGCACCTCGCGGCGCAGTCCCGCGAACTCCCGGGCGGTGTCGGAGAGTCCGTCCTCGTAGGCGTTGCCGTTCTGGACGATGAGGCCGGTGATCCGCTCGGGGGCGCGGGTGGCGAGCCGCAGGCCGACGGGCGCCCCGAAGTCGAAGACGTAGAGGGCGTAGCGGTCGAGGCCGAGGGCTTCGGTGAACCCCTCGACGATGTCGGCGAGCCGGTCGAAGGTGTACGTGAATCCGGCCGGCGCCTCGGTGTGGCCGAAGCCGGGGTAGTCGGGGGCGATGAGGCGGTGCGTGGCGCCGAGGGCGTCCATCAGCCGCCGGAACTGGTGCGAGGCGGTCGGGAAGCCGTGCAGCAGCAGGAGGACGGGGGCGTCGGCGGGGCCGGTCTCGCGGTAGAAGACGCGGACGCCGTCGACGTCGGCGTACCGGTGGTGGACCTGCGGAACCGAAACGGTGAGCGGAGTGCTCATCACATGCCTCCCCTTGGCTTGGAGGCATTAGTCTTGCCCGGTGCGGCCTAATGGGTCAAGGGGTTTCGTTGTCATTAGTCGCGCGCTAGGGTGGAGCCGTGACCGTGACCTTCCCGCTCCTCGGTGAGCCGCTCGCGCTGGACCTCCTCAACACCCGGTCCCCGGCGTTCGGGGACCTGATCGCGACCCCGGAGGGCCTCACCGCCTGGCTGGCGGCGCAGCCGGGACGGCTGACCCCGGCGGCCCGGGTGAGCGGCGCGGACCTGACCCGCGTCCACGCGGTACGGGAGGCGGCGCGGGTCGCGCTCGAAGTGGCGCGGCAGGGCGAGCGCCCGCCCGCCGGGGCGCTGCGGGCCCTGAACGAGGCCATGGCGGCGGCCCCCGCGCACCGCGAACTCGTCTGGACGCAGTCCGGCGGGCTCACGGCGGCCGTGCACCGGCGGGCCGAGGACCCCGGGCGGCGGCTCGCGGCCGAACTGGCCGGGGCGGCGGCGGACCTGCTGACCGACCCCCGCGTGCGGGAGGTCCGCGGCTGCGAGGGCGCGGAGTGCGAGCTGCTCTTCCTGCCCGCGAACGCGCGGCGGCGCTGGTGCGTGGCCGGGATCTGCGGCAACCGGGCCCGGGTGGCGCGGTACTACGCCCGGCACAAGGGCGAGGGGTGAGGCGGCTCGCCTGCCCGGCCCGCCCGCCCTACGGCCGCGCGGGCGGCTCGTCGCAGGGCGCGGGCGCGAGGGCGGGCGCGGCTTCCCGCTCCGGCGCGGGCGCGGCGGGCCGCTGCGGGACGACGGGCACCGCCACCGCGTCCGCCGTGGCGACGAGTTCGGCCTCGACCACCGGTACCGCCACCGGAGCTGGGTCGGCCACCGGCGCCGGGGGCCGGTAGACGTACGGGTCGCTGCGCAGGCCGCGCGAGGTCACGTGCACCGTGAACGGCTGCTCGGGGCCGTCCGCGGGGGGCGGGCGCAGGAGGGTCAGGGTGCCGTCGCTGACGAGGTCCGCCTCCCGCTGCGGCTCGTCGCCGACGGTGACCCGGACCTTGCCGTGCAGGGGGTCGTCGCAGAAGCCGCCGCCCTCGACGTGCAGGAGGTCACCCGTGCGCGTGACGCGGGTGATGACCGGGTTGGGGCGGGTGGCCACCTTGTTGAGCAGGTAGGCCGCGGCGGGGGCGCCGGTGAGCGCCCACATCTCCGTGGGCAGCTTCGGCAGGCCCGCGCCCACGTCGGCCACGAAGAACGCGGCGACGTAGAGCATCGTGACGATGCTGAAGGCGACGTACTGGAGGTCCATCAGGTCGGTCTGGCCGGAGTCGTTGGAGATGAGTTCGCCCATCGGCAGCCGCTCGGCGGGGGCGGTGGGTCCGGTGGGCGCGGCGCCCGGCGCGGACTTCTTCTCCGGCTTGAAGAGGTGGCCGTGCTGCACGCGCAGGCCGACCACGCCCTTGGCGCCGATGAGGGCCAGGTACGGGCCGCCGAGCAGCGGCAGGTAGACGCTCGTCAGGGAGGAGAACGGGTTCTGCGGGCCCTGGAACCAGCCGATGCCCCGGGTCAGTCCGTATGCCAGCAGCACGAGCAGCATCCACACGAGCAGCCCGGTCCAGGCGGCGGCGAGCGTCCTGGACGTGGAGAGCCGGCCGTCGCGGCCGGTCACCAGGCCGGGGTGGGCGCGCAGGGTCCGGTACCCCAGGAGCAGTCCGGCGACGAGCGTGAGCAGTGCGGGCAGCCAGGCCATGTGTCGTTTCCCCCCGTTCGGTCCCCGTCCGTGGTCTACCGCGTGACCGGGTCCATGACAAGTCCGCCACGCCGGTGGGCCGTTCGGGCGTACGGGAGGACCGCGCGCCCGGCGCCCCCGCCCGGCCCCTTGCGCTCAGCCTTCCCGGTCCTCCCGGTCCTCGCGGCCCTCGCGGTCCTCCCGGTCCTGGGCCTCCGTCAGCACCGGGAAGCGGCGGGGCGCCAGCAGGAGCAGCGCCAGTACGGCGGCCACCGCGGCCGCGGTCGCCCCCAGGTAGATGTGGTCCACGGCGGTGGCCACCGAGGCCCGCAGGTAGTCGGCGGCCGCGGCGGGCAGCGCGCCCGGCTCCGCGAGGGCCTGGGAGACGTCGTCCAGGCGGGCCGGCAGCCCGCCCATCGGGGCGTCGGCGAGCCGGGCGGCGATGGTGGCGTTGGCGACGGCCCCCAGCAGCGCGGCGCCGACGCTCTGGCCGACCTGCCGGGAGAAGAGGACGGACGCGGTGGTGGTGCCGCGCTCCGCCCAGCCCACCGTGGCCTGGACGCCGATCATCAGCGGCAGCTGGAACAGGCCGAGGGCGCAGCCGAGCAGGAGCATGACGAGCGCGGGCTGCCAGGGCCGCGCGTGCGCGGGGAGCAGGGTGAAGGAGTAGAGGACGGCGGCGGCCAGGGACATGCCGATCACGGCGCTGTCGCGGAAGCCGATCCGCCGGTAGACGTGCTGGCTGAAGGCGGCGGATATCGGCCAGCTCAGGGTCATGGCGGACATGACGAACCCGGCGCCGATGGGGCCGAGTCCGAGGACGGCCTGGGCGTAGGTCGGCATGAACACCATGGGCGCCACCATCAGCAGGCCCAGCGCGGCCATCGCGAGGTTGACGGCGGCGATGGTGCGCCGGCGCCAGACCCACCCCGGCAGTATCGGTTCCTCGGCCCGGCGTTCCACCCGGACCACCACCGCCGCCAGCACCGCGCTCCCGGCCAGCAGGCCCAGGGACGGCGCGGACAGCCAGGGCCAGGCGACCCCGCCCTGGACCAGCGCGAAGAGCAGCAGCCCGCCGCAGGCGAAGACGGCGAGCGCGCCCGCCCAGTCGATGGGCCCCCGGGTGCCCCGGGCCCGTACCGGCTCGGCCAGGTGCCGGACGATCAGCCACAGCGCCAGCCCGCCCAGCGGCAGGTTGATCAGGAAGATCCAGCGCCAGTCGGCGTAGGCGGCGAGCAGCCCGCCGACCGCGGGACCGGCGACGGAGGAGGTGGCCCACACGGTGGACATCCGGGACTGGATCCGCGGCCGTTCCTTCAGCGGGTACAGGTCGGCGGCCAGCGTCTGCACGGTGCCCTGGAGGGCGCCGCCGCCCAGCCCCTGGACGATGCGGAAGGCGATCAGCGCGGCCATGTTCCAGGCGGCCGCGCACAGCAGCGAGCCGAGGAGGAAGAGGGCGACCCCGAAGAGGAGCACGGGTTTGCGGCCGAAGGTGTCGGAGAGCTTCCCGTACACGGGCAGGGAGACGGTGACGGCGAGCAGGTAGCCGGAGAAGAGCCAGGAGAAGACGGAGAAGCCACCGAGATCGCCGACGATCTGGGGGACGGCGGTGGCCACGATGGTGCTGTCGAGGGCGACCAGGCCCATGGTGAGCATCAGTGCGGCGACCACGGCGGTACGCGGACGGGCGCGCGCCCCGTCGGCTCCGGCGGCCCCCGGCTTCGTCGTACCCGCGTCCGCGTCCGCGTCCGCGTCCGTGTCCGTGTTCGCGTCCGTGTCCGCGGCCGCGCCCGTGTCGGCGTCGGCCCCCGTTCCCGTCTCCCCCGTACCCACCTGGATCCCTTCACTGTGCACGCATGGGCGGAGAACACCATCTCACCGCGGCCGTACCGGCGGTATCCCCCAGGTCTCCTCGCCCGCAGGGGTGACATCCCCTAGGGGTTGCTCCGCAGTAAGGAGCAGGGGCCTTTCGTCCCGACGGAGGAGGCCGAAAGTCCTCACGGCTTCTTAACTGGTTCCTACGGGCCGCTGGGGGGCGGCTCCCACGGGGGTGGGGCCGGCCCCCGGACGGGCCCCGCCCGTCGTACCCGCGACAGTCGCACGCACCAACCGAGGAGAACACCGTGACAACCGCACTGACCGATACCCGGCACGGGGGCGCTGGAGGGCATGTGGCCGTCGCGGCGCGAGCGCGGGAGGTCGTCAAGGCCTACGGCACCGGCGAGACCCGCGTGGTGGCCCTCGACGGCGTCGACGTGGACATCCACCGCGGCCGGTTCACCGCGATCATGGGACCGTCGGGTTCCGGCAAGTCCACACTGATGCACTGCCTCGCGGGCCTCGACACGGTGAGCAGCGGCCGGATCCACCTGGCCGACACCGAGATCACCGGTCTGAAGGACAAGAAGCTCACGCAGCTGCGCCGGGACCGGATCGGCTTCATCTTCCAGGCGTTCAACCTGCTCCCGACGCTGAACGCGCTGGAGAACATCACGCTCCCGATGGACATCGCGGGCCGCAGGCCCGACCAGCAGTGGCTGGACCAGGTCGTGGAGACGGTCGGTCTCGCGGGGCGCCTGAAGCACCGCCCGACCCAGCTGTCCGGCGGCCAGCAGCAGCGCGTGGCGGTGGCCCGGGCCCTGGCGGCCCGCCCCGAGATCATCTTCGGGGACGAGCCGACCGGGAACCTGGACTCGCGGGCCGGGGCAGAGGTGCTGGGCTTCCTGCGCCGCTCGGTCGACGAGCTGGGCCAGACCATCGTCATGGTCACCCACGACCCGGTCGCCGCGTCCTACGCGGACCGGGTGCTCTACCTCGCGGACGGCCGGATCGTAGACGAGATGTTCGACCCGACCGCCGAGCTGGTCCTGGACCGCATGAAGGACTTCGACGCGCGCGGGCGGACGTCATGACCGTCCTGAAGACCTCGCTGCGCAACTTCGCGGCGCACAAGGGGCGGATGGCGCTCTCGGCGATAGCCGTGCTGCTCTCCGTCGCCTTCGTCTGCGGCACCCTCGTGTTCACGGACACGATGAACACGACCTTCGACAAGCTCTTCGGGGTCACCAGCGCCGACGTCACCGTCAGCCCCAAGGAGGCCGGGGACGACGGCGAGAACCAGCAGCGCGGGCGCCCCGAGGCGCTGGCGGGCACGGTCGTCGACCAGATCAGGAAGGTCGAGGGCGTCAAGTCCGCCGAGGGCGGCGTCATCTCGGCCGCCGTGACGGTGGTCGACGCCAAGAACGAGAACATGGGCTCGACGACCGGCGCCCCGACGCTGGCGGGCAACTGGAACGACAACGAGCTCAAGTCCATGAAGATCACCTCCGGGCACGCGCCGCGCGGCCCCACCGAGGTGATGGTCGACGCCGACACGGCGAAGAAGCACCACCTGGCCCTCGGCGACGAGCTGCGCACGATCGCCATCACCGGCGACCTCCGCGCGCGGATCAGCGGCATCGCCGCCTTCACCGTGACCAACCCCGGTGCGGCCGTCGTCTACTTCGACACCGCCACCGCCCAGCAGGGCCTGCTCGGCGCCCGCGGCACCTTCACCCACGTCAACGTCGTCGCCAAGGACGGCGTGAGCGACGACCAGCTGAAGAAGAACATCGCCACCGCCGTCGGCCCGGGCACCTACAAGCTCCAGACCGCCAAGGAGTCCGCGGACGCGGGCCGCAAGAGCGTCGGTTCGTTCCTGAACGTCATGAAGTACGCGATGCTCGCCTTCGCCGGGATCGCGTTCCTCGTCGGCATCTTCCTGATCTTCAACACCTTCTCGATGCTGGTCGCCCAGCGCACCCGCGAGATCGGCCTGATGCGCGCCATCGGCGCCGACCGCAAGCAGGTCAACCGCTCCGTCCTGGTCGAGGCGTTCCTGCTCGGGGTGGTCGGCTCGGTGCTCGGCGTGGCTGCGGGCGTCGGCCTGGCCGTCGGCCTGATGAAGCTCATGGGCCTGGTGGGCATGCACCTGTCCACCGACGACCTGACCGTGCGGTGGAGCACCCCGGTCCTCGGCATCGTGCTCGGGGTCGTCGTCACCGTCGTCTCCGCCTACCTCCCGGCCCGCCGCGCGGGCAAGGTCTCCCCGATGGCCGCCCTGCGCGACGCCGGTACCCCCGGCGACCGCACGGCGGGCGTGGTCCGCGCCGTCCTCGGCCTGGTCCTCACCGCGATCGGCGGCGCCGCCCTGGTCGCCGCCGCGGGCGCCGACAAGGCGGCCACCGGGTCGCTGTGGCTCGGGCTGGGCGTGGTCCTGTCCCTGATCGGCTTCATCGTGATCGGCCCGCTGCTGGCGGGCGTCGTGGTCCGGGTGCTCGCCGGGGCGGTGCTGCGGCCCTTCGGTTCCGTCGGCCGGCTCGCCGAGCGCAACGCGCTGCGCAACCCGCGGCGTACGGGCGCCACGGCCGCCGCGCTGATGATCGGCCTGGCCCTGGTGGCCTGCCTGTCCGTGGTCGGCTCCTCGATGGTGGCCTCCGCCACCGACGAACTCGACCGCTCGGTCGGCGCGGACTTCATCATCCAGTCGCAGAACGGGCAGCCGGTGCTCCCGCAGGCCGAGAAGACGCTGCGCGCGGTCCCCGGCATCGACCACGTCACCGCGTACAAGATCCTCGACGCCAAGCTGACCACTCCGGACGGCAAGAGCGAGGACAAGACGCTCTCCGCCGCGGACCCGACCTACGCCGACGACCTGCGCAAGAAGACCGTCTCCGGCGAGCTGAAGGCCGCGTACGGCAAAAACGCCATGTCGGTCGGCCAGACCTATGCGAGCGCGCACGGCCTGAAACTCGGTGACGAGCTGACGGTCGCCTTCAAGGAGGGGGCGGCGGCCAGGCTGAAGCTCGCGGCGATCACCTCGGACGAGGGCAGCATCGACAAGGGCGCGATGTACACGAGCATCGCGACGGCCGCGCAGTACGTGCCGGCCGACCGGATGCCGCAGAACCTGATCATGTTCGCCAAGGCCGAGGACGGCAAGCAGCAGACCGCCTACGACGCCATGAAGAAGGCGATGGCCGCGTACCCGCAGTACGACGTGCGCAACCAGACCGACTTCAAGAAGACCATCAAGGACCAGGTCGGGCAGCTGCTCAACATGGTCTACGGCCTGCTCGCCCTCGCGATCATCGTGGCGGTGCTGGGCGTCGTGAACACCCTCGCCCTCTCGGTGGTCGAGCGGACCCGCGAGATCGGTCTGATGCGCGCCATCGGCCTCTCCCGCCGCCAGCTGCGCCGCATGATCCGCCTGGAGTCGGTGGTCATCGCCCTCTTCGGCGCCCTGCTCGGGCTCGGGCTGGGCATGGGCTGGGGCGTCGCCGGGCAGCAGCTGCTGGCGCTCCAGGGCCTCAAGGTGCTGGAGATCCCGTGGCCCACCATCCTGGGCGTCTTCGCCGGATCGGCCTTCGTGGGCCTGTTCGCCGCCCTGGTCCCGGCCTTCCGGGCGGGCCGGATGAACATCCTGAACGCGATCGGCACCGAGTGAGCGACTGAGGGCCACTGAGGCTCAGCGCTCCCGTACGACGGCGGGCGGCCCCGGATCCGGGGCTGGTGCGCGCGGCCCGCGTGCACGCCTCCGGCCGGCACATCCCGGAGTTCTTCTC